>NZ_JAWHPJ010000011.1:0-330719 GCF_032587815.1 Pseudomonas syringae group sp. 26L6
TCAAGATTAAATTCCAGAAACCCTCATCGCTTACGCGTTGAGGGTTTTTGTTTTTCTGCTGCACAAAAACTGCCATGAAAATACGTTTTCGTTTCTATGCAGCATGCCTCTGCGTGGCTATTATGCGTGCCTCATTGCCGGGCGACTCCAAATGCTGACCTTGTTAAAGCTTCTTGCCGATGGTGCATTTCATTCTGGACAGGTATTAGGCAATGCCCTCGGCATAAGCCGCAGTGCGGTCTGGAAGCAGCTTCAGCAGCTTGAAGCTGACCTGGGCATAGAGGTGCATAAAGTGCGCGGACGGGGTTATCGACTGGCAACGCCTATTTCGCTTTTAAGCCCCGCTGGCATAGCTCAGTGCGGATTCCCCGCCAGCTGGTCTGTACGCACTTACGACACTATCGACTCAACCAATGCAGAGGCCACGCGTCTGATTGCTCGCGGGGCTCCCATGCCTTTACTGGTGGTGGCCGAGCAGCAAACCTCGGGAAGGGGGAGGCGGGGTCGAAAGTGGGTAAGTCCATTTGCCGAGAACCTTTATTACAGTCTGGTCCTGCGCATTGATGGTGGAATGCGTCAGCTGGAAGGTCTCAGCCTTTTGGTCGGATTGGCTGTGATGAACGTACTGCGCGACATTGGGGTTCAAGGCGCGGGCCTGAAATGGCCTAATGATGTGCTGGTCGGAAGACAGAAGATTGCTGGCATTTTGCTCGAGCTTGTTGGGGATCCGGCAGACGTTTGTCATGTGATCATCGGAATAGGGGTGAACGTGAACATGCGGTCATCGAGCGAAGTGGATCAGCTATGGACGTCGATTCGACTCGAAACGGGCAGCCTTGCTGATCGGAATCGGATTGCAGCCCTTATAAGCAGTCAGCTTGAGTCTCTTCTGGCAGTTCATCGCAAAGAAGGCTTCGTGGCTTTTCAGGATGAGTGGGAGCGCGGACATTTGTGGCAGGGAGCTGCTGTCAGATTGCTTTCAGGCGCTGAGGCAGTTGAAGGGGTAGTGTTGGGGGTCGACTCGCTTGGAGCGTTGCGTTTGGAAGTGAATGGGGTAGAGAAGAGCTTTAGTGGTGGCGAGCTCAGCCTGAGGTTGCGAGATGATTCTTGAGCTCGACTGTGGCAACAGCTTCATCAAGTGGCGGATAACTGCGAAGAACGATGCGGCAGTGATTAGCGGCGGCGTTGTGGACTCCGATGCTGCCTTGCTGATGCACTTGAGTAATCTGCCTGACACATCATTCACTGACTGCCGTCTGGTGAGTGTGCGTAGTGCCGAAGAAACGGCGAGGCTTGTCTCTTTGCTGGCTGACACCTTTTCCGTTGCGCCTGTCTGCGCCGAACCTGCTCAAGAGCTTGCTGGCGTGATAAATGGCTATGACGACTTCGCGCGTCTGGGGCTGGACCGCTGGCTGGCTTTCGTAGGGGCTTACCATCTCGCCAGAAGCGCGTGCCTGGTGATTGATCTGGGAACTGCTGTGACGTCTGATTTTGTCGGCGCCGGTGGTGCGCATCTCGGTGGCTTTATCTGTCCTGGAATGCCCTTGATGCGCAATCAGTTGCGTACCCATACCCGTCGCATCAGATATGACGACACAGAGGCTGAAAAAGCCCTTGCCCGTCTTGTTCCCGGGCGTGCAACTGCAGAGGCTGTAGAGCGCGGCTGCTCGTTGATGCTTCGTGGGTTTGCATTGACTCAGATTGAGATAGCACAGGGGTACTGGGGCAACGATTTTGCTATTTTTGTGACTGGCGGGGATGCTGCGCTGGTTGCGGATGTACTGCCGGGGGCTCGTATTGTTCCTGATCTGGTCTTCGTGGGTCTGGCTCTGGCTTGCCCTTTGCGTTGAGGTCTCTATGCGTTGGTTATTTCTTCTGCTGTTGATGCTTAATGCCTTTTATTACCTCTGGCATCAGCAGGAGGCTCCGCTCAGGGCTAAAGAGGTCATGCCATTGTCGTTGCATCGCGCTCCCCAGCAGGATATTCGCCTGCTTAGTGAGTCGGATGCGGGGCGCATGTCGCATGATGCCGACACGAAGTGCCTGTATGTCGGTGGCTTTGCGAGGCAAGAGGATGCTCGCCTGGTGGAGCAGCGCTTGAACAGTCTGGATATCCAGTCTCAATTTCAGTCGCTGCAAACGAATGGGGCGACGGCCTACTGGTTAAGGATTGCCCCGGAAAGCCGACGTCTTGTGGAGGCAGGTGTGATCAATCAATTGAGTCAGGATTTCCCACAATTAAAAAATCAAATAATGTCGTGCGAGGGCATTGCAACTGCTGAGTAGTTTACATAGAATGGCGCCCGCTTCGCAGCGAGGTGAAAGTCTCGCGAACGGGGTGGTAGTAGTCAACGCATGTAACCTCAGGTTTTTACTGAGAAAAAGGTTGACAGAAGGGCGGCATGAGTTGAGAATGCTGCCTCGCTTAGGAGGGGTTCCCGAGCGGCCAAAGGGATCAGACTGTAAATCTGACGTCTACGACTTCGAAGGTTCGAATCCTTCCCCCTCCACCAGATTTAGCGCGATCTGCAAATTGCGCGGGTATAGTTTAGTGGTAGAACCTCAGCCTTCCAAGCTGATGATGCGGGTTCGATTCCCGCTACCCGCTCCAGGTTTGTGGTTCATGCATTGTGTTTTGCTCTTGTAGCTCAGTTGGTAGAGCACACCCTTGGTAAGGGTGAGGTCAGCGGTTCAAATCCGCTCAAGAGCTCCATTGCTAAAGGCAGATATGAAAATATCTGCCTTTGTTTTAGGTGGTTGCGCTGTGCGTGATCCGCTTGAAGCTTGTTCGGAGTGCGTCACCTGTAAGGCGCTCCCTGAATAAGGTGTTGAAAAACTCTCGTCAGGTCCGCATAATGGTCGGCCTGATTTTGCTTTTAGGTCAGTAGCTCAATTGGCAGAGCGACGGTCTCCAAAACCGTAGGTTGGGGGTTCGATTCCCTCCTGACCTGCCAGATTTCCTAGATGTAATCTGGCTTTCTTTTCACAGGATCTCCGTAGATGAATCCCAAGGCTGAAGCATCAGACTCTCGCTTTGATATGCTGAAGTGGCTCCTGGTAGTCGTTTTGGTTGTCGTGGGTGTTGTCGGTAATCAGTATTATTCTGCTGAGCCGATCCTGTACCGCGTTCTTGCTCTCCTTGTGATTGCTGCTGCAGCTGCGTTTGTTGCGCTGCAGACCGGTAAGGGTAAAGCCTTCTTCGTTTTGGCGAAAGAAGCTCGCGCTGAGATTCGTAAAGTCGTATGGCCTACTCGCCAAGAAACCACTCAAACCACGTTGATCGTTGTGGCAGTTGTGCTGGTTATGGCGTTGCTGTTGTGGGGGCTTGATTCCCTGCTCGGCTGGCTTGTTTCCTTGATAGTTGGCTAAGGGTGTCCCGTGGCTAAGCGTTGGTACGTAGTGCATGCTTACTCGGGTTACGAGAAGCATGTCATGCGCTCGTTGATCGAGCGTGTGAAGCTGGCAGGCATGGAAGATGGCTTCGGCGAAATTCTGGTTCCCACTGAAGAAGTGGTTGAAATGCGTAATGGCCAGAAACGCAAAAGCGAACGCAAGTTCTTCCCAGGTTATGTGCTTGTTCAGATGGACATGAATGAGGGTACTTGGCACTTGGTCAAGGACACCCCGCGTGTCATGGGCTTCATCGGCGGTACCGCAGATAAGCCTGCTCCGATCACTGACAAAGAGGCAGAAGCAATTCTGCGTCGCGTTGCTGACGGTAGCGACAAGCCGAAGCCGAAAACGCTGTTCGAGCCGGGTGAGGTTGTTCGTGTCACCGACGGTCCGTTCGCCGATTTCAATGGCACGGTTGAAGAAGTTAACTACGAAAAGAGCCGGATTCAAGTGGCGGTGCTCATTTTCGGACGCTCTACCCCGGTAGAGCTAGAGTTCAGTCAGGTCGAAAAGGCATAACTGAGCTGGAATCCCATACCCCGCAGCCCAAGGCTGTGGGGTTTTTTCGTCACTGGGATATACGCGTAAGTAACCGGGGAGCCTTTATTGGCGCTTGAACCCGTAATTGGAGTGCCTCATGGCCAAGAAGATAACCGCATACATCAAGCTGCAAGTGAAAGCCGCTCAGGCTAACCCAAGCCCGCCAGTTGGTCCTGCTCTGGGTCAGCACGGTGTGAACATCATGGAATTCTGCAAAGCGTTCAACGCCCGTACTCAGGGTATTGAGCCAGGCTTGCCGACTCCAGTGATCATCACTGTATACAGCGACCGTAGCTTCACTTTCGAAACAAAAAGTACCCCTGCATCGGTTCTGCTGAAGAAAGCTGCAGGCTTGACCAGCGGCTCGGCTCGCCCGAACACCGTTAAAGTTGGCACCGTGACTCGTGCTCAGCTGGAAGATATCGCTAAAGCAAAAAACGCGGATCTGACTGCAGCTGACATGGAAGCGGCCGTGCGTACTATCGCCGGTTCCGCTCGTAGCATGGGCCTTAACGTGGAGGGTGTGTAATGGCTAAGCTGACCAAGCGTCAAAAGGCAATCGCCAGCAAGATCGAAGCTGGTAAGTCTTACAATTTCGTAGACGCCGCAGCCCTGCTGACCGAGCTGTCGACCGTCAAGTTCAGCGAGTCTGTAGACGTTGCTGTTAACCTGGGTGTCGATCCTCGTAAGTCCGACCAGGTTGTTCGTAGCGCTACCGTACTGCCGCACGGCACTGGTAAAACTGTACGCGTTGCAGTGTTCACCCAGGGCCCTGCTGCTGAAGCTGCTTTGGCTGCCGGTGCTGATCGCGTTGGTATGGACGATCTGGCTGCTGAAATGAAAGCGGGCGATCTGAACTATGACGTCGTTATCGCTTCCCCGGACGCAATGCGCGTTGTGGGTCAGTTGGGTCAGGTTCTCGGTCCTCGTGGTCTGATGCCTAACCCGAAAGTCGGCACCGTTACTCCTGACGTGGCTAACGCCGTCAAGAACGCCAAGGCTGGTCAGGTTCGTTATCGCACCGACAAAAACGGCATCATCCACACTTCCGTTGGCAAGGTCGGTTTCGACGCTGTCAAGCTGAAGGAAAACGTTGAAGCCCTGATCGCTGACCTTAAGCGTATCAAGCCTGCTTCTTCGAAAGGTATTTACGTCAAGCGCATCACCCTGAGCACCACTATGGGCCCAGGCCTGGTCATCGACCAGGGTTCGTTGGAAGCGTAAGACAGAAGCGGTGCGGTTTTGACGCCGTACCGTTTGAAAGATTGGGGTCCCTGCCTGGCGGGGGCTATCCAAGACCGTAGGCGACGCAAGTCTTAAACCTCAAGCCTACGCAGATGGTGCTCCCGGTTCCTTACCGAATCAGACACCAAAACGACATCTGACTCCGGTCGGATGAAACGGTAACAAGCAGGAGTTAAACCCGTGGCAATTAAACTCGAAGACAAGAAGGCCATCGTCGCTGAAGTCAACGAGGCTGCCAAAGCTGGTCTGTCCGCTGTCGTGGCTGATGCCCGTGGTGTGACGGTCGGCGCTATGACCGGACTCCGTAAAGAGGCTCGTGAAGCTGGCGTTTACGTACGTGTTGTACGTAACACCCTGCTCAAGCGCGCTGTTGCTGACACTGAATTCAGTGTCCTCAACGACGTGTTCACTGGCCCGACCTTGATTGCGTTCTCCAACGAACATCCTGGCGCTGCTGCCCGTCTGTTCAAGGAATTCGCCAAAGGTCAGGACAAGTTCGAGATCAAGGCAGCTGCGTTCGAGGGCAAGTTCCTCGCAGCTAATCAGATCGATGTACTGGCAAGCCTGCCGACCCGTAACGAAGCAATTTCTCAGCTGATGAGCGTGATTCAAGGCGCTACCAGCAAGTTGGCTCGTACTCTGGCGGCTGTTCGCGACCAAAAAGAAGCAGCTGCAGCCTAAGGCTGAGTCAGATCTTTTCGCGTATTTTTGTTTATTTTGATGGTCGCGTAGGCCGTCCCCCAATTCAGGAAATTGAGTCATGTCCATCTCTCAAGACGATATCCTTAACGCCGTAGCTGAAATGTCCGTTCTGCAGGTTGTAGAGCTGATCAAGGCGTTCGAAGAGAAGTTCGGCGTTACCGCTGCTGCCGGTTCGGCTGGTCCAGCTGTTGCTGCTGCTGTTGTTGAAGAACAAACTGAATTCAACGTCATGCTGCTGGAAGCTGGCGAGAAGAAAGTTAACGTGATCAAGGCAGTACGTGAACTGACCGGTCTGGGCCTGAAAGAAGCCAAGGCAGTCGTTGACGGCGCGCCAGCAATGGTTCTGGAAGCTGTTGCCAAAGACGCAGCTGACAAAGCCAAAGCTACTCTGGAAGAAGCAGGCGCTAAAGTCGAGCTGAAATAAGCATCGACTTTGAGTGTCCAGCCCACGCGATTAGCGAAAGGCTGATGGCTGGTGGCTTTTGCCACCGGCCTTTTTCCGTTATAGACGATTGGCGCTGTCAACGTTTGTAATGTGCTGTATCCACCGATGGCGGTGGCGCAAACCAAGGGGTTTGCAAGATTTTCTGGCTGCTTCCGTCGGGAGGGAGCCAAACAAGCAGGTGACCAAGCTGGGGAACGCTGATGGCTTACTCATATACTGAGAAAAAACGTATCCGCAAGGACTTTAGCAAGTTGCCGGACGTAATGGATGTGCCGTATCTCTTGGCCATCCAGCTGGATTCGTATCGCGAATTCCTGCAGGCGGGAGCGACCAAAGATCAGTTCCGCGACGTCGGTCTGCATGCAGCCTTCAAATCCGTTTTCCCGATCATCAGCTACTCCGGCAATGCTGCGCTGGAGTATGTAGGTTATCGCTTGGGCGAACCGGCATTTGATGTCAAGGAATGCGTGCTGCGCGGTGTGACTTACGCAGTACCTCTGCGGGTCAAGGTCCGTCTGATCATTTTCGACAAAGAATCGTCGAACAAAGCGATCAAGGACATCAAAGAGCAAGAAGTCTACATGGGTGAAATCCCCCTGATGACTGAAAACGGTACCTTTGTAATCAATGGCACCGAGCGCGTTATCGTGTCTCAGCTTCACCGCTCGCCTGGCGTATTCTTCGACCACGACCGTGGCAAGACGCACAGCTCCGGTAAGCTGCTTTACTCCGCTCGTATCATTCCTTACCGCGGTTCGTGGCTGGACTTCGAGTTCGATCCGAAAGACTGCGTATTCGTCCGTATCGACCGTCGTCGCAAGCTGCCTGCATCCGTACTTCTGCGCGCTCTGGGTTATACCACCGAGCAAGTGCTCGATGCTTTCTACACCACCAACGTATTCCATGTGCGCGGCGAAAATCTGAGCCTGGAACTGGTGCCTCAGCGCCTGCGTGGTGAAATTGCCGTTCTGGATATTCTGGACGACAAGGGCAAGGTCATTGTCGAGCAGGGTCGCCGTATTACCGCTCGTCACATCAACCAGCTGGAAAAAGCCGGGATCAAAGAGCTGGAAGTACCTCTGGACTACGTCCTGGGTCGTACTACTGCCAAGGTCATTGTGCATCCGGCAACCGGTGAGATCATTGCCGAGTGCAACACCGAGCTGAACACTGAAATCCTGGCCAAGATCGCGAAGGCTCAGGTCGTTCGCATCGAAACGTTGTACACCAACGACATCGACTGCGGTCCGTTCGTCTCTGACACGCTGAAGATCGACTCCACCAGCAACCAACTGGAAGCGCTGGTCGAGATCTATCGCATGATGCGTCCTGGCGAGCCGCCAACCAAGGATGCCGCTGAAACACTGTTCAACAACCTGTTCTTCAGTCCTGAGCGTTACGACCTGTCTGCTGTAGGCCGGATGAAGTTCAACCGTCGTATCGGTCGTACCGAAATCGAAGGCTCGGGCGTGCTGTGCAAGGAAGACATCGTAGCGGTCCTCAAGACCCTCGTTGATATCCGTAACGGCAAAGGCATCGTCGATGACATCGACCACCTCGGTAACCGTCGCGTTCGTTGCGTTGGCGAGATGGCCGAGAACCAGTTCCGTGTTGGTCTGGTCCGTGTCGAGCGCGCTGTCAAAGAGCGCCTGTCCATGGCAGAAAGCGAAGGCCTGATGCCTCAGGACCTGATCAACGCCAAGCCTGTTGCGGCGGCGGTCAAGGAATTCTTCGGTTCCAGCCAGCTTTCCCAGTTCATGGACCAGAACAACCCGCTGTCCGAGATCACTCACAAGCGCCGTGTTTCTGCACTCGGCCCTGGCGGTCTGACTCGTGAGCGTGCTGGCTTTGAAGTTCGAGACGTTCACCCGACTCACTACGGCCGTGTTTGCCCGATCGAGACGCCTGAAGGTCCGAACATCGGTCTGATCAACTCCCTGGCGGCCTATGCCCGCACCAACCAGTACGGCTTCCTCGAGAGCCCGTACCGTGTGGTCAAGGAAGGTCTGGTCACCGAAGAAATCGTCTTCCTTTCGGCGATCGAAGAAGCGGACCACGTCATTGCTCAGGCTTCGGCTGCAATGAACGACAAGCAAGAGCTGATCGACGAGCTGGTTGCTGTGCGTCACTTGAACGAATTCACCGTCAAGGCACCAGCCGATGTCACCCTGATGGACGTTTCGCCCAAGCAGGTTGTGTCGGTAGCCGCATCGCTGATCCCGTTCCTCGAGCACGATGACGCCAACCGCGCATTGATGGGTTCGAACATGCAGCGTCAGGCTGTACCGACCCTGCGTGCCGACAAGCCGCTGGTAGGTACTGGCATGGAGCGCAACGTTGCTCGCGACTCCGGCGTTTGCGTCGTGGCTCGTCGTGGCGGCGTGATCGACTCTGTCGACGCCAGCCGTATCGTTGTTCGCGTTGCCGATGACGAAGTAGAAACAGGTGAAGCAGGTGTAGATATCTACAACCTGACCAAATACACCCGTTCGAACCAGAACACCTGCATCAACCAGCGTCCGCTGGTCAGCAAGGGTGACCGTGTTCAGCGTAGCGACATCATGGCCGACGGTCCGTCCACCGATATGGGTGAGCTGGCTCTGGGTCAGAACATGCGCATCGCGTTCATGGCCTGGAACGGTTTCAACTTCGAAGACTCCATCTGCCTCTCCGAGCGTGTAGTTCAAGAAGACCGCTTCACAACGATCCACATTCAGGAACTGACCTGTGTGGCTCGTGACACCAAGCTTGGGCCTGAAGAGATCACCGCCGACATCCCGAACGTGGGTGAAGCGGCTCTGAACAAGCTGGACGAAGCCGGTATTGTTTATGTAGGTGCCGAAGTTGGCGCCGGCGACATCCTGGTGGGCAAGGTCACTCCGAAAGGCGAGACCCAGCTGACTCCGGAGGAAAAACTGTTGCGCGCGATTTTCGGTGAGAAAGCAAGCGACGTTAAAGATACTTCCCTGCGCGTGCCGACCGGCACCAAGGGTACTGTCATTGACGTTCAGGTCTTCACCCGTGATGGCGTCGAGCGTGATGCGCGTGCCCTGTCCATCGAGAAGTCGCAACTCGACGAGATCCGTAAGGATCTGAACGAAGAGTTCCGTATTGTCGAAGGCGCTACTTTCGAACGTCTGCGCTCTGCGCTGGTGGGTCGTATAGCCGAAGGCGGTGCTGGCCTCAAGAAAGGTCAGGAAATCACCAACGAAGTGCTTGATGGTCTTGAGCATGGTCAGTGGTTCAAACTGCGCATGGCTGAAGATGCTCTGAATGAGCAGCTTGAGAAAGCTCAGGCCTACATCGTTGATCGTCGCCGTCTTCTGGATGACAAGTTCGAAGACAAGAAACGCAAACTGCAGCAAGGCGATGACCTGGCTCCAGGCGTTCTGAAAATCGTCAAGGTCTACCTGGCAATCCGTCGTCGCATCCAGCCGGGCGACAAGATGGCCGGTCGTCACGGTAACAAGGGTGTGGTCTCCGTGATCATGCCGGTTGAAGACATGCCGCACGATGCCAATGGCACGCCGGTGGATATCGTCCTCAACCCGCTGGGCGTACCTTCGCGTATGAACGTTGGTCAGATTCTCGAAACTCACCTGGGCCTCGCGGCCAAAGGTCTGGGCGAGAAGATCAACCGCATGCTTGAAGAGCAGCGTAAAGTTGCTGAGCTGCGTAAGTTCCTAAACGAGATCTATAACGAAATCGGTGGTCGTCAGGAGTCTCTGGAAGACCTCACCGACAACGAGATTCTGGACCTCGCGAAGAACCTGCGTAACGGCGTACCGATGGCTACCCCGGTTTTCGACGGTGCCAAGGAAAGCGAAATCAAGGCAATGCTCAAGCTGGCAGATATGCCGGAAAGCGGCCAGATGCAGCTGTTCGACGGTCGTACCGGCAACAAGTTTGAACGTGCTGTAACGGTTGGCTACATGTACATGCTGAAGCTGAACCACTTGGTGGACGACAAGATGCACGCGCGTTCCACTGGTTCGTACAGCCTGGTTACCCAGCAGCCGCTGGGTGGTAAGGCACAGTTCGGTGGTCAGCGTTTCGGGGAGATGGAAGTGTGGGCGCTGGAAGCATACGGCGCGGCGTACACTCTGCAGGAAATGCTCACAGTGAAGTCGGACGATGTGAACGGTCGTACCAAGATGTACAAAAACATCGTGGACGGCGATCACCGTATGGAGCCGGGCATGCCCGAGTCTTTCAACGTGTTGATCAAAGAAATCCGTTCGCTCGGTATCGATATCGATCTGGAAACCGAATAACACGTGACGCGAATCGGGGGCAGGGCGGTATTGCCTGCTCCCTGCTCCGCCAGGAGGAAAAGCCTTGAAAGACCTACTGAATTTGCTGAAAAACCAGGGTCAAGTCGAAGAGTTCGACGCAATCCGTATCGGACTTGCATCGCCTGAGATGATCCGCTCTTGGTCGTTCGGTGAAGTTAAAAAGCCGGAAACCATCAACTACCGTACGTTCAAGCCTGAGCGTGACGGTCTGTTCTGCGCCAAGATCTTTGGCCCGGTAAAAGATTACGAGTGCCTGTGCGGTAAGTACAAGCGCCTGAAGCACCGCGGTGTCATCTGCGAAAAATGCGGTGTTGAAGTAGCACTGGCCAAGGTTCGTCGCGAGCGCATGGCTCACATCGAGCTGGCTTCGCCGGTTGCGCACATCTGGTTCCTGAAGTCGCTGCCGTCCCGTATCGGCTTGCTGATGGACATGACCCTGCGTGATATCGAGCGCGTTCTCTACTTCGAGAGCTATGTCGTTATCGATCCAGGCATGACTACCCTTGAAAAAGGTCAGCTGCTGAACGACGAGCAATACTTCGAAGCCCTCGAAGAGTTCGGTGATGACTTCGACGCCCGCATGGGTGCCGAGGCTGTCCGTGAACTGCTGCACGCTATTGATCTGGAGCACGAAATTGGCCGCCTGCGTGAAGAAATTCCGCAAACCAATTCCGAAACCAAAATCAAGAAGCTGTCCAAGCGTCTGAAGCTGATGGAAGCCTTCCAGGGTTCCGGCAACCTCCCTGAGTGGATGGTGCTGACCGTTCTGCCGGTTCTGCCGCCAGATCTGCGTCCTCTGGTTCCGCTTGACGGTGGCCGTTTCGCGACGTCCGACCTCAACGATCTGTATCGTCGAGTGATCAACCGTAACAACCGTCTGAAGCGTCTGCTGGATCTGTCTGCTCCCGACATCATCGTGCGCAACGAAAAGCGCATGCTGCAGGAAGCGGTCGATGCGCTGCTCGACAACGGTCGTCGCGGTCGTGCGATCACGGGTTCGAACAAGCGTCCTCTGAAGTCCCTGGCTGACATGATCAAGGGTAAGCAGGGTCGTTTCCGTCAGAACTTGCTCGGTAAGCGCGTTGACTACTCGGGCCGTTCGGTAATTACCGTAGGTCCGACCCTGCGTCTGCACCAGTGCGGTCTGCCGAAAAAAATGGCTCTCGAGCTGTTCAAGCCGTTCATCTTCGGCAAGCTGGAAATGCGTGGCCTGGCCACGACCATCAAAGCTGCCAAGAAGATGGTCGAGCGCGAGCTGCCAGAGGTCTGGGACGTTCTTGCTGAAGTAATTCGCGAACACCCGGTGCTTCTGAACCGCGCGCCAACTCTTCACCGTCTGGGCATCCAGGCGTTTGAACCAGTACTGATCGAAGGTAAGGCTATTCAGCTGCACCCGCTGGTCTGTGCTGCGTACAACGCCGACTTCGACGGCGACCAGATGGCCGTTCACGTACCCTTGACGCTGGAAGCTCAGCTCGAAGCGCGCGCACTGATGATGTCTACCAACAACATTCTGTCGCCAGCCAACGGTGAGCCAATCATCGTTCCTTCGCAGGACGTTGTACTGGGTCTGTATTACATGACTCGTGAAGCGATCAACGCCAAGGGCGAAGGTCGTGTGTTTGCGGACCTGCAGGAAGTCGACCGCGTATTCCGCGCCGGCGAAGCGGCTCTGCATGCCAAGGTCAAGGTTCGTATCCACGAAACGGTCAACGACCGTGACGGTGGCAGCGTCAAGAACACCCGTATCGTCGACACCACTGTCGGCCGTGCGCTGCTGTTCCAGGTGGTTCCGGCCGGCCTGTCCTACGACGTCGTCAACCAGCCCATGAAGAAGAAGGCGATCTCCAAGCTGATCAACCAGTGCTACCGCGTGGTTGGTTTGAAAGAGACCGTGATCTTCGCTGACCAGTTGATGTACACCGGTTTTGCCTACTCGACCATTTCGGGTGTTTCCATCGGCGTTAACGACTTCGTTATCCCGGATGAAAAAGCTCGCATCATCGACGCGGCCACCGAAGAAGTTAAAGAGATCGAAAGTCAGTACGCCTCCGGCCTGGTAACCCAGGGCGAGAAGTACAACAAGGTGATCGACCTCTGGTCCAAGGCCAACGACGAAGTGTCCAAGGCAATGATGTCGAACCTCTCGAAAGAGAAGGTCATCGATCGTCATGGCGTCGAAGTTGACCAGGAATCCTTCAACTCGATGTACATGATGGCTGACTCCGGTGCGCGTGGTTCTGCTGCCCAGATTCGTCAGTTGGCTGGTATGCGTGGTCTGATGGCCAAGCCTGACGGCTCCATCATCGAAACGCCGATCACTGCGAACTTCCGTGAAGGTTTGAGCGTACTTCAGTACTTCATCTCCACTCACGGTGCTCGTAAGGGTCTTGCGGATACCGCACTGAAAACCGCTAACTCCGGTTATCTGACTCGCCGTCTGGTAGACGTTGCTCAGGATCTGGTCGTTACCGAGGTGGATTGCGGTACCGAGCACGGTCTGCTGATGACTCCGCACATTGAAGGCGGTGACGTTGTAGAGCCGCTGGGTGAGCGCGTACTGGGTCGAGTTATCGCCCGTGACGTGTTCAAGCCGGGCACAGAAGAGGTCATCGTTCCTGCTGGCACACTGGTAGACGAGAAGTGGGTCGAGTTCATCGAGCTGAACAGCATCGACGAAGTGATCGTTCGCTCGCCAATCAGCTGTGAAACGCGCTACGGCATCTGTGCCAAGTGCTACGGTCGCGACCTGGCTCGCGGTCACCAGGTTAACATCGGTGAAGCTGTCGGCGTAATCGCTGCACAGTCGATCGGTGAGCCGGGTACCCAGCTGACAATGCGTACGTTCCACATTGGTGGTGCGGCAAGCCGGACCTCGGCAGCCGACAGCGTTCAGGTGAAGAATGGCGGTACTGTCCGTCTTCACAACCTGAAGCACGTTGAGCGTGTTGACGGTCACCTGGTTGCGGTATCCCGCTCCGGTGAACTGGCCATCGCTGATGACTTCGGTCGCGAGCGTGAGCGTTACAAGCTGCCATACGGTGCAGTGATTTCGGTGAAGGAAGGCGACAAGGTCGACGCTGGTTCGATCGTGGCCAAGTGGGATCCGCACACTCACCCAATCGTCACCGAGATGAAAGGTACTGTTACCTACGTCGGCATGGAAGAAGGCATCACGATCAAGCGTCAGACAGACGAATTGACCGGTATGACCAACATTGAAGTGCTTGACGCCAAAGACCGTCCGGCTGCCGGCAAGGACATCCGTCCCGCTGTGAAGATGGTCGGTCTGGATGGCAAGGATCTGCTGTTGCCGGGTACTGACGTACCTGCTCAGTACTTCCTGCCGGCCAACGCCCTGGTCGGTGTGGCTGACGGTGCGCAGATCGCGATCGGTGATGTTATCGCTCGTATTCCGCAGGAAACTTCGAAGACTCGTGACATCACCGGTGGTCTGCCACGTGTTGCCGACCTGTTCGAAGCCCGTCGTCCGAAAGAGGCGTCGATCCTTGCAGAAGTCAGCGGTACCATCGCATTCGGTAAAGAGACCAAGGGCAAGCGCCGTCTGGTCATTACCCCGAACGACGGTAGCGATCCGTACGAAGAGCTGATTCCGAAGTGGCGTCACCTGAACGTCTTCGAAGGCGAACAAGTGAACCGCGGCGAAGTTATCTCCGACGGTCCTAGCGATCCACACGACATCCTGCGTCTGCTGGGTGTGAGTGCGCTGGCCAAGTACATCGTCAACGAGATTCAGGATGTATACCGTCTGCAAGGCGTGAAGATCAACGACAAGCACATCGAGACGATTCTGCGTCAGATGCTGCGCAAGGTTGAAATTGCCGAGTCTGGCGATTCCAGTTTCATCAAGGGCGACCAGATGGAATTGACTCACGTACTGGTAGAAAACGAGCGTCTGAGCACGGAAGACAAGTTTGTCTCCAAGTTCACTCGCGTGTTGCTGGGTATCACCAAGGCATCGCTGTCCACCGAGTCGTTCATCTCCGCGGCCTCCTTCCAGGAGACAACCCGCGTGCTGACCGAGGCGGCTGTGACTGGCAAGCGCGATTATCTGCGCGGCCTGAAGGAAAACGTGGTTGTGGGTCGTCTGATCCCGGCCGGTACCGGTCTGGCTTATCACAGCGAGCGCAAGCGTCGTCGTGAAATGGACAAACCGACCCGTGTCAGCGCGAGCGAAGTAGAAGCCGCTCTGACTGAAGCGTTGAACTCCAGCGGTAATTGAGACTAAAGCCTCGGCATTTTCATCTGGCAGACAGCACGTTTTCGTGTCGTTTGCCTCTTGAGGATGTCGGGGCTTTGTCTTGACTGGGGGCGGGATCCTCTTTAGACTCTTGTACCCCTAAATTTGGCGGGGCTTGTGCCCTGTCATTTGCTTTTCTTGTAAGACAATAGCGTCGCAAGACAACAGTGGAGCTAGTAGATGGCAACTATCAACCAGCTGGTACGTCAGCCGCGTAAGCGTATCGTCGAGAAATCCGACGTGCCTGCGCTGCAGAACTGCCCGCAACGTCGCGGTGTGTGCACTCGTGTGTATACCACCACGCCGAAAAAACCTAACTCGGCATTGCGTAAAGTCTGCCGTGTGCGCCTGACCAACGGTTTCGAGGTTTCCTCGTACATCGGTGGTGAAGGTCACAACCTGCAAGAGCACAGCGTGGTACTGATCCGTGGCGGTCGTGTAAAAGACTTGCCAGGTGTTCGTTATCACACCGTTCGTGGTTCTCTGGATACTTCCGGCGTTAAAGGCCGGAACCAGGGTCGCTCGAAATACGGTACCAAGAAGCCTAAGTAGTTTTTGGCTTCTGTGTGAAATTGCAGATTTCTATTTTTCTGAGTCGATAAGAGTAAGGTCGGGCGCATCCCTTGCAGGATGGTGGTCCCGAGCTAACCTGAAGACCGTTTGAGGGCTTATCCATGCCAAGAAGACGCGTAGCAGCCAAGCGCGAAGTGCTTGACGATCCAAAATACGGCAGCCAGATCCTGGCCAAGTTCATGAACCACGTTATGGAAAGCGGCAAGAAAGCCGTTGCCGAGCGTATCGTTTATGGCGCGCTGGAAAAGGTTAAAGAACGCAAGAACAGCGACCCCCTGGAAATCTTCGAGAAAGCTCTCGACGCCATCGCTCCGCTGGTCGAAGTAAAGTCGCGCCGTGTAGGCGGTGCCACTTACCAGGTTCCTGTCGAAGTTCGTCCGTCCCGTCGTAATGCTCTGGCAATGCGTTGGCTGGTAGACTTCGCGCGCAAGCGCGGTGAGAAGTCAATGGCGCTGCGTTTGGCTGGCGAACTGCTGGACGCCGCCGAAGGTAAAGGTGCTGCGGTCAAGAAGCGTGAAGACGTGCACCGTATGGCTGAGGCCAACAAGGCTTTCTCGCACTACCGCTTCTAATTTCAGCGTCACTAATTTTGCGAGGGCTTTATGGCTCGTACTACTCCGATTGGCCGCTACCGTAACATTGGTATCGTTGCTCACGTGGATGCTGGTAAAACCACCACCACCGAGCGCGTCCTTTTTTACACCGGCAAAAGCCACAAAATGGGCGAGGTGCATGACGGCGCCGCGACCACGGACTGGATGGTTCAGGAGCAGGAGCGTGGTATTACCATTACTTCTGCTGCTATTACTGCCTTTTGGCAGGGTTCCGAGAAGCAACACAAAGACCAATACCGTTTCAACGTTATTGACACCCCGGGCCACGTTGACTTCACCATTGAAGTTGAGCGTTCCCTGCGTGTACTCGACGGCGCGGTCGTTGTGTTCTGTGGCACTTCCGGTGTAGAGCCGCAGTCCGAAACCGTATGGCGTCAGGCCAACAAGTACGGTGTTCCACGTATCGTTTACGTGAACAAGATGGACCGTGCTGGTGCAAACTTTCTGCGCGTGATCGCTCAGATCAAGCAGCGTCTGGGCCACACCCCGGTGCCGATTCAGTTGGCCATTGGTGCCGAGGACAACTTCCAGGGTCAGATCGATCTGATGTCCATGGAAGCTGTTTACTGGAATGATGCCGACAAGGGTATGGTTCCACGTCGTGAGCCTATCCCTGCTGAACTGCAGGAACTGGCTGACGAGTGGCGCAGCAACATGGTTGAGGCTGCTGCCGAAGCCAGCGAAGAGCTGATGAACAAGTACCTCGAAGGTGAAGAGCTCACCAACGAGGAAATCAAGGCCGCTCTGCGTCAGCGTACTATCGCTGGTGAGATCGTTCTTGCTGTTTGCGGTTCTTCCTTCAAGAACAAGGGTGTTCCCCTGGTTCTCGACGCCGTGATCGACTACCTGCCGGCTCCGACCGACATTCCAGCTATCAAGGGTTCCGATCCTGATAACGAAGAAGTCCTGATGGAGCGTCATGCAGACGACAACGAGCCGTTCTCGGCTTTGGCGTTCAAGATCGCTACCGACCCATTCGTGGGTACCTTGACTTTCGTCCGCGTTTACTCGGGCGTGTTGGCATCCGGCGACGGCGTGATCAACTCGGTGAAAGGCAAGAAAGAGCGTGTGGGTCGTATGGTGCAAATGCACGCAAACGCCCGCGAAGAAATCAAGGAAGTTCGCGCTGGTGACATCGCGGCCTTGATCGGCATGAAGGACGTCACCACTGGTGAAACCTTGTGCAACGCTGACAAGCCAATCATCCTGGTTCGCATGGACTTCCCGGAGCCGGTTATTTCGGTTGCCGTTGAGCCAAAAACCAAGGATGACCAGGAAAAAATGGGTATCGCTCTGGGCAAACTTGCTCAGGAAGACCCTTCTTTCCGCGTCAAGACTGATGAAGAGACTGGTCAAACGATCATCTCTGGCATGGGCGAGCTGCACCTGGACATCCTGGTTGACCGGATGCGCCGTGAGTTCAACGTCGAAGCCAACATCGGCAAGCCTCAGGTTTCCTATCGTGAGCGCATCACGAAGAATTGTGAAATCGAAGGCAAGTTCGTTCGTCAATCCGGCGGTCGTGGCCAGTTCGGTCACTGCTGGATCCGTTTTGCACCTGCTGACGAAGGTCAGGAAGGTCTGCAATTCGTAAACGAAGTGGTAGGTGGTGTTGTTCCCAAGGAATACATCCCGGCTATCCAGAAGGGTATCGAAGAGCAGATGAAGAACGGCGTTGTTGCCGGCTATCCGCTGATCGGCCTGAAGGCTACCGTGTTTGATGGTTCCTACCATGACGTCGACTCGAACGAGATGGCGTTTAAGGTGGCTGCTTCCATGGCGACCAAGCAACTGGCCCAGAAGGGCGGTGGTGAGTTGCTTGAGCCGATCATGGCGGTAGAGGTTGTTACGCCTGAAGACTATATGGGTGACGTGATGGGCGACCTTAACCGCCGTCGCGGCATGATCCTGGGTATGGAAGATACGGTTTCCGGCAAAGTAATTCGTGCCGAGGTTCCGTTGGGTGAGATGTTCGGTTATGCGACCGACGTTCGCTCCATGTCTCAGGGTCGCGCAAGCTACTCTATGGAATTCAAAAAATACAATACAGCTCCGTCGCACATCGTCGAAACTGTAACCAAAAAACAAGGCTGATTCAGCGCCTTTAGGCTAGGAGTTATTTGTCGTGGCTAAAGAAAAATTTGATCGTTCCCTCCCGCACGTCAACGTTGGCACCATTGGTCACGTTGACCACGGTAAAACCACGCTGACCGCTGCTCTGACTCGCGTCTGCTCCGAAGTTTTCGGTTCGGCTGCTGTTGAATTCGACAAGATCGACAGCGCACCGGAAGAGAAAGCTCGTGGTATTACCATCAATACCGCGCACGTTGAATACAAATCGTTGATCCGTCACTACGCTCACGTTGACTGCCCAGGTCACGCTGACTACGTGAAGAACATGATCACCGGTGCTGCCCAGATGGACGGCGCGATTCTGGTTTGTTCGGCCGCTGATGGTCCGATGCCACAAACCCGTGAGCACATCCTGCTGTCCCGTCAGGTTGGCGTTCCGTACATCGTGGTTTTCCTGAACAAGGCTGACCTGGTAGACGACGCTGAGCTGCTGGAACTGGTTGAGATGGAAGTGCGCGATCTGCTGAGCACTTACGACTTCCCAGGCGACGACACTCCGATCATCATCGGTTCTGCTCGTATGGCTCTGGAAGGTAAAGACGACAACGAAATGGGCACCACTGCCGTTCGTAAACTGGTTGAAACACTGGACTCCTACATTCCAGAACCAGTTCGTCTGACCGACAAGCCGTTCCTGATGCCAATCGAAGACGTGTTCTCGATCTCCGGTCGCGGTACTGTTGTGACTGGTCGTATTGAGCGCGGTATCGTCAAGGTTCAGGATCCACTGGAAATCGTTGGTCTGCGTGACACTACCGTCACCACCTGCACCGGTGTTGAAATGTTCCGTAAGTTGCTCGACGAAGGTCGTGCTGGCGAGAACTGCGGCGTTCTGCTGCGTGGTACCAAGCGTGACGACGTTGAGCGTGGCCAGGTTCTGGTCAAGCCAGGCACCGTCAAGCCGCACACTCAGTTCGAAGCTGAAATCTACGTTCTGAGCAAAGAAGAAGGCGGTCGTCACACTCCGTTCTTCAAAGGCTACCGTCCACAGTTCTACTTCCGTACTACCGACGTAACTGGTAGCTGCGAACTGCCGGAAGGCGTAGAAATGGTTATGCCAGGTGATAACGTTAAAGTTTCCGTTACCCTGATCAAGCCAATCGCAATGGAAGATGGTCTGCGTTTCGCAATCCGTGAAGGCGGTCGTACCGTCGGCGCTGGCGTCGTGGCCAAAATCATCGCGTAAGCGTTGATTCCCAAAAAGAGCCCCCGCAACGCGGGGGCTTTTTTATTGGGTTGACACCTAGTGAGGTCGTCTATAGAATTGCGCCTCCTTTTAACGGGCGTATTGCGCTCGGTGGGAACAGCAATCTGGAGTCTGAATCCAATGCAAAACCAGCAAATCCGTATCAGGTTGAAGGCTTTTGACCATCGCCTGATCGACCAATCAACCCAGGAAATCGTGGAAACCGCGAAACGTACTGGTGCACAGGTGCGTGGTCCGATTCCACTGCCGACTCGTAAAGAGCGGTTCACCGTTCTGGTTTCTCCGCACGTCAACAAAGACGCGCGCGACCAGTATGAGATCCGTACTCACAAGCGTGTTCTGGACATTGTTCAGCCAACGGAAAAAACCGTTGATGCGCTTATGAAGCTTGATCTTGCGGCCGGTGTGGAAGTTCAGATCAGCCTCGGCTAAGACTTGGGTCTTAGTCGTGTAACGCTCTGAAATGGGCGGCCATAGCGGGTGAAAGCCCCGTACACTCATGAGGTTTACAACATGACTATTGGTGTAGTCGGTCGTAAATGCGGTATGACCCGTATTTTCACCGAAGAAGGTGTCTCCATTCCGGTCACGGTCATTGAGATCGAGCCGAATCGCGTCACTCAGTTCAAAACCGAAGAAACCGATGGCTATCGTGCAGTGCAAGTCACTGTCGGCGAGCGTCGCGCTTCGCGTGTTACAGCCGCTCAGGCTGGCCACTTCGCTAAGGCGAACGTTGCCGCCGGTCGTACTGTCATGGAATTCCGTCTTGAAGAAGGCGACTACCAGGCTGGCGATCAGATCAACGCTGAAATCTTCGCCGCTGGTCAACTGGTTGATGTAACCGGTCAGTCCAAGGGTAAAGGCTTCCAGGGTACGATCAAGCGTTGGAATTTCCGTGGTCAAGACAATACCCACGGTAACTCCGTCTCCCACCGCGTCCCAGGCTCTATCGGCCAGTGCCAGACTCCTGGTCGTGTATTCAAGGGCAAAAAAATGTCCGGTCATATGGGCGCTGAGCGCGTGACCGTGCAGTCCTTGGAAGTAGTGCGCGTGGACGCTGAACGCAATCTGTTGTTGGTCAAGGGTGCTGTTCCTGGCGCTACTGGCGGCAACCTGGTTGTACGTCCGGCAGCCAAGGCTCGCGGTTAAGGGGAAGCTGACATGCAATTAAATGTAAATGACGCTCAGGCAATCGAAGTTTCCGAACTGACATTTGGCGGCGAATTCAACGAGACGCTGGTTCACCAGGCAGTCGTGGCCTACATGGCTGGCGGTCGTCAGGGCAGCAAGCAGCAAAAGACCCGTTCCGACGTTCGTGGTGGCGGTAAGCGCCCTTGGCGTCAGAAAGGTACTGGCCGTGCTCGTGCCGGTACTATCCGTAGCCCAATCTGGCGTGGCGGCGGTACCACTTTCGCAGCTCGTCCTCAGGATCACACTCAGAAGCTCAACAAGAAGATGTATCGCGCTGCTTTGCGCTCCATCCTTGCTGAACTGGTTCGTACTGATCGTCTGGTCGTGGTTCAGGACTTCGCTGTTGAAGCACCGAAAACCAAAGATCTGCTGAACAAGCTGACTGGCATGGGCCTGACTGACGTCCTGATCGTGTCTGACGCTGTTGACCAGAATCTGTACCTGGCTGCTCGTAACCTGCCACACGTTGATGTACGTGATGTTCAAGGTTCCGATCCAGTTAGTCTGATCGCATACGACAAGGTGTTGATCACCGTGTCGGCCGTGAAGAAATTCGAGGAGCTGCTGGGATGAACCAGGAACGCGTATTTAAAGTTCTGCTTGGCCCGCACGTTTCCGAAAAGGCTACGGTTCTTGCAGACAAAAAAGGTCAGTTCGTTTTCAAGGTTGCTACTGACGCAACCAAGCTGGAAATCAAGAAGGCCGTCGAAAGCCTGTTCAGCGTGAAAGTAGAGCGTGTTACTACCCTGAACGTTCTGGGTAAGAGCAAGCGCACTGCTCGCGGTCTGGGCAAGCGTAATGACTGGAAGAAGGCAGTTATCTCCCTTCAGCCAGGCCAAGATCTCGATTTCAGCAGCAGTGCTGAGTAAGGAAGGGGTGCATCATGGCAATCGTTAAATGCAAACCGACTTCCCCTGGCCGCCGTTTTGTGGTCAAGGTGGTCAACCAGGAGCTGCATAAAGGCGCTCCTCACGCACCGCTGCTCGAGAAAAAATCGAAGTCTGGTGGTCGTAACAACAATGGTCGTATTACTACCCGTCATATCGGTGGTGGCCATAAGCAGCATTATCGTCTGGTCGACTTCCGTCGCAACGACAAGGATGGCATCGCTGCCACCGTCGAGCGTATCGAATACGATCCAAACCGTACTGCTCACATTGCTCTGCTGCTTTACGCAGACGGCGAGCGCCGCTACATCATCGCCCCTAAAGGCGTGAGTGCTGGCGACCAGCTGATTGCAGGTGCTCTGGCGCCAATCAAGCCGGGCAACGCTCTTCAACTGCGCAACATTCCAGTTGGTAGCACCGTACACGGCATCGAACTGAAGCCAGGTAAAGGCGCACAGATCGCTCGCTCCGCTGGTGCCTCGGCACAGCTGATCGCTCGTGAAGGCGTGTACGTAACCCTGCGTCTTCGCTCCGGTGAAATGCGTAAAGTACTGTCTGAATGCCGTGCAACGCTGGGCGAAGTCTCGAACTCCGAGCACAGCCTTCGTTCGCTGGGTAAAGCTGGTGCCAAACGCTGGCGTGGCGTTCGCCCAACCGTTCGTGGTGTTGCCATGAACCCGGTTGACCACCCACATGGTGGTGGTGAAGGTCGTACCTCTGGTGGTCGTCATCCGGTATCGCCGTGGGGCTTCCCGACTAAGGGCGCGAAGACTCGTGGTAATAAGCGTACCGACAAAATGATCGTCCGTCGTCGCAAGTAAATAGAGGGATACGACAGTGCCACGTTCTCTGAAAAAAGGTCCTTTTATTGATCTTCACCTACTGAAGAAGATCGAAGTGGCGGCGGAAAAGAACGATCGCAAACCAGTTAAAACCTGGTCGCGTCGTTCGATGATCCTGCCACAAATGGTCGGTCTGACCATTGCAGTGCATAACGGTCGTCAACATGTTCCAGTTCTCGTGAACGAAGACATGGTCGGCCATAAACTAGGCGAGTTTGCCGGTACCCGCACATATCGTGGGCACGTGGCAGACAAGAAAGCCAAGCGTTAAGGGGTAAGGAACGATGGAAGTAGCCGCTAAGTTGTCGGGCGCTCGAATCTCCGCCCAGAAAGCCCGCTTGGTCGCCGACCAGATCCGCGGGAAGAAGGTGGGCGAAGCGCTCAACCTGTTGGCTTTCAGCAGTAAGAAAGCCGCCGAGATCCTGAAGAAAGTGCTGGAGTCGGCTGTAGCCAACGCCGAGCATAACGAAGGCGCAGACGTTGATGACCTTAAGGTCTCCACCGTTTTCGTCAACGAAGGGCGTTCGCTGAAGCGCATCATGCCACGTGCTAAAGGCCGTGCTGATCGCATCGTCAAGCGGTCTTGCCATATCACTGTCAAGGTTGCTGACAAGTAACGGAGTCGAAGAGATGGGTCAGAAAGTACATCCCATTGGCATTCGCCTGGGAATCGTCAAGGAGCACACCTCCGTCTGGTACGCAGACGGTCGGACTTATGCGGACTATTTGTTCGCTGATCTGAAAGTGCGTGAGTACCTCCAAGACAAATTAAAAAGCGCGTCCGTCAGCCGTATCGATATCCATCGTCCGGCTCAGACAGCACGTATCACCATCCACACCGCTCGTCCAGGTATCGTTATCGGGAAGAAAGGTGAAGATGTTGAGAAACTGCGTCAGGACCTGACCAAGCAAATGGGTGTGCCTGTGCACATCAATATCGAAGAGATCCGTAAGCCGGAGCTCGACGGTATGCTGGTTGCGCAGAGCGTAGCTCAGCAGCTGGAGCGTCGTGTAATGTTCCGTCGCGCTATGAAGCGCGCTGTTCAGAACGCCATGCGCATTGGTGCCAAAGGCATCAAAATCCAAGTGAGCGGTCGTCTCGGCGGTGCTGAAATCGCACGTACTGAATGGTATCGCGAAGGTCGTGTGCCACTGCACACCCTGCGTGCCGACATCGACTATGCCAACTACGAAGCTCACACCACTTACGGTGTGATCGGTGTAAAGGTTTGGATCTTCAAAGGCGAAGTAATTGGTGGTCGCCAAGAAGAACTGAAACCACAAGCACCAGCGCCTCGTAAAAAAGCTGCTAAGTAAGGGGTACGCCAAATGTTGCAACCAAAGCGTACGAAGTTCCGCAAGCAGATGACCGGCCACAACCGTGGTCTGGCACTGCGCGGTAGCAAAGTCAGCTTCGGCGAGTTCGCGCTGAAGTCTGTTGCTCGTGGTCGTCTCACCGCTCGTCAGATCGAGTCAGCGCGTCGTGCTCTGACCCGTCACGTTAAACGTGGCGGCAAGATCTGGATCCGTGTGTTCCCGGACAAGCCTGTTACCAAAAAGCCACTCGAAGTTCGGATGGGTAAAGGTAAGGGTAACGTGGAGTACTGGGTTGCCCAGATTCAGCCAGGCAAAGTCCTGTATGAAATCGAGGGTGTTACTGAAGAGCTGGCGCGTGAGGCTTTCGCCCTGGCTGCTGCAAAGCTGCCGCTCGCCACCTCCTTTGTTAAGCGGACGGTGATGTGATGAAAGCGAATGAACTTCGTGAAAAATCAGCACAGCAGCTGAACGAGCAACTGCTCGGCCTGCTGCGCGACCAGTTCAATCTGCGTATGCAGAAAGCAACTGGCCAGTTGGGGCAGTCTCATCTGCTCTCGCAAGTTAAGCGTGACATCGCTCGCGTGAAAACTGTGCTCAACCAGCAGGCAGGTAAGTAATCATGGCTGAAGCCGAAAAAACTGTCCGTACGCTGACTGGCCGTGTTGTCAGCGACAAGATGGACAAGACCATCACCGTTCTGATCGAGCGTCGCGTAAAGCACCCGATCTACGGTAAATACGTTAAGCGTTCGACTAAGCTGCACGCGCACGACGAAACCAACCAATGCCATATCGGCGACAAGGTCACGATTCGTGAAACTCGTCCGGTAGCCAAGACCAAGTCTTGGGCGTTGGTTGATATCCTCGAACGCGCTGTGGAAGTCTAAGGGCTAGGGGTCGGAGAAATTATATGATTCAGACTCAATCCATGCTCGATGTGGCCGATAACAGCGGCGCACGCCGCGTTATGTGCATCAAGGTGCTGGGTGGCTCCCATCGTCGTTACGCTGGTATCGGTGACATCATCAAAGTGACCGTCAAGGAAGCAATTCCGCGCGGTAAGGTGAAAAAAGGCCAGGTGATGACTGCAGTTGTAGTCCGCACTCGCCACGGTGTTCGTCGTGCAGACGGCTCCATCATCCGCTTTGACGGCAACGCTGCTGTTCTGTTGAACAACAAGCAAGAGCCGATCGGTACCCGTATCTTTGGGCCAGTGACCCGTGAACTTCGTACTGAGAAGTTCATGAAGATCGTCTCGCTCGCCCCTGAAGTGCTTTAAGGAGATCCGACATGCAAAAGATTCGTCGTGACGACGAGATCATCGTGATCGCCGGCAAAGACAAAGGTAAGCGCGGTAAGGTGCTCAAGGTTCTCGCTGACGACCGTCTGGTCGTTGGTGGGATCAACCTGGTGAAGCGTCATACCAAGCCAAACCCGATGTCGGGCGTACAGGGCGGTATCGTCGAGAAAGAAGCGCCACTGCACGCTTCCAACGTCGCCATTTTCAACGGCGCAACCAACAAGGCTGACCGCGTTGGTTTCAAAGTTGAAGACGGCAAGAAAATTCGTGTCTTCAAGTCGACCCAAAAAGCGGTTGATGCTTGAACACTGCTAGGTAGAAGACCATGGCACGACTAAAAGAGATTTACCGGAAGGAAATCGCTCCGAAACTTAAGGAAGAACTTAAGCTTTCGAACGTGATGGAAGTTCCGCGCGTTACCAAAATCACCCTGAACATGGGTCTGGGCGAAGCGATCGGCGACAAAAAAGTCATCGAGCACGCTGTTGCTGACCTGGAAAAGATCACCGGTCAAAAAGTCGTTGTGACTTACGCTCGGAAATCCATCGCTGGCTTTAAAGTCCGCGAAGGTTGGCCGATCGGCGTCAAAGTGACTCTGCGCCGCGATCGTATGTATGAATTCCTGGATCGTCTGCTGTCGATCTCCCTGCCTCGGGTTCGCGACTTCCGCGGCCTGAATGCCAAGTCCTTCGATGGTCGTGGTAACTACAGCATGGGCGTGAAAGAGCAGATCATTTTCCCGGAAATCGATTACGACAAGATCGATGCTCTCCGCGGTCTGGACATTACCCTGACCACCACTGCCAAGAACGATGACGAAGGCCGCGCATTGCTGCGTGCTTTCAAATTCCCGTTCCGCAACTGATTGGAGTAGGAAAATGGCCAAGAAGAGCATGAAAAACCGTGAGCTGAAGCGTCAGCTCACCGTTGCCAAGTACGCCAAGAAGCGTGCAGAGCTGAAAGCTATCATCGTTGATCTGAACGCAAGTCCAGAAGCACGTTGGGAAGCGACCGTAGCCCTGCAGAAGCAACCACGTGACGCAAGCGCTGCGCGCATGCGTAACCGTTGCCGCATCACTGGTCGTCCACACGGCGTCTACCGCAAGTTCGGCCTCGGCCGTAACAAGCTGCGTGAAGCAGCAATGCGTGGCGACGTTCCAGGTCTGGTTAAAGCCAGCTGGTAAGGCGACACCTCTCGCTTCGTTCCGCCGGCTACGCAAGTCGCCGGTCGGGATGAGGCCTGAATTTGAATCAAGCCCCTTTTGGGGCTTGATTCATTTCCGGGGTAGGACTAGAATTGCCGGCTCGCCTGAGCCCGTGTTTTTACTTGCCCGGAAGTTCTCGGCGATCAAGCTGTAGCCGCAAGGCTAATTATTTTGTTTTAGGAGCGTCTAGCCCATGAGTATGCAGGACCCGTTAGCGGACATGCTAACTCGTATCCGTAATGCCCAGATGGCTGAAAAGCCCGTCGTAAGCATGCCATCTTCCACGTTGAAGGTTGCTGTAGCAAAAGTCCTGAAGGACGAAGGCTACATTGCGGGTTATCAGATCAGCAGCGAAGTTAAATCCTCGCTGTCCATCGAGCTTAAGTACTTCGAAGGCCGTCCGGTCATCGAAGAGGTTAAGCGCGTCAGCCGCCCAGGCTTGCGTCAGTACAAGTCCTCCGATGATCTGCCGAAAGTTCGTGGCGGTCTTGGTGTGTCTATCGTCTCCACCAGTAAAGGTGTGATGACGGATCGTGCTGCGCGCGCTGCCGGTGTCGGTGGCGAAGTGCTTTGCACTGTGTTCTAAGGGGGGATAAGCATGTCACGCGTCGCTAAGAACCCCGTTAAGCTGCCATCCGGCGTCGAAGTCAAACTCGTCGGCCAGCTGCTTTCGGTGAAGGGTCCCAAGGGCACTCTAGAACTGAACATCCATTCGTCCGTTGAGATTGTTGAAGAAGCTGGTGAGCTGCGTTTCGCTGCTCGCAATGGCGATCAACAAACCCGCGCAATGGCAGGCACCACTCGTGCACTGGTAAACAACATGGTCCAAGGCGTGAGCCAAGGCTTCGAGCGCAAGCTCCAGCTGGTCGGTGTTGGTTACAAGGCGCAAGCAAAAGGCACGGTACTGAACCTTGCACTTGGCTTCTCGCACCCAGTGGACTACGAATTGCCGAATGGCATCACCGCTGAGACCCCCAGCCAGACCGATATCCTGATTCGCGGTATCGATAAGCAGTTGGTTGGTCAAGTGGCCGCTGAGATCCGCGACTTCCGCCGTCCTGAGCCTTACAAAGGCAAAGGTGTGCGTTACGCAGACGAAGTCGTCCGCCGTAAAGAAGCCAAGAAGAAGTAGGGCATAGCAAATGACCGTCAAAAAAGTTACCCGACTGCGTCGCGCTCGCAAAGCACGCCTGAAAATGCACGAGCTAGAAGTCGTGCGTCTCTGCGTGCACCGCTCTTCGCAGCACATTTATGCCCAGGTCATCTCGGCCGACGGCAGCAAAGTCCTGGCAAGCGCCTCGACTTTGGACAAAGAACTGCGTGATGGCGCCACTGGCAACATCGACGCGGCCACTAAGGTTGGCAAGCTGGTCGCCGAGCGCGCGAAAGCCGCGGGTGTATCGCAAGTCGCTTTCGACCGTTCTGGCTTCAAGTACCACGGCCGTGTCAAAGCGCTGGCTGATGCTGCTCGTGAAGGCGGGCTGGAGTTCTAAGTTATGTCAAATCACGACCAAAAACGCGACGAAGGCTACATCGAGAAGCTGGTTCAAGTTAACCGCGTGGCCAAAACCGTAAAAGGCGGCCGTATCTTCACTTTCACTGCGTTGACCGTAGTGGGTGATGGTAAAGGGCGCGTTGGCTTCGGCCGTGGCAAGTCACGTGAAGTGCCTGCTGCGATCCAGAAGGCGATGGAAGCTGCTCGTCGCAACATGATTCAGGTTGATCTGAACGGCACTACCCTGCAGTACGCAATGAAGTCTGCTCATGGCGCCTCGAAGGTGTACATGCAGCCTGCTTCTGAAGGTACCGGTATCATCGCTGGCGGCGCTATGCGCGCAGTGCTGGAAGTTGCTGGTGTCCAGAACGTATTGGCCAAGTGCTACGGTTCGACTAACCCGGTAAACGTGGTTCACGCCACTTTCAAGGGTTTGAAGGGCATGCAGTCTCCTGAGTCGATCGCTGCCAAACGTGGCAAGCGTGTTGAGGAGATCATCTGATCATGGCTACCGTTAAAGTAACGTTGATCAAAAGCATGACCGGCCGCATCCCTAATCACAGATTGTGCATTAAGGGTTTGGGTCTGCGTCGCATCGGTCACACTGTAGAAGTCCTGGATACTCCCGAAAATCGCGGGATGATCAACAAGGCTTACTACATGCTGCGAGTCGAGGGTTAATCGATGAAACTCAATGATCTGAGTCCAGCGCCGGGTTCCCGTCGCGAAAAGCATCGTCCGGGCCGTGGTATCGGTAGCGGTTTGGGCAAGACCGGTGGCCGTGGCCACAAAGGTCAAAGCTCCCGCTCCGGTGGCACTATTGCTCCGGGCTTTGAGGGCGGCCAACAGCCGCTGCATCGTCGCCTGCCAAAATTCGGTTTCGTTTCCCTGAAAGCCATGGACCGCGCAGAAGTGCGTCTGTCCGAGCTGGCTAAAGTGGAAGGCGACATCGTAACTGTGCAGTCCCTGAAAGATGCCAACGTGATTAACCAGAACGTTCAGCGTGTGAAAATCATGCTGTCGGGCGAAGTTACTCGCGCTGTCACTATCAAGGGTATCGCCGCCACCAAAGGTGCGCGTGCGGCTATCGAAGCAGCTGGCGGCAAGTTCGAGGAATAAATGGCTAAGCAAGGTGCTCTCTCTGCGCTCGGCAAAGGCGGTATGTCTGAACTCTGGGCTCGTCTGCGTTTTCTGTTCCTGGCGATTATCGTCTACCGAATAGGCGCACACATCCCGGTTCCAGGTATTAACCCTGACCGACTCGCAGAACTGTTTCGACAGAATGAGGGGACCATTCTTAGCTTGTTCAACATGTTTTCCGGTGGCGCGCTGGAACGGATGAGCATCTTTGCCTTGGGGATCATGCCGTACATTTCGGCATCGATCATCATGCAGTTGATGACCGCCGTCAGCCCGCAACTGGAGCAGTTGAAGAAGGAAGGTGAAGCTGGCCGTCGCAAGATAAGCCAGTACACCCGCTATGGCACCGTTGTCCTGGCTCTTGTTCAAGCTATCGGCATGTCCGTTGGCCTGGCGAGTCAGGGCGTCGCGTTTTCTGGGGACCTGGGTTTCCACTTTGTGGCCGTAACTACCTTCGTGGCAGGTGCGATGTTCATGATGTGGCTGGGCGAGCAGATTACCGAGCGCGGTGTCGGCAACGGTATCTCGATGTTGATCTTCGCAGGTATCGTCGCTGGTCTTCCGAGAGCAATTGGGCAGTCTTTCGAGTCTGCGCGTCAGGGTGATATCAACATCTTCGCTCTGGTTGCTATCGGTTTGCTGGCGGTAGCGATCATCGGTTTCGTGGTGTTTATTGAGCGTGGTCAGCGTCGTATCGCTGTTCACTACGCCAAGCGTCAGCAGGGCCGCAAGGTCTTCGCTGCACAGACAAGCCACTTGCCGCTGAAAGTGAACATGGCTGGCGTTATTCCAGCCATTTTCGCGAGCAGCATTTTGCTGTTTCCGGCTTCGTTGGGTTCCTGGTTTGGTCAGTCTGAAGGTCTGGGCTGGTTGCAGGACATCTCGCAGTCGATCGCTCCTGGTCAGCCGTTGAATATTCTGCTGTTTAGTGCAGGGATTATTTTCTTCTGCTTCTTCTATACGGCGTTGATGTTCAATCCGAAAGACGTAGCGGAAAACCTGAAGAAGTCCGGTGCCTTTATTCCGGGTATTCGTCCAGGCGAGCAGTCGGCGCGCTATATTGATGGCGTTTTGACTCGCTTGACCATGTTCGGTGCTCTATATATGACGGCCGTGTGCCTGCTTCCCCAGTTTCTGGTGGTTGCGGCAAACGTACCGTTCTACCTTGGCGGGACCTCGTTGCTGATCGTGGTCGTGGTTGTGATGGACTTTATGTCGCAAGTGCAATCTCACCTCGTTTCGCACCAGTATGAATCCCTGATGAAGAAAGCCAACCTGAAGGGCTACGGTGGCAGCGGCGGTATGCTGCGCTGAAGCACCCCTAAGGTTCGAGGAGTTGGTGATGAAAGTTCGTGCATCGGTGAAAAAGCTGTGCCGTAACTGCAAGATTATTCGCCGCGAAGGTGTGGTTCGAGTAATTTGCAGCGCGGAACCACGTCATAAGCAGCGCCAAGGCTGATTGTGATTTGTGCTTAAGCCCAGCAGCTAGTGCGCTGCTGGGTTGATTATTTGTTACTACAGCGATATTATCTCGCGCCCTATTTCTTGGCTTCCGGGGCGTAGGTAGCTGTCAATTGGAGTCCCACTGAATGGCCCGTATTGCAGGCGTTAACATTCCAGATAACAAGCATACTGTTATCTCGCTGACCTACATCTATGGTGTTGGTCGCACCACTGCACAGAAAATTTGTGCAACCACCGGTGTAAACCCGGCGGTGAAAATCAAAGATCTGAGCGACGAGCAGATTGAACAGCTGCGTGGCGAAGTGGCGAAGTTCACCACTGAAGGTGACCTGCGTCGCGAAATCAACATGAAAATCAAGCGCTTGATGGACCTGGGCTGCTACCGCGGTCTGCGTCATCGTCGTGGTCTTCCAGTACGCGGTCAGCGTACCAAGACCAACGCGCGTACTCGCAAAGGTCCGCGTAAGCCGATCCGCAAGTAATCGCACCAGCGCAACGACAGGAATTTAGTCATGGCAAAACCTGCTGCTCGTCCTCGTAAAAAAGTTAAAAAGACAGTGGTTGATGGCATCGCCCACATCCATGCGTCGTTTAACAACACAATCGTCACCATTACCGATCGTCAAGGTAACGCTCTTTCGTGGGCTACCTCCGGCGGTTCGGGTTTCCGTGGTTCGCGCAAGTCCACCCCGTTCGCTGCTCAAGTAGCTGCTGAGCGTGCTGGTCAAGCTGCGCTGGAGTACGGTCTGAAGAACCTCGACGTCAATGTCAAGGGTCCAGGCCCAGGTCGTGAATCCGCTGTCCGTGCATTGAACGGCTGTGGCTATAAGATCGCCAGCATCACCGACGTGACGCCAATCCCGCACAACGGGTGCCGTCCGCCGAAGAAGCGCCGCGTGTAATCCAGGAGACTGTAAGAAATGGCTCGTTACATTGGTCCAAAATGCAAACTTGCTCGTCGTGAAGGCACCGATCTCTTTCTGAAGAGCGGCGTTCGCGCTATCGAATCCAAGTGCAACATCGAAGCAGCTCCAGGTATCCACGGCCAACGCCGCGGTCGCCAGTCCGATTACGGTACTCAGCTGCGTGAAAAGCAAAAAGTCCGTCGTATCTACGGCGTTCTCGAGCGTCAGTTCAGCGGCTACTACAAAGAAGCCGCCGGCAAGAAAGGTGCAACAGGCGAGAACCTGCTGCAACTGCTCGAATGCCGTCTGGACAACGTTGTATACCGCATGGGCTTCGGCTCGACGCGTGCCGAATCCCGTCAATTGGTTTCGCACAAGTCGGTCAGCGTAAACGGCAAAACCGTTAACGTTCCTTCTTATCAGGTTCGTGCTGGCGACGTTGTTGCTATCCGCGAAAAAGCTAAGAATCAGCTGCGTATTGTCCAGGCTCTCGATCTGTGTGCCCAACGTGGCCGCGTAGAATGGGTAGAAGTAGACACTGAGAAGAAATCGGGCGTTTTCAAGAACGTTCCAGCTCGCAGTGATCTATCCGCCGACATCAACGAAAGCCTGATTGTCGAGCTCTACTCCAAGTAAGGGCTAGAAAATAGGTGCATCCATGCAGATTTCGGTAAATGAGTTCCTGACACCCCGCCATATTGATGTGCAGGTTGTCAGTCCAACCCGCGCCAAGATCACTCTCGAGCCTCTCGAGCGTGGTTTCGGCCATACCCTGGGCAACGCGCTTCGCCGCATTTTGTTGTCCTCCATGCCCGGCTGTGCAGTAGTCGAGGCCGAGATTGACGGTGTACTCCATGAGTACAGCGCCATCGAAGGTGTACAGGAAGACGTCATTGAAATCCTGTTGAACCTTAAAGGTCTGGCTATCAAGCTGCACGGTCGAGACGAAGTTACGCTGACCTTGTCGAAGAAGGGTTCGGGGGTGGTTACCGCTGCCGATATTCAGCTGGATCATGATGTCGAGATCGTTAACCCCGATCACGTAATCGCTAACCTGGCGTCTAACGGCGTCTTGAACATGAAGCTCACCGTAGCTCGTGGTCGTGGTTATGAGCCGGCAGACTCGCGTCAAAGCGATGAAGACGAAAGCCGCAGCATTGGTCGCTTGCAGCTTGACTCTTCGTTCAGCCCGGTTCGCCGTATCGCATACGTGGTGGAAAACGCCCGTGTCGAGCAGCGTACTAACCTGGACAAGCTGGTTATTGATCTGGAAACCAACGGTACTCTGGACCCTGAAGAGGCTATCCGTCGCGCTGCAACCATCCTGCAACAGCAGCTGGCTGCGTTCGTGGACCTCAAAGGCGACAGCGAACCAGTGGTAATCGAACAGGAAGACGAGATCGATCCGATCCTGCTTCGTCCGGTTGACGATTTGGAACTGACCGTGCGTTCGGCCAACTGCCTTAAGGCGGAGAACATCTACTACATCGGCGATCTGATTCAGCGCACCGAAGTAGAGCTGTTGAAGACTCCGAACCTGGGCAAGAAATCCTTGACCGAGATCAAGGACGTTCTGGCTTCTCGTGGTCTCTCCCTCGGCATGCGCCTCGACAACTGGCCGCCGGCAAGTCTTAAGAAGGACGACAAGGCTACGGCCTGATCGTCGTAATCACCGAACGCGAGTTTGGTAAGGAATGAACCATGCGTCATCGTAAAAGTGGACGTCACCTGAGCCGTACCAGCTCTCACCGTAAAGCCATGTTTCAAAACATGGCGGTGTCGCTGTTCGAGCATGAGCTGATCAAAACTACCCTGCCGAAAGCCAAGGAACTGCGTCGCGTTGCCGAGCCGCTGATCACCCTGGCCAAGGAAGACAGCGTTGCTAACCGTCGTCTGGCTTTCGACCGTACTCGTTCGAAAGAAATCGTCGGCAAGCTGTTCAACGATCTGGGCAAGCGCTATGCAACCCGTCAGGGCGGCTACCTGCGTATCCTCAAGTGCGGTTTCCGCGCTGGCGACAACGCGCCAATGGCGTACGTCGAGTTGGTTGATCGTCCTGTCGGTGGCTCTGTAGAAGCCGCTGAATAAGACATCTGTTTGAACAAGAAACCGGGCCTTGCGCCCGGTTTTTTGTTGTCTGGGATTAAAAAAACCTATCGATAGTCATGGTTTAATGAATTCGACGCTGCAATAGTTTTCCACAATACTTCCTCTCAAGCCAATCAACCGGCTATACAACCAGAGGAAGACTTACATGAGTCAGAAGACCCTTACGACCGCCAGCGGTGCACCAGTCGCCGACAATCAGAATTCTCGCTCGGCAGGCCCGCGTGGTCCTTTATTGCTCGATGATTTCCACCTGATCGAAAAGCTCGCTCATTTCAACCGTGAGAATATTCCGGAGCGTCGTGTCCACGCCAAAGGATCGGGTGCTCATGGAACGTTCACCGTTACCCGTGATATCAGCCAATACAGCAGCGCCAAGCTGTTCGACACGGTCGGCAAGCAGACCCCGATTTTTCTGCGTTTCTCCACTGTAGGTGGTGAGTGTGGTTCGGCGGATACTGAACGTGATCCGCGCGGCTTTGCAATCAAGTTTTACACCGAGGAAGGTAACTGGGACATCGTGGGTAACAACACGCCAGTGTTCTTTATCCGTGACCCTTTGAAATTTCCTGACTTCATCCACACCCAGAAACGTCTTCCGCAAACCAACCTGAAAAGCCCGCAAATGATGTGGGATTTCTGGTCGCATTCGCCTGAAGCGCTGCACCAGGTCACTATTCTGTTCTCGGACCGAGGCATTCCGGACGGCTATCGTCACATGCACGGTTTTGGTAGCCATACGTACAGCCTGATCAGCGCAGCAGGTGAGCGTCATTGGGTGAAGTGGCACTACAAGACCCGGCAGGGCATCAAGAATCTCACGCCAGCCGAGGCTGCGCGCATTGCGGGTACTGATTCCGATTACGCCCAGCGCGATCTGTTCACTGCTATCGAGAGGGGTGACTTCCCCAAGTGGCAGGTCTGCATTCAGCTGATGAGCGAAGCCCAGGCTGCGAACCACCACGAGAACCCGTTCGACGTGACCAAGACCTGGTCGCAGAAGGAATATCCGCTGATTGAAGTAGGTGAACTGGAGCTGAACCGTAACCCGCTCAACTACTTTGCCGAGGTTGAGCAAGCAGCGTTTGGTCCCAGCAATATGGTGCCCGGGGTTGGCTTGTCACCGGACCGCATGCTGCAAGGGCGGGTGTTTGCTTACGCCGATGCACATCGCTATCGCGTAGGTACCAATCATCAGCAATTGCCGATCAATGCACCGAGAAACCCAGTGCATAGCTACCAGCGTGACGGGTCGATGGCCTTCGGTACCAATGGCGGGGCGGCTCCGAACTATGAGCCAAACAGCTATTCGGATGCGCCGAAGGAAGATCCCCGCTACGCAGAACCTGCGCTGGCTTTGAGTGGTGCCGCAGGTCGTCATGATCATCGCGTGGACGGCGATTACTACAGTCAGGCGGGCAAGTTGTTCAACCTGATGAGCGCTGATCAAAAAGCGCTGCTGATCAGTAACATTGCCGGCGCGATGGGGGGTGTTTCCAGTGACATCGTGCAGCGTCAGTTGCAGCATTTCTACAAGGCTGACCCGGCCTACGGGGAAGGCATTGCCAACGCTCTGGGTATAAAACTGGGCTGAGTCGAAGTGAGAAACAGAACCGCCCTCATTTGGGCGGTTTTTCGCTTCTTAACGGCGTAATTTCGCCACTTTTCGTCGGTTTATTGCGTTTTTCTCAGTGACCTTGCGCGGCGCTTGGTTCAAACTATCGGCTTTGAAGCAGGAGTCTGGTGCGATGCAAGGCCACCCCGAAGTAATCGATTATCTCAACACGTTGCTCACGGGCGAACTGGCGGCTCGTGACCAATATTTCGTTCACTCACGCATGTACGAAGACTGGGGCTTTTCGAAGCTCTATGAGCGTATCAACCACGAGATGGAAGAAGAGGCACAACACGCTGATGCGCTGATGCGTCGTATCCTGATGCTTGAAGGCACGCCACGCATGCGTCCGGATGATCTGGACGTCGGCACCACAGTGCCTGAGATGCTCGCCAGCGATCTGCGTCTGGAATACAAGGTTCGTGCTGCGCTGTGCAAGGGCATCGAGCTCTGTGAGCTGCACGGTGACTACGTGACCCGTGAAATCCTGCGTGTGCAACTGGCCGATACGGAAGAAGACCACACTTATTGGCTTGAACAGCAGATGGGCTTGATCAAGTCCATTGGCCTGCAGAACTACCTGCAATCGCAGTTCTGACTCGGCAGCCATAAAAAAAGCTCCTGCACTTGCGTGACAGGAGCTTTTTTGTACTTGGGTCTCACCGAAACCAGGCCCGTTTTCGCAACGCCGGTTAAGCCTTGTCTCTGATCAACAGAGGCTTCAGGTAATGCCCGGTGTACGACTGCTCCATCTCGGCGACCTGTTCAGGTGTGCCGGTCGCAATGATCTGCCCGCCTCTTGAACCGCCTTCCGGCCCCAGGTCCACCAGCCAGTCCGCCGTCTTGATGACATCCAGGTTGTGCTCGATCACCACCACTGTGTTGCCGTGGTCGCGTAGGCGATGCAATACATCCAGCAACTGCTGAATATCAGCAAAGTGCAGGCCCGTGGTCGGCTCGTCGAGGATGTACAGCGTTTTGCCAGTGTCGCGCTTGGACAGCTCGCGTGACAGCTTGACCCGTTGCGCCTCACCGCCTGACAGTGTTGTCGCCGATTGCCCCAGCTTGATATAGGAGAGTCCTACATCCATCAGGGTTTGCAGCTTGCGCGCCAGTGCGGGAACGGCGTCGAAGAACTCACGCGCTTCCTCGATGGTCATCTCCAGCACTTCGTGGACGTTCTTGCCCTTGTACTTGATCTCAAGCGTTTCACGGTTGTAACGCTTGCTCTTGCACACATCGCAGGGCACGTAGATGTCCGGCAGAAAGTGCATCTCGACCTTGATCAGCCCGTCGCCCTGGCACGCCTCGCAGCGTCCGCCCTTGACGTTGAACGAGAACCGGCCCGGACCGTAGCCCCGTGAACGCGATTCCGGTACACCGGCAAACAGTTCACGAATCGGCGTGAACAGCCCGGTATAGGTCGCCGGGTTGGAGCGCGGCGTACGACCAATAGGGCTCTGGTCAATGTCGACGACCTTGTCCAGATGCTGCAGGCCATTGATGCTGTCGTGGGCGGCCGCCTCAAGCGTCGTGGCACCGTTCAACGCCGTAGCGCTCAGCGGAAACAGTGTGTTGTTGATCAGCGTCGACTTGCCCGACCCGGAAACACCCGTCACGCAGGTCAGCAGACCAATCGGAATATCGAGATTGACGTTCTGCAGGTTGTTGCCACGCGCACCTTTGAGCGTCAGCGAGAGCTTTTTGTTACGCGGCGTTCGCTTGGCGGGTACAGCAATCTTCACACGGCCCGACAGGTACTTGCCGGTCAGTGAGTCGGGATGTGACATCACTTCGTCCGGCGTACCTTCGGCAACGATATGACCACCATGCACACCCGCGCCCGGGCCGATGTCGACCACATAGTCGGCCAGGCGAATCGCATCTTCATCGTGCTCCACCACAATCACGGTGTTGCCTATGTCGCGCAGGTGCTTGAGCGTGCCCAGCAAACGATCGTTATCGCGCTGGTGCAGGCCAATGGACGGCTCATCGAGGATGTACATCACCCCGACCAGGCCCGCGCCGATCTGGCTGGCCAGGCGTATACGCTGAGCCTCACCGCCGGATAGAGTGTCCGCGCTGCGATCCAATGTCAGGTAATCCAGCCCGACATTGACCAGAAACTGCAGACGCTCACGGATTTCCTTGAGAATCTTGTCGGCAATTTCGCCGCGCCGTCCGGTCAGCTTGAGCGTCTCGAAGTAATGCGTGGCGTCGCCAATCGGCAGATTGGTCACCGCAGGCAAGGTCTTTTCACCTACCCACACATGGCGCGCCTCACGACGCAAGCGGGTACCTCGGCAATCAGGGCAGGGCTGCGTGCCCAGAAACTTGGCCAGCTCTTCACGCACAGTCGCTGATTCGGTTTCCCGGTAGCGACGTTCCAGATTCGGCACGATGCCTTCGAACGGGTGCGCGCGCTTGACGATATCGCCGCGGTCGTTCAGATAGCGGAAGTCGACACTCTGCGAGCCGCTGCCGTTGAGCAGAACTTTCTGCATGTCGGCCGGGATTTCTTTGAACGGCACTTCCAGACTGAAACCGTAGTGCTTGGATAGCGACCCCAGCATCTGGAAGTAATAGACGTTACGCCTGTCCCAGCCTCGTATCGCGCCTTCGGCAAGCGTCAACTCGGCATTTACCAGCCGCTTGATATCAAAGAACTGCTTTACGCCCAGACCGTCGCAGGTCGGGCATGCGCCGGCCGGGTTGTTGAAGGAGAACAGCTTCGGCTCCAGCTCACTGATCGCATGGCCACAGATCGGGCAGGCGAAGCGGGCAGAGAAAATCACTTCTTCGCCCGGTTCATCGTCCATGGGCGCGACCAGCGCAATGCCGTCGGCCAGCTTCAAGGCGGTTTCAAAGGATTCCGCCAGGCGCTGCTGCAGATCGGCGCGGACCTTGAAACGGTCCACGACCACATCAATCGAGTGCTTCTTCTGCTTGTCCAGCTTCGGCAGCTCATCCAGCTCACACAGCTTGCCGTTGACCCGCGCGCGAACAAAACCTTGCGCGCGCAGCTCTTCAAAGACCGACAGATGTTCACCCTTGCGCTCACGGATAACCGGCGCAAGCAGCATCAACTTGCTGCCTTCGGGCTGGGTCAACACGAGATCGACCATCTGGCTGACGGTCTGCGCTTCCAGCGGGATATCGTGGTCCGGGCAGCGAGGCTGGCCGACGCGCGCATACAAAAGACGCAGGTAGTCGTAGATTTCAGTGATCGTACCCACGGTCGAGCGCGGATTATGAGAAGTAGACTTCTGCTCGATAGAAATCGCCGGCGACAGACCTTCGATCGTGTCGACGTCCGGTTTTTCCATCATCGACAGGAACTGCCGGGCGTAGGCAGACAGCGACTCGACATAACGGCGTTGCCCTTCGGCGTACAGCGTATCGAAAGCCAGTGAAGACTTGCCTGAGCCGGAGAGCCCGGTGATAACGATCAGTTTGTCGCGGGGAAGTGTCAGGTCAATATTTTTCAGGTTGTGGGTTCGTGCCCCACGTATCAGGATCTTGTCCACTGCGGCCTCGCTTGGCGGGCATAAACGACGGAGTATAAGGCTCCGAGCCATTACGCGGCAAAGCGTCGCGTATGTGCTGTACAACGATGGGACTGGTAGAATCGCCGCCGGTTCACACGAGGTTATTCCATGCACGATACCCACAGCGAGCGTATGAGTAGCGGCGAGACCCGCGCAGCAGGCGGTCTGGCCCTGGTGTTCGCGTTCCGCATGCTTGGCATGTTCATGGTTTTGCCGGTTCTGGCAACCTACGGCATGGACCTGGCGGGCGCGAGCCCTGCATTGATCGGTCTGGCGATTGGCGCTTATGGCCTGACTCAGGCTGTGCTGCAGATTCCGTTCGGGATCATTTCCGACCGTATCGGACGACGACCGGTTATTTATCTCGGCCTGATCATTTTTGCGATTGGCAGCGTGGTGGCGGCAAATGCCGATTCGATCTGGGGAATCATCGCCGGGCGCATCCTGCAGGGTGCCGGCGCGATTTCCGCCGCCGTCATGGCCTTACTCTCTGACCTGACCCGCGAACAGCATCGCACCAAGGCCATGGCCATGATCGGCATGACCATTGGTCTGTCGTTCGCCATCGCCATGGTGGTGGGCCCGGTGATCACCGGTATGTTTGGCCTTTCGGGATTGTTCCTGGCCACAGGCGGTATGGCCTTGCTGGGTCTTCTGATCGTCGCATTTGTGGTGCCCAAGGCCAATGGCCCGTTGATGCACCGCGAATCCGGCGTCGCCAAACAGGCACTTGGGGCGACGTTGCGTCATCCGGACCTGCTGCGCCTGGATTTGGGTATCTTTGTGTTGCACGCCATGCTCATGTCCAGCTTCGTGGCCTTGCCGCTGGCGCTGGTCGAAAAAGCCGGTTTGCCCAAGGAAGAGCACTGGTGGGTCTACCTGACCGCCTTGCTGGTTTCCTTCTTCGCGATGATCCCGTTCATCATCTATGGCGAGAAGAAACGTCAAATGAAGCGCGTTCTGCTGGGCGCCGTCACAGTTTTAATGCTGGCTGAGCTATTCTTCTGGGCATACGGCGACACGTTGCGGGCACTGGTCATCGGGACAGTGGTATTCTTCACCGCGTTCAACCTGCTGGAAGCGTCGTTGCCGTCGCTGATCAGCAAGGTTTCACCGGCCGGCGGAAAAGGCACGGCAATGGGAGTTTATTCCACCAGCCAGTTTCTTGGTTCGGCCGCAGGTGGGATACTGGGCGGCTGGTTGTTCCAGCACGGTGGGCTCGATGTGGTGTTCCTGGGTGGTGCAGCCATGGCCGCCATCTGGCTCGCCTTTGCAGTGACCATGCGAGAACCGCCTTACGTGACCAGCCTACGTCTGCCGTTGTCGCCGCAGGCGCAGCGTGAAGCAGGCCTGGCAGAGCGTTTGATGTCCGTAGCAGGCGTGACAGATGCAGTGGTGGTTGCTGAAGAGGCGGCCATCTACATAAAACTCGACACAAAATTATTGGATCGCGCCTCTCTTGAAAAGCTGGTCAATCCAGCGTCAGAAGCGTGCGAAGCCTAGGAGAACGTTATGGCCCGTGGGGTTAACAAAGTCATATTGGTCGGTACATGCGGCCAGGATCCCGAAGTTCGCTACTTGCCTAACGGTAACGCCGTGACCAACCTGAGTCTGGCAACCAGCGAACAATGGACTGACAAGCAGAGCGGTCAGAAAGTCGAAAAGACCGAATGGCACCGTGTATCGATGTTCGGCAAAGTTGCCGAAATCGCTGGCGAATACCTGCGCAAGGGTTCGCAGGTCTACATCGAAGGCAAGCTGCAGACCCGCGAGTGGGAAAAAGACGGCATCAAGCGCTACACCACTGAAATCGTCGTCGACATGCAGGGCACCATGCAGCTGCTGGGTGGCCGCCCACAAGGCGACTCCCAACAAGGTCAGGGCGGTGGCAACTACAACCAGTCCGCACCGCGTCCACAGCAGTCGCGCCCACAGCAATCGGCGCCGCAGCAGTCCGCACCTCAGCAAAACTACAACCAGCAGCCGCCACAACGCGACTCGCGCCCGGCGCCGCAACAGCAAGCGCCGCAGCCAGCTGCTGATTTCGACAGCTTTGATGATGATATTCCGTTCTAACCCGGATAAAACTATTTCTTTGTAAAGCTTTTCGATTAAAGCTTTGGTTTTCGGAAGATATCGAAAAATTAACCTGTGCTTCTGTAAAGTCTCACAGGTTTTTTTGCCTCGATTTTGTAAAGGATGGGCAGAAAGCCGATAAAAGGCTCTGGTAATGTAGAAATGCTGCCCGAGTTCAATGTCAAGATTGGATGCTCATTGGCAATGTAGTGCCGCAGCACCTTAGGAGGTTCCCCTTGCGGGGGCAGTTTCAGGGTACTGGAGCTGAAGATCGGAGCTCTCTTGGATCATTGGGGATCCAGGCACACGTTGGGCGATGGTTAGGGATTTCCAGGCAAGCTTTGAGTAGGTATGTCCGGGGAAATGATCTGGTACTTTTTCCTGTGCGATACCATACGATTGGTTTTCGTCAAGTTGAGAGTGACGGCGGATCAAGCATGCCTTTGTAGCGTCTCAGATAAGTTGTCGTGCTCGCTCAAGGATAGAGAGTGTGTGAGCTGTCTTTATGCCATTGCGAAGCATCAAACCCTGTAGTATCTAGGCCATAGGCGCGCAATAACCAGCGTGATTTTGCTCCGTGTTCTTCGCCCACCTCTGCACGACCGTGGAGGCAGATCCTATTATTAACCAGAATTATATCGCCAGGTGCTAGTGAGTAGGCTTCCACACATAGCTTACATGCGGCCTCAAACGCATCCATGGCGGCCTTGGCATCTAGGCTTTGTTCCGAATCGGTCTGCGTCGAACTATGGCTGTATCTGATCCATGGCGAATCGCCAACCCAGAAAAGCAGCTGAGAGTCCTCTACAAGGAGATCGGCACCAAATAGCTCCTTCAGGCGCTTTTTAAAGGTGAACTGCGGGCCGATAATGTACTGAGGCTTAGCCAACTCGTGAAGCTGATCTTCGTTCAGATGGTTTAGCACTTTTCGCAGGGGCATTATTGTTGTTGGTACTTGCTTTGGGTTGCGCAAGCCAGCGAGACAGACGAAATCTGGCGAGGGGGAGATATGCATACCGTAAGGGTGTTGCTCGCCGCGCACTGGCAGCCATACGCCATCTGTATGTCCTTTCATGGATCCTTGAGATTTTTCTGCCTCATACCCTTCGCCTGGTTTCACCACGAGATTGACGAACAGCGCCCCTTCATTTTCAGCGCCATACGAAATGGTATGAGATCCGAGGGCGGCGTTGGCGGCAATCACTGAAGCCCGCGCGATGATCGTGGCCTCAGTATCTGGAACTGGCAAGAAATCCACAGGTGTATCAGCGCCAACATCAGCGTCGAAGGCCCCAACCAAGTGAATGCATGAAGCTTCCCAGGCATGCGCGATGAGATCAGTTTGGGCAACGCCGAATTGGGAGAGGGAGTGGACAACTTCATCCAACAGTAACTGCCCCAGCGCAGCCGGGTCACTCAGTTGATGCTTAGCTTCGTCGAAGCTAAGCGGGCCTCGCCATGCAGCGACGACTGTACGAATGGCCGCAGAAAAATGAGCGTTGATCAATTGTGTCCCTACCATTGGCGGTGATATAAAGTTGATATGGATGCGGCGTCATTCGTAACGCTCCCCATTGACCAAGTCTTCCCGACCGGCCCTCATCTGAGATTTCATGAAAAATCACACTGTTACAGCTTCCGATTGTCTCAAGCGCTGGGCCCATTGGCTAGACGGTCTCGCTGATCATTTGGTCGCCCAAGCTAAAACCAACCACTGGGAATGTGGGTTGGGGTTGCCGTCGGGGCATAACATAATCGGTAGAGGGCACGACGCGTCACTTGCAGTTCGAAATCTCATCAAGGATCTGGTCGAACAAATCCCTGCTCCACTCGTTCCTTGTGAACGTGAAAACGTGAGAGGTGTCTCACTCCCGATGCCTGCTGTGCAGCCGGGGAGACAGGAGAAGCCAATGCATAATAAGGATGAGGTCAAGCGTATGGACACTAAGCCCCGCCGTGAAACGATTGGGGTTACAACCAAGAGGTCTTTTCATACGACTCTCACGTTATTGGCGGAAGATCGAGGTGTAGCGAAAGCGGAGTTTGCTCGCGAATTGCTTCAGCAGGGCTTGGAGCGATTTGAGTGCTCTATGGAGACCAAGAATCCCTCCAGCCTGCTTCGTACATATGAGCAAGCTGCGCAATCGTACGAAGGTGAAAGCGAACAGTGGTCACTTAGGCTTGATCGACCACTAGCCAAGTGGGTGCGGATGACTGCAAAAGAATTTGAAAAATCATCGTCGCAGATTGCATCGTTCTTGTTAGCAGAGTCGCTTCAGCGCGAAGGGTTATCCCCTATCGTGGCTGCGGCCATTTCTACATCCGATATCAGTGCTGCTGAGGCGAGCAATTCTCACCATCCTTCCAGATGGGTCGACTATTCATCCACTGAATTCGATGAGGCATTGTCAGTTATCAACTCTTGGCAGCGGCCAAAGAGGGCGCGAGAGCTGAGTGAGAGGGCTGGCCTTGGAGGGCAGCGAGACCTTTTATGTCAGATATTGCAGGGAGAAACTATGGCTCCCCCCGTTGTTTTAGGGGCGATAGCCAATCATATCCAGGTACCTATTGAGCTGCTAGTAGCTAGTTTTTCAAGCAACTATCAATCCCGGTCGGTGCCAATGTTCAAATCCACTCAAAGAAAACCGCAGTTAACCATGCACCCTCGTTCATGGAGTGAAGCTGTGAAGGCGTTAAATCTCCCTGCTGAAGAAGAACAGGCCCTATTAGCGTTGGAGAGCTGAGACCTTGAATCCATTTGACAGGGCTCGCCAGCAGGCCAACGACGTTAGAAATATTATGGCCGGCGAATTCCTGTCGGATCAGCTCACAAGCAAACAGCTCTTGGACTTCTCCACGATCGAAGAAGAGTTTGACGTGGCTATCCTGCTTTTGCCACCCAGCCACTTCACCTTGGCAGGTGCAGATGGGGTTTTGGTGCGCGAGAAATTTACCGCTTACGTCCGAAACGACAAATCGTGGGCTGAAACTGCATATCTGATAGCTCACGAATTAGGCCACTGGTTCCTTTAGGCCACTGGTTCCTTGATGCCGACAAGCCTGCGATATCGGTGGCGAGTCTCTCATCAATTACTGCCCCACATGGCACTCCAGCTGTTCTAACCGTCGAGGCATACGGTGCTAGGGAGCGCCAAGAGCTCCAAGCAAACGTGTTCGCCCGAGAGCTTTTGCTGCCCCGAACAGCCGCGCGCTCCCTGTGGGCCAGTGGACTTAACGCTCGGGCTATAGCCAATTTTCTTCAAGTCCCCCTAGAGGTGGTTAGACTACAGCTGTTTGATGCGCTTTTACTCCCGGAGCTACCGATACAGCCTACGTCTGGCCTTCCGAGCATGACGCTTGCCCAGACTAATGCCGCGCATGCGACTGAGAGGTTTGTGAACGTAGTAGCGGGCCCTGGTACTGGCAAAACCACAACGCTGGTGCATCGTATCAAGCACCTTATAGAGCATGGGGTAAGCGCTAATAAGATATTGGTGCTTACCTTTACGAATAAGGCGGCTAATGAACTAGTTGAACGGATGCGCGCTTCTGGTATTTCAGGGGCTTCAGATGTCTGGGCAGGAACCTTCCATTCGTTCGGGTTAGAATTTCTACGCAAGTATCACGACGTGTTTGGGCTTCATGCTGAGATCGCCATGGTTGATAAGCTGGCGAAAGTGCGGCTCATGATCAAATTACTTCCCACAATTAAGTTGCAGTACTACGTTCGCCTCCAGGATCCCTATGAGTGGCTGCCTAAAGTCTTGGACTACATTGACCGGCTGAAGGAGGAGTTGGTTTCTGTCGACGAGTACCGGATACGCCTTGCTGCACTGCCAATGCCAGCCTCAGACGTCGTGCAACAGCAGGCTGATATCGCGTCGGTGTACGAAGCCTATGAGACTGCGCTGCGCTCCAACCACTATGTCGATTACACCGATCTGGTGGCGTTGCCCACGCTACAAGCTCGAAAAGACCGCACGGTTGTGAGCCAGCACATCAACCATTTCGATCACATTTTGGTCGATGAGTATCAAGACGTAACACATGTCATGGTGGAGTTCGTGCGTGAGCTAGCTATGAGCGCCAAGTCGGTGTGGGTAGTCGGCGACATTCGTCAAGCGATCCACCACTGGCGAGGCGCATCAATCCAGAGCTTGATGAAATTTGACACAGCGTTCAGACGCGGTTCCCCGGGAGCCTCTGTGGCCACCCACCACCTTGATGTAAACCGTCGCAGTACCCCTGAGATCCTCAAACTCTTCAGCCACACGGGACGCGTCCATTCGTTGCAAGGTAGATTGCCACTGCAAGCAGTGACTGCATACCGCCCCTCTATGAGTATCAGGCCGATCCTGTACGAATGTGCCTCTCCGGAAAGCCAGTCCCATACGCTTGCGTCAGTGATCGACAACCTTGTAACAATGGGTGTGGGCTACCGAAACCAAGTCGTTATTAGTCGCAGTACGGCAGATATTGAAAGCGCTGCAGAGTACCTATCTGCACGTGGGATTCCTTGCTTGTATATTGGTGACGTCTACCAACGCCCCGAGATCAAGCGGCTTGTCTGCCTTATGCAGTTGCTATGCACCCGTCAACCTCGCTCAATGATTGGTTTGCTTCAGGACCCAACACTGGCGATGTCCGCGACTGACATGAAGACACTTATGGCATGCACTTCACCAGGTACCGGTGTCACTCTGCAGCGGGGGAAGTGGCTTGGTGCTCTTGGGCTGGGTCTATCAGCAGCGGGGGAGTCGGTGAGCACGGAATTGGCTAGGCTACTGGCCGGATTCAACCGGCATACCAATCCTTGGGAGTTCGTTTGTACACTGCTGCTTGATCGCGGCTATGGGCTACCAAATCCCGCTGATACGAGCATACGGGCTCATACAGAGCGCCTTGCACTATGGCTATTTGTGTATGCCGTGCGCAATAGTGACGGCAGTGCCAAAGAAGCCAGGCTATCTGCGTTCCTTGTGCGCGAGGACTTACGCCGCCGAATCAACGAGAAGTTAGCTGACCGTAATGCACCACCTGAGGCCCGCGCGTTGAATGCTATCACGCTGATGACCGTTCATGGGAGCAAAGGGCTTGAGTTCGAGGCTGTCCATCTGACGGACGTGAATAAGGGAGCCTATGGGAAAGACAAACCTTGGGATTACGACCCGCGCTCGACGCAACTTATTCCGCCCGAGGTACTTAACAGTACTCAGGCGGAGCATGAGTTCGAAGAAGCTGTAGAGCGAAACAACCTTCTATACGTTGCTTTATCCCGTGCTAGGAACCAGCTTTTTCTCTACGAGACAAATTCCCGAGATAGACCTGACTCCATGACCAGTGCAACTGTTCTCCTTGATCGCCACTTAGGTTTGGCCCCTCCTGCGGCTAGCGTGCATGCCATTGTGCACATGGTAGCCGCAGCTCCTTTGGCCATCGACTACAGTGCTTTTGAGTCCTACGTGAGCTGCCCGCTGCATTACCACTATAGGTATGAGCTCGACTTCACCGCTGAACAGGTTATTGATATATCCATCCGGGCTCGGTGGGCTGTGATGGAGACACTTCAATCCGCTCTCAAAGGTTCCTCTGCGCAGACGGCGTTTGATAGAGCATGGTCGAAGCATGACCTGCCGGCCTTCAATCTGGATCAGGCGTTGTACTCGGATGCTGTCAAAGCCTGTAAAAAGGGCTTGCAGATCATTCAGGATACCGGCAGCACGATCATCGAGGGGCTATATGCGGATATACATGGTGTTCGCATTGAATTGCCGTGGATGCTTCAGACAAAGACCCCACAGGGTGTTGAGCTTCATTGGCTACGCACGCACGCAGGCGTAGAAACAACCTCACGCCACTTCCGCCCGCTGATGTTGGCAATGAAAACGCTGAAAGCAAAATCTGGCACCGTGCACTCACTGATCAGCGAGAAGGCCAAGAGGGATACGCCCTCTAAAGCACCCCAAAGCACAGCCTTGCACAAAATGGCACCGCTGTTTACATCAGGGTATCGAGGAGCTAAGAAGGGCTGGCTTTGTCGTCGCTGCCCCTACCTGAGCATCTGTGAGAATCGGCTATAGGACCGGTGCTCTTGGTCTTTCGGCGAACTCTGCACACGCGGGGTTCGTTTAAGCGTGATGGCGGTGGCTAGCTGAGCCGTATAAATGTTTGTTGGCAAAATGCCTGTATTGAGTTAAAAATTCTGATTAGGGCTGACATCAAGGAAGCGACAGACTCTACCGACAGCACAAGGAGCAGGAAATTGGCAACGGTTCAAGAGTTTGAAGAGCAGGTATGGGGTCTTGAGGGGATTCGTCTGGTGATTCGTGCGCCCGAGGGTGCTGCGCTTACTGAATACGAATATAAAAATGCAGCCCAAAGCAATATCAGTCTCACCAAGTGGATAAACACTCGAATTAATCCAGCGCTCAACGGTTATGAAGCAACCGTGATTCAAGGTAATGGCGAAGAGCCGCACGGCAGAAACCTCTTGAGAAAAATCCGTGCGACCTACGGGGATTAACCTTACTCTCAGATCATAAGCCTCCCAAGGTGCCAGAACGAATGCCATTGCATCGGCTTAGGGCACCTGGAAGCTTGCTTGGCCAAGACAACGGAGCTGCTACGGGACGTGAGCAGTGTTTATAAACGTCGTCGCACATTCAACGTATTCTCGTCTTAGGACTTACTTGGACCCTGCTGTTCAGGTCCAGACCCGGAGCCCCCGTTTATCGGGGGCTTCATCGTTTTCAGGCGTCAAAAAGCGCTGAACCACTTTGGCTGCACTGCTGCCGTGGGAGCCGCTGAGCACCTAAAACAGCTCATCCTTCTGTGTTTGCGCGTTTTCGAAACAATGCGCGATCACCCAGCTCGCCGGCTTCACCTCACCTCGCGGGCCAAACGCTAATGCCCGCTGTGCCAACGGCCCGTTGCTGGCCGTGGCGCCTGCAACATGCGGGCTGTCCCAAACACCCCACGTAACAACGGTAGATACCGAGCGCGTGGCAAGCACTACGTCGAGATACCGCTTATAAGTCGCTGCAACTGATCCATCGCGTTCTGCGATAGGCCCCGTCAAGTGGCTGTCGTCGACGTCGAGTTCCGTGATGTGGATCGACAACCCCATATCACGCACTGCAAGAATAAAGCGGGAAAGGCCCGGACCAAATGTGTCGCCTGCACGCAGATGGGACTGAATGCCCAAGCCGTGTATCGGAATGCCGCGCTGCTTGAGCCCGCGCAGCAGGGCGAGCACGGCAGTGCGTTTGCTTTCGCCGTAATGGGTATCCTTTTCCAGGCCGTAATCGTTGTAGCAGAGCAGGGCGTCCGGGTCGGCCTTGTGCGCAGCCTTGAAGGCTATGTCCAGATAGCGAGGCCCGAGCATCTGATACCAGAATGAATTGCGCAGCCCGTCAGGCTGGCCGTCCTCCAGCTGGATGGCTTCGTTGACGACGTCCCATGCGCTGATGAGACCGCGATAATGGTTGGCGACGGTACTGATGTGCGCCGTCAGCACCGCTTCGGCGTTCGTCGGGGTGACGGTTTGGTGAACCCAGTCGGGTAAAGAGCGATGCCAGCAGAAAGTGTGGCCGCGCATACGCTGTTCATGCGCTTTCGCAAACCCCGCGATTGCGTCGGCGGATGCGAAGTTGTAACGCTCTGGTTCGGGGTGGACGGTCTGCCACTTCAAGGCGTTTTCTGGCACTACGATGCTGGCCTGACGGGCGACCAGTTGCCGATAGGCCGCATCGTCATTCAGCTTTACCGGATCAACCGCAAAGCCGAACCGGATACCTTTCTCGGCTGCAGGCTGGCGCAATGCGGGAAAGGTTTCTGCCGCCAGCAGCCTGCTGTTGGCGAAGGGCAGGCACGCCAGCAGGCGAACAAACGCAGTCAGAAAACTGCGTCGACTAGCCCGGCGCATTACGCACCAAAGATCTCCATCAACTCCTCACGCCCGACCATCACAGTCATTGACCCTTGCTTCTGCTCGCCTTCGATCGTGCACAGCAATCCAGCTTCTCGACAAATCACTGCGCCTGCCGCGATGTCCCACAGGCTGGTGAATTTCTCCATGTACCCATCCGTTTGCCCCAACGCGGCGAACGCCAGGCCGATGGTTGCGCAGCGATAGCCTGCCAGGCCCCAGCCCTGTCGGCGCAGGCTCAGGTGCAGTTTGCCCATCTCTTCGGCGTCCCAGCGGGTGTTTTCGCCGACGCCGGCGATGCGCAGGTGCTCGGGTGGTTGAGGGCGGACAAAAGGGACGCCGTTGCGCAGCAAGCCATCACCCGTGCGGGCTGCCAGGGTGTAGCCCAGTGCCGGGTAGGCGACGACGCCGATTTCGGGTTCACCTGCCGACATGTACGCCACCGCGATTCCCCACAATGGAGTGCCGCGCAGGTAGTTGCCGGTGCCGTCGATGGGGTCGATGACCCAGCCGTCGGTGATGAATTCGCCGCCCATTTCTTCGCCGAGGATTGTATCGTCGGGGAAGTGTTTGCTCAGTTCTGCACGTAGCAGTTGCTCCACTTCGAAGTCGGCGCGGGAGACGAGGTCTTGCGCGCTTTTGGTGGTGATGTCGAGGGTGTGGCGGTCGTTGAAATACGCCATGGCCAGGCCAGTGGCCTTTTCTACAGCTTGCATGGCGACGCTGAGTCGGTTGTTCATTGCAGACAGCCTCCGTTCGGCAGGTTCAACAAGTCCGGGTAATCACTGAGAATCGACTGCGCGCCGTGTTCCAGCAGGTAACGCGCGCGTTTCGGGCTGTTGATGGTAGCCACGGCGAATTCGACGCCGCTGTTTTTCAGGCGAACAAGGTGATGGTCATCGAGCATGTCGTCAAGTACGTGAAGTATTCGGCAGTCATATTCGGCCAGCAAAGCGACCGGGTCAGCAGGCGCGACCACCGAGGCGATGGCCAGTGGTACGTCGTTCCACAAGCGGCGGGCGGCAGTTAGCGAGCGCACCGAAAAGCTGGAGACGAACAACCGATCATTGTCGGCGGGCCACAGGCTTTTGAGGATTGGCATCACCACTTCCGCCGTCTCGATATCGTCGCCAATGGTCGGTTTGAGTTCGACTTGCAAACCCAGATTGAGGCGCAGCGCGCAGGCCACGATCTCTTCGAAGGTCGGGATCTGCAGGCCCGCGAATTCAGGCGCGAACCAGCTGCCTGCGTCCAGTTTGCGGATGGCCTCAAGTTCGTGAAGCACGACAGCGCCGCGCCCGTTGGTGGTGCGGTCCAGCAAATCGTCGTGAATCACGACAGGCTGGCCATCGCGGGTCAGCTTCACGTCGATCTCGACCCACTCGGCGCCGCACTCGGCGGCTTTCTCCAGGGCCAGCAGGGTATTTTCCGGCACGTAAGCCTTGGCACCACGATGGGCAATCAGGGACGAGCGGACGAGGGGCGCAGGTTTGAGCATGGCGGGTCACTTGGTGGTTTGGGAGAAGGAAACGAGCTGGCGTTGGCCACTCTCGATATCGAACAGCAAGGGCGCGGGATGGATGGCAAGTCGAATCTGGGTGCCGGGCATCAGATGCTGCCGTTCGGCGAGACTGACAACACAGCGTGTTCCGGCCAACTGGCAATACAGCAGGCTGTGGCTGCCGAGATTTTCGGAGGACTCCACGGTGGCGGTGACGCCTGTCTGGCCGAGCACGACGGTCTCGGGGCGCAGGCCCATCAGCCATTTGCCTGTCCGGTTGCTGGCAATGCCGAGTTTGATGGGCAGGCGTTGTCCGTCGGCCAGTATCAGAACATTGTCGTCCAGGCAGTGCACAGGCAGCAGGTTCATGGGCGGGGTGCCGATGAAGCTGGCGACGAATATGCTGGCGGGTTGATCGTAGATGTCGGTGGGCGTGCCGATCTGCTCGACATGGCCCTTGTTGAGAATCACCACACGCTCTGCGAGGGTCATGGCCTCGGTCTGATCGTGGGTGACATACAGAATCGTCGCACCGGTCTGCTGGTGCAGGTTACGAATCAACAGGCGCATTTCATGGCGCAGCGCGCTGTCCAGATTGCACAGCGGTTCATCGAATAGCAGCACCGGCGGTTTGCGGATCAGCGCCCGACCGATCGCGACGCGCTGACGCTGACCGCCGGAAAGCTCTCCGGGCTTGCGTTGCAGCAACTCTTCCAGCCCCAGCGAACTGGCACACTCGCGAATACGCTGTTCGCGCTCCGTGCGTGAGATGCGTGCCAGCTTCAGCGCGTAACCGATGTTGTCGGCGACGCTCATGTGCGGGTAGAGCGCGTAGTTCTGAAACACCATGGCGCAGCCGCGTTCTTTGGGCGGCAGACGCGTCACGTCGCGGCCACCCATCAGAATCTGCCCTTTGCTGACGTCCTCCAGCCCGGCGACCATGCGCAGCAACGTGGACTTGCCACACCCGGACGGGCCGAGGATGACGTTAAGCTCGCCCGCCTTGAAAACCAGATCGAGCCCATGAAGGATGTGCCCTGAGCCATAGGTTTTGTGCAGGCCCTTGAGGACGATATCCGGCGCGCAGGCAATAGGGGTGAGCGCGTTCATTTACCGACTCCGATCAGGCCTTTGACAAACCATCGCTGCATGAGCGCAATGACGAGGAGGGGGGGTAGCATGCTGACCACGGCGGCGGCCATCAGCAGGTTCCATTCGGGGACCTGGGTTGCATCGGTCGGCAGAAAGCTGGCGACGCCCAGCACCAGCGTGCGCATGTCCTCGCGATTGGTCGCGACCAGCGGCCACAGGTAGTCTTTCCACGCGCCGATGAACACCAGCGTGCCGAGCGCTGCGAAGTTGGTCTTCGACAGCGGCAGCAGAATGTCGACAAAAAAACGCCAGGGCCCGGCACCGTCCATACGTGCGGCCTCGACCAGTTCGGCGGGCAGCGTCTGGTAAAACTGCCGGAACAGAAAGGTGCCGGTGGCTGAGGCAATCAGCGGCAAGGCGAGCCCGGTGTAGCTGTCGAGCAGGTTGATGGTCGGCACCGGCAGCCACTGGATGCCCAGCCATTGCAACAGGTTGCGTAGCGGTCCGAGCAGGTCGCTGGCCACCGCATACGTGGGGATGATGCGTACCTCCAGCGGCAGCAGCAGAGCGCCCAGCACGGCAAAGAAGATCACCGAGGTGTAGCTGCTGCGAAAGTACACCACGGCAAATGCTGTCAGCGCCGAAAGTGTCAGCTTGCCGATTACCACCAGCGTGGCGACCAGCAGGCTATTGCCCAGCAAGCGCAGCAGGTCGAGGCGTCGGGTGACTTGTTGCAGGTTCTCCAGCAGTTGGTCGCCGGGTATCAGCGCAAGGCCGTGGGCGAACAGTTGTGGGTTGCTGACCGTTGCCGAGCAGACTGCGACGTACAGCGGCCCCAGGGCGAACACCAGCCCGAGCGTCAGCAGCAGGTAAGCGCCCGCGTCGATCAGCCGGTGACGCTCGATCATGCTTTCACCCCACGGCGCTGGAAGCGGGACAAGAGTTTGAACTGAGCGATGCTCAGCGCTACAACTGCCAGCAACATAAGCACTGACAGTGTCGACGAACCTGCCAGATCCAGGCCCATGAAACCGTCGGTGTAAATCTTGTAGGCCAGTACGTTGGTGGTATCGCCGGGCCCGCCGTGTGTGAGGGTGTCGACCAGTCCGAAGCTGTTCGACAGGCTTTCCAGCAGGTCGATGACAAACACGAACAGCAGATAGGGCGCAATCAGCGGCAGCTGTATGTCGAGCATGCGTCGCAACGGGCCTGCCCCGTCCAGTGCGGCGGCGGCGAGGTAGTCATCGGGGACGGATTTCAAGCTGGCGACCAGCATCACGAAGTTGAACGGCACCAGGCACCAGGCATAGGCCACGATCAGCAACAACATGCTCTGCATCGGGCTGGCGTAGGGTGCCCAGGTGCCGGGGGCAATCGCGTTAAGCCAGGCGAAAATACCCATCACCGGATTGGCCAGCACGTGAAAGACAATGCCGATGGTGGCGCCCGATACCGCGTAGGGCCAGATCAGCAGATTGCGAAACACTGCGTTGCCGCGCAGTTTCAGTTCAAGGCACAGCGCAAGCACCAGTGCGATGAGGATCGAAAGCACAACGCTCGACAGGCTGAACACCAGCGTCGAGCCTAGCGACGCGAGCACGCCAGGGTCTCTCAACACTCGCCAATAGTTGCTCAGGCCGACAAAGATTTCGTTACCGCCGAAGGGCGGCACCAGATGAAACGACCACCAGATTGCCTGGACTGCAGGCCAATAAAAGAACAACCCGAGTGCCAGCAATTGGGGCAGGGCAAACAGCAGCGCCAGGCGCGGTTGCGGAAAATGCGCCCGAGGTTTCATGGCGTTGCCCCGTCTGACTCGTTGCTGGCCTGGGCCTGATGCATCTGCTGAAACAGACTGAGCAATTCGTTGGCGCGCAGCGTTGTCTGACGCAGGGCGTGTTCAACGCTCTGGCGACCGGCGAGCGCGTTTTCCATTTCCTGCGACCAAACAAGACGCATCAGCGTGATAAAGCCGCAGCGCAAAGGCGTAGAAGGCTGGCCGTCAATGTCGTGAAGTGCCGCAAGCCCGACCATTACGGCCGACGGCTCTCTGCCTGCGGATTGCAACCGTGCCGCTGCCGCCTGAGTAACTGGCAGGTAGCCGGTCCGGGCACTGAACACCAACTGATTATCCGGTTGCAGTACGAACGCCAGAAACTCCGAGACCAGCCGGTAATCCCGCGCGGCATGCCCACGCATCACCCACAGCGAGGAACCTCCGGGAGCGTTGGTACGGCGTTGGGTGTTGGCGTAAATCGGCAGTGCTGTGACATCGATATCGGATTTGAGCGTGCTGTGCACGATATTCCAGGCACCGGTGGAGTCGATCAGCATGGCGCAGTCGTCGGTGGCGAAAGCCAGCGCCTGTTGACCGCTGCGGGTCGAATCCTCGTGCACCACCAGACCTTCGGCGGTCCATTGCGCCAGGTCGTTCATCAAGCGCAGGTGGGCACCTTTGTCGAACTGATAGCGTTCGGTGCCAGCGGCGCGAACCGCAACTTCGGTGCCTTGCGCTGCACTGGTCTGCTCCAGCCAGATCCACGGCGAAAATTCGCTGACGACAGGGCATGCGTGGCCGTTTTTCTTCAAGGCCCGCAAGGCTGTAGCAAATGCTTCCCAAGTGGCGGGGGGCTCGCTGATACCTGCCGCGGCCAGGGCATTTCGGTGCGTGTAGAGCACGGCGGTGGACGCCGCAAAAGGCTGGGCCGCCAGAGCGCCGTGATCATCGGAGTAATAGCGGCGCAAGGCTGGCAGAAAGGTGTCGTCGGAATAGGCCCTTTGATGACCGGCCATGATGGCCTCGACAGGCAGAGTGGCACCGCCCAGTAGCATGTCAGGCGTGGCCACGTCGTAAATTTCGACCAGAGCCGGGCCTATGCCTGCGCGGTACGCTGCGACGGTCTTCTGCAGCGTCTGCTCATAACTGCCTTGGCGGATACAGTGCAGGCGATCCCCATCCTCACGCTGTGCATTGAAGCTTCTGCACAAATCTGCGATGGCACTTCCGGCCGCGCCGCCGTGGCTATACCAGAACTCGGCGGGGGCGGCGAAGACCTGAGCAGCGAACGGCAGCAGCGCCAGCATGGAAAGCGTCTTACTGATGAAAGGCATGAGGACACCCACAAGAACTCAGTGCCATTTAATACAGCTTGTGTGTAGTATTTGTGACCTGCGCGACTTTTATTAAATTTTCATGATGGAAGTGTGCAATGGGTGGCGGGCGATACACTGCTTTACACGCCCACTGTTTTAATCCTCCCCTGATTTGTAGATTCCATGCCCCTCGACCTCGATACGCCACTTCATGCGCACCAACCGCTGAGCCTGAATGAACGCAAATTGCTGGATATCCTTCGCCGTCGAGGTGTGATCACCCGCGCCACGGTTTCGACCGAGATGGACCTGGCTCAGCAGTCGGTGCACCGCCTGATCGAAGAACTGATCAGCCGAGGCCTGCTGCGCAGCGGCGAGCGAGTGAAGAACGGCCGTGGTCAGCCCAGCCCGCGCATTGAGCTGGTCAACGAGGCGGTGTATGTCATCGGCGTATCGATCAATACCGATTCGGCAGTGGTCTGCATCGCCGATCTGGGCTGCAATGTGCTGGAACAGGTCACCTTGCGTACGCCGCCGTTGAGCCGCAACAGCACGCTGGATTCGCTTGATCAGACCATCGAACGCATGCTTCAACGCAATGGCATCGAGGCGCAACGAGTAATTGGCATGGGCTTCGCCATCGCCGGTTTTTTTCTTGAGAACCGCCAGATCAATGCACCTGAACCGCTGCGCGATTGGTCATTGATTGACTTGCAACCGATACTCGAAGAACGCTTCGGCATGCCGGTCTGGCTGGAAAACAACGCCACCACTGCGGCCATCGGTGAAAGCCTGGTGGGCGTGGGGGCCTGGGCCAGCAACTTCATCTACCTGTCGTTCAACTTCGGTTTCGGCGCAGGCGTGGTGATCAACGGCAAACCGTATTTCGGCAGCCACGGCAACGCGGGCGAGATCACCCTCTACAACGACGAAGAGTCGATAAACCGTCCGGCCTTGCGTTACCTGCTGGATGAATTGCATCAGAACGGCGTACAGGTAGATTCAATCGAAGACCTGCGCCTGCGCTTCGACCCTGACTGGCCCGGCGTGGACACTTGGCTGGCACGCGTCAAACCAACCCTGGATCGTCTGGTTAACGCACTGGCGGGCCTGTTCGATCCACAGGCGGTAGTGTTTGGCGGGCAATTACCGCCAGAGCTGGGCAGACGCCTGATTGCGGCAACGACTTTCTGGGGAGCCCACCGCTACAACGCGCCACCGCCTCGGCCTCAGTTATTGCTGAGTGAGACCAATGGCGATGCGGCGGCTATCGGGGCGGCACTGGTGCCGTTGAAAGAGCGGTTTTTTGTTTGATCTGTCGTCAACAATAACTCATTGCTGGGTACTGCACGTTGCGGCCGAGGCAATGGTCATGCAGCAAAAGCCACCTCGGCCTGTCCAGTTCAAGGCTATCGCCCGGACGCGGCAGGCAGGTGTGTTGGCTGGCCGATTAATATTTCTTCATGCAGTCGGTGCTTAAGATTCAAGGTTGTCGGCCGATCATACTATATTACTGAGCTTAAGTTATTGCTCATCACCGTTGGGTAAGACGTTAGTCTGCATGTGGAGTTGACAAGTGAAGTTATGCTTGGGCTGCAAAGCTATAATGGTTGTCCTGTCGTTTGCCTTGTCAAATGTGGCCGCGTCTGAAGAACTTAAGGTTTACAACTTTTCGCCTGTCAATCAGTACAATCTTAATCTGTCAGCCAGTTTTTGGAATCCAATCATAAAGTATGTGTCCGACAAAAGCGGCGTGAATCTCACGCTGAAATTAGGTCGAACATCCTCTGATACAACAAGTTATGTGCTCGCGCAAGAAGTTGATTTCGCTTTTACTAACCATCTTTTTAGCCCGGAACGCGACAAGATGGGCTGGAAGGTGTTTGGTCGCCGTGACGCGCCTGCCCTCGAGGGGCAGATCGTGGTACCTGCCGACTCGCCCATTCATAGCCTTTCGGAGCTAGAGGGCAAGGAAGTCGTGTATCCGGGACCGGAAGCGTTCATCGCTTATAAAGTCACAAACTCGGAATTGGTGAAGAAAGGGATCAGTACTTCTACCGTGTTTGCCGGAAACATGGATGGCGCTTTCAGCCAACTCTTTAGTGGCAAGGCTCAAGCGATGGGGGCCAATTCACAGCTTGTAAGTGGCTACACTGAGAGAGAAGGTAAGTCGTTCCGCGTGCTGTGGAGTTCGGCCTCGTTCAATGACCTGGCCCTCATGGCATCCCCTCGGGTTTCTAAAAAAGAACGTGATGCGGTAGCCAACGCATTTTTTAATATGCAAAACGATCCCGACGGTAGCAGGGTTCTTCGTGAGGCGACCGAGCTGGTCCATGCACCGGCACCGATTACCTTCATTCCTGCGACGGAAGCGGATTATGCGTCCTATCGTGATTTTTATAACAGTTTGCCAGCAAAACTTAAGTAAATAATTTCAACTTTAGCTGGAGAGGCTGTTAATGAATTTCTTTAAAAGCCTGCTGCCCAAATCACTGACGTCGCGAATACTGGCGATGTTATCCATTCTAATACTGACTTTTTTGACGACAGGGCTGGGGCTATTTTATAAAAACCAGCTGCTTCAGCATATTGAAGAGATACAAGACACCGCTAACATGCTGATCGAGGTCGCCGCGCAAGCTGTAGAGGAAAGCGTCGTCATCGGCGATTACGACACCATCAAAAGGACCCTCGAAAAAACCTTGGCTCGCTCGCCGTTCAAGTCGGCCGTGTTTATTGACCTGTCGGGTGGCGTCATTCGCCTGCAGGCAGCCAGTGCGCCTGTTGGAAGGGCCCCTGCGTGGATAGAGTCCGAAGTCGCTGCGAGATTATTCGATGTCAATCGCCCGATTACGGTCGGCGGGAAAGATTATGGCGTGATGCGTCTGTCTTTTAATGCCGAGAGAATTGCTACCGAACTCTATAGCCTGGTGATTCAGGCGACACTGTTTGCAGTATTTTTTTTACTGATCAGTCTGATTTTAATGGGGTTCATGATCAAGCGTTCGCTTGCCCATCTGGGCAAACTTCATTCGTATGAGGCAGAAATCGCTTCAGGCGCAGTGGCCGCTGAAGCTATGTTGGTCGCTGATGCCCCCATGGAAATACAGGAGGCTATAAAAGCGGTAAACCGCACTGCCGCCAGTATGCGCAATCACTTTGGCCTGCGTATCGACTCGCTGATGAATACCTTGGTGCAGCATAAAAATGCCCTTGATGAAGTTTCAATCGTTTGCGAAGTTTCGGCCTCCGGACGTATCACCTACGTTAACGAACGATTCGTAAAAAGCTCGCAGCATTCGCGAGCTGAGCTTTTAGAGCTGAAGATCGATGAAGTCTGGACCGGCATGTCTTCAGCCTCTGAGCCGTGGCGATGGGTACCTGAAAATGAGGTGTGGAACGGTGAGGTCAGGCTTTCGGGGCGTACCGGTAAGGACGCATGGCATCGACGCACCATAATACCTATTCTCGATGACATGGGCGGCGTTGAAAAATATATTTGCATCGATATCGATATTACTGTTCGAAAGGAGTTTGAGGTCGCGATTCTGGATAACTCCAGAAGGCAAAACCTTATCGCCTTGTTTGGTCAGCAGGCATTGACAGAAGAAAACGTCAGTACACTGGGTGAGCTGGCAGCACTGACTGCTGCGCAAGGATTAACATTGAGCAAGGCGGCTTTATTAGTCGTTGATCGAGTGAGTCATGGGGTCATCCTCAACGCGGAGGTTGGCTTGAACCACGTGGAAGTCCGCAGTGGTTATCACAATGATTTTTTGAACGGTACTGCTTCTTCCACCGGGTGTGTCATTAATTCTGATACACCTGATAACAGGTACACGCTGCTGCCGGGTGAAACGGTGGAGGCTTGCGGTATTAGAAGTGGTCTAGAGATTGAGATATCCTGCAGGGAGGTTTTCAAGGGCGTTCTTGGGGTGTATGCCAGCACTGACTACTCCTTTACACGTGAAGATGTGAGCTACCTTCAAACACTTGCTAACCTGTTGGCCGCCGCGCTTGAGCGGTATGACGCCAAGAAAAAGCTAATCTATCTGGCCGAAAATGATTCGCTCACCCATCTGCCTAATCGCTGGTTTCTTAGCAATTATCTGCGCGAGATAATCAGTCGGAAAACGTCAGTGCCAGATGCAGTCAGCGTCATATTCATCGATTTGGACAGATTCAAAGCAGTGAATGACACCATGGGGCATTCAGTGGGCGACCAATTGCTTATACAGGCGGGTCGACGCTTGAAAGACTGCATTGATGAAAACAGTGTGGTTGCGCGGCTGGGAGGCGACGAGTTTTCTATCGTCGTTACCCATCATGTTTATTCCGAAAGCCTTATAAAAACCCTTGCGAACCATGTTGTTGAAGCGTTGGGGAAACCATTCAATCTGGGCGGTCAGGATGTATTTGTTTCAGCGAGTGTCGGTATCGCCAATTATCCGTTTGATGGACGTGACACTGGCGTTATCCTGAAGAATGCGGATACCGCCATGTACCATGCGAAAAAAAGTGGCCGTAATAACTACAAGTTTTACAACGCCACAATGAATGAAAGTTTGGTTCGGCGCTTGCAAACTGAAACGCTATTGCGGGGTGCGCTTGCTCGTAATGAGTTTATTCTACATTTTCAGCCAAAGGTCAGCCTCACCGATGGCAGGATAAGTGGTTTGGAGGCTTTGCTGCGGTGGAATCACCCGGAGCAGGGTATGGTTTCTCCGGCTGAGTTTATACCTATTCTTGAGGACACCGGCCTGATAATTCCTGTCGGCGAGTGGGTTATCCGCAACGTCTGTGAAACCATAAAAAGCTGGGAAGAAAATAATGTCAGGCAGGTACCGATCGCCATCAATCTGTCCGTCAGGCAGCTTCAGGTAAAAGGCCTGGCTGAGACCATCAAGCACATTGTTGAGGGGTACGGTATCAACCCCGCTCTTTTAGAATTCGAATTGACCGAGTCAATGCTGATGATCGATCCCGAGTCGGCGGTTAACATACTTCGAGATATAAAATCGTATGGCATAAGCCTTTCGGTCGATGATTTCGGAACGGGCTATTCGAGTTTGGCTTACTTGAAACGATTCCCTCTTGACGCCCTCAAAATTGACAGGGCGTTCATAAAAGATATAACGAGCAATCATGAGGACGCCGCTATCACCAGAGCGGTCATCGTGTTGGCGCACGAATTGGGTCTTAAAGTCATTGCAGAAGGCGTCGAAACAGTCGACCAGTTAGCGCTGCTTGTGACGTATGGCTGCGATCAAATGCAGGGTTATCTTTTTAGTAAGCCTGTCATCATTGAAGAGTGTGCTTCTATGATTAAATCGTCACGTAGTCTGAGCTTGTTGGACATACCTGCTTGAGAACCGCGAGCATGAGAGTTATTCGTAGTAAAGACTTCACCGCACTCAAGCTTGGGCAAGCAACGCCACCAATACTAGATTTCCTTTCACTGCATTTCCTTGCCTGAGTATTTGAGGGCGTGATTATCAGGAACTTCAGATTCAAGGGCAATGCTTGATAGCCAGCGGGTCCTACATCCTCAGCGCTATAGCCTCTGCCACAAGACACTCCAGTGCAAACTGCTCGGTATAGGTCATCTGAATCTGCGTGGTTTCGCCTTTGACGGTCCTTTCCCCATCCAGAATGTAGCGAATGCGCTTGTCAGTCACACCAATGCGTTTTGCGATCCACGAAGGTGTTTGTCCGATGCGCGAAATCAGCTTGTCGGCATATTCGGTGGACGGGTTATAGAGTTCTGCGTTGGGTGTCATGGGGTGTCCAGATGAAGGTCAGGCGCTGTATGTCAGGGGAGTATGCAGCACGATGGGGTATTCGTCGCCATTGAGGTTGGCAACCCACGCGGTCGTGCAGAGACAGGTACATTGCCTTCGCGAGCAAGCTCGCTCCCACAAGAGCCTGTCTCCAACAGCAAGCCGCGCGACGTAATTCAATGTAAGTGGCAGATGGGGCGATCCTTCGCCCGCTTTCAGTCAGCATCAATCAAAGTTTCACGCCCAGTGTTACAAACGCGCTGCGTGGCGTGCACACCTGCAGAATCTGCAAATTGCCCGCCGGGTCGGTCGCTGCGCTGGCGTCGGTGTTGAGGGTGGAGATGTAACGCTTGTCGAACAGGTTGACCATGTTCAGCGAGACGGTGGTGTCTTTGACGGCGCCGAGTTTGCCGAAGTCGTAGCCGAGGTTGGCGTTCGCTACCCAGTAGCCGCTGACACTGGAGTCGTTGGTGTAAGTGTAATAGCGCTTGCTGATGTAGTTGCCCTGCATGCCGGCATTCCAGTGCTCCCAATTCCAGTCCAGGTTGCTGGAATACATCAGCTTGGGCGTATCGACGACTGTTTTGCCTTTCACATGAACGGTGCTGCCGCCGCTGGCATAGTCGTCGTCATAAGTGCTGTGGTTGTAGGACATGGAGTTGGACCAGCGCCAGTGCTCGTCGGGTGTCAGGCCGAATGACAGTTCCAGGCCCCGACTGGTGACAGAGCCGACGTTGGCAACGCCGTTCTGGCAGATGACGATGCCGGTACAGTTGGTGATGGCCACCAGGCGATTGTCGAATTTGGTGTTGTAGACCGCCGCGGATACCGAATACAGCTTTGTGCTGCGGCGCACGCCCAGTTCAGCGGTTTTCGAGGTTTCGGGTTTGAGGTTCTTGAAGCCGTTCTGCGCATCCACTGCGGTCTGCGTGGTGAAGAGCGGGCTGTAACCGCCACTCGGAAAGGCCGCCATGTTTTCCGAATAAGACGTGAACACTTCATCGCTGTCATTGAGTGTGTAGGTTGCGCCCACTTGCGGCAAAAACCTGTCCCGCGCTTCCAGCGAACCGCTGGCATAACCGCCGCCTTTACCTTCGGCAGTGGAGGTGGTGACAGTGTTCTTTGCGCCGAACTCAAGCTTGAGACGGTCATCGAGCAGGGTATAGGTGTCGCGCAGGAAAAACTGTCGGGTCAGGTCGTTGTAGCTCTGGTCCAGTACCGTAGCCGCCTGCCTCAGGCCATTGGTTTTGACGATATGGTTTTGCGGAGTCGCATTGGTGGTATCGAACAGGTAACGGGCGATGTCGTTCTTGTTCGATTGAATCCAGAACCCGCCCTGAATTTCATGCTGGCCCAGAAAGTAGGTCAGCGAACTCTGGAAGCCGGTTCGATCAATGCCATACACCGTGCTGCGAATCGAGTTGCTGGGGACAGTGGTCGAGCCGCTGGTAAAGATGAACGGATAGTACGAATTGCCCCGGCCCGAGTCATGGTGGTGATAGACCGTGGCGTCCAGCACCAGATCATCGGTGAGCGAGAAATTGCCGTTGAGGATGTCCAGTTCGTCGTCGCGCAGGCTGCTGGCGTTGTAGGTCGCATCGCCTGCGCTGGTTACGCCGCCGGTGTAGATGCCGTTGGCCGCATTGACCGCGCGGGTCCAGTCCGGGGTGTAGTAACTCCAGTTGTAGCCCAGACGCTGGATGATGCTCTTCGACAGACTGGGCAGATTGGCTTCGTCGTGAGACGAGGTGCTGTGGAAAAAGCTCACGCGGTTTTCGCCGAAGTTGTAATTGACCTTGGCGTTCACAGCGTCGGATTTTTGCGGGTTGTCGTGACCTTTCCAGGCATCGGCGTCGTACTTTTCTCCCGACACATAAGCGGACAGACCGTTGTATTCGCCTGTGTCGACGCGCATGAAAGTGCGCGAGGTGTCGTAACTGCCCAGGGTCTGTGACAGTCGCGCGCCGAATTCCTTGTCCGGATTGGAACTGGTGAACTGGATGGTGCCGCCCAGATCGCTGTTCGATGCCGTGCCCAGCGAACCGATGCCTGGAGCCACTTCGCTGGCGGCGATGTTTTCCGCGATGATCGCCCGGGTGATGCTCAGACCGTTGAAGTTGCCGAAGCTCATGTTGCCAAGCGTGACGCCGTCCAGCGTGTAGCCTAGGTGGTGCATGTCAAAACCGCGCAGGCTGATGCGCTGGCTGCCTTCTTCACGACCCAGCGGGTCGCCGGACTGGAAGTTGACTCCCGGTAGCCGTTGCAGAACTTTCAATGGGCTGGTGCCTGCGGAATAAGCGCTTACGTCCTTTTGCGTGACGCGTTGCACCTGCCGGGTTTCGCCCTGGCCAATCACTGACACCGTGCCCAGTGTCACGGCAGCGGTGTCGTCGCTGGTGGGCACCGTGACTGAGGTTGGCACATCGTCATCGGCCTGAATGAACGGGCTGATCAGGCACAGTGAATTCAATGAAACCAGCAACGCAAGGCGCGTTATCGGGAATCGAGAAGCACGCGGTATCGATCGATTGTTCATGAAAAGGTTTTCCTGGGGCGTCAGGGCGCCGCGCTTGCGACGGGGAATCTGCAGGACGGTGTTAGCGTTGACATGAGTCCAGTTCGCCCTTCAAGACGTACGAGTCTGTCGTGTTTTCGAGGGGCTCGTTTCAACGAAAGGGCTCGTTTGAACTGGGGGTGATATTAATACTCACTGTGTGTATTAATTATGACCAGTGGCGTGTTATCCCGATTTTTCTGCCGGTCAATGCCGACTCGGCGTGTTGGCAGTTGGTCGTAAATTTCATTAGGCAAGGCGTCCGTTGCGATGCTATCTGTCCAGACTCAGTGGGTTCAGCCCAATCGTGAATACGTATTTCCGAAGGCCGGGCAACAGGGCATCACCCTCTGAATCCGCGGTTTGCACCTTGGACTGAAACGGGAGAACTCGATGAAATTGCTTCGTTACGGTGAAAAGGGCCAGGAAAAGCCAGGCCTGCTTGATGCTGCCTACCAGATCCGCGATCTGTCCGCACATGTCACGGACATCGCTGGCGAGGTGTTGAGCCCGGCAGGCCTTGCCAGCCTGGCTGCGCTTGATCCCGAAAGTCTGCCTTTGGTGGCGGGCCGACCGCGCATCGGGGCGTGCGTCGGGCAGGTCGGCAAGTTTATCTGCATAGGCCTGAACTACGCCGACCACGCAGCCGAGTCGCGGATGGAAGTGCCCAAGGAACCCATCATATTCAACAAGTGGACCAGCGCAATTTGCGGCCCGGACGATAACGTCGAAATTCCTCGCGGTTCGCTCAAGACTGACTGGGAGGTCGAGCTGGGCGTGATCATCGGCAAGGGCGGGCGTTATATCGACGAAGCCGTTGCCATGGAGCACGTTGCCGGTTATTGCGTGGTCAACGATGTGTCGGAGCGCGAGTGGCAGCTTGAGCGCGGCGGAACCTGGGACAAGGGTAAAGGCTTCGATACCTTTGGTCCGATAGGCCCTTGGCTGGTGACCCGCGACGAGGTTACCGACCCTCACTCACTCGACCTGTGGCTGGAGGTTGACGGTCATCGTTATCAGAATGGCAATACGCGCACGCTGATTTTCAACGTGCCGCAACTGATCGCCTACCTGAGCCGTTGCATGAGCCTGCAACCGGGTGATGTCATCTCCACGGGTACGCCGCCGGGTGTGGGCCTGGGCGTCAAGCCAGAGCCTGTCTTCCTGCGCGCAGGGCAACGCATGCGCCTGGGGATTGCGGGGCTGGGCGAGCAGAATCAGTTGACCGTTCAGGCCGACTGATTCGCTGCCTGCGGGGAGTCGGCAGCCGGCTCCCTGTTACACAAAAATATCAGCCCTGCACAAACGCCAGCAGGTCTTTGTTGAGTGTCTCGGCATGGGGCACGGCAAAACCGTGCGGCGCGCCGGGATAGACCTTCAACTCTGCACCCTTGATCAGCTCGGCGGCGCGCTTGCCTGATGCTTCGAACGGCACAACCTGATCACCATCGCCATGAATCACCAGGGTCGGCACATCGATTTTCGCCATGTCCGCACGGAAGTCGGTTGCGGAGAACGCCGTCACGCAATCCAGCGTGCCTTTGAGCGAGGCGAGCAGGGCGATATTCAAGGTCTGGGCCTGTACGCCCTCGGAAACCTTCTGTCCTTTGTTCAGGCCGTAGAACGGCGTGGCGAAATCACTGATGAATTGCGCGCGGTCTTTGAGCAGACCCTCCTTGATGCCATCGAACACTGATTTGTCGACGCCTTCCGGATTGTCGTCAGTCTTGAGGAAAAACGGTGTGACCGAGCCCAGCAAGGCCAGCTTGGCAACCCGTGCGCTGCCATGTCTGGCGATATAGCGCGTCACATCGCCGCCGCCCATGGAAAAGCCCACCAGCGTCACGTCGTGCAGATCAAGGTGCTCGATCAGCTCGGCGATATCGTCAGCGAAGGTGTCGTAGTCATAACCGGTCCACGGCTGGCTGGAACGACCGAAGCCGCGGCGGTCGAAGGCAATGGTGCGATAGCCCCGGCTGCTGAGGTATTCCATCTGGTATTCCCACATATCCGCATTCAGCGGCCAGCCGTGGCTGAACAGTACCGGCTTACCCTCGCCCCAGTCCTTGTAATAGATCTCAGTGCCATCTTTTGCGTTGAACGTGCTCATGCAGATTCCTCTCGATGTCGGGTTGATCGGGCAAGCGCTCTGGTGCACAGGCTCATGCATGCCTTCGGCAGCCGCCGATAATTCCGGCAGTTGGCGCTTTGCATAGTTCAGTCGGGAAGAATGAGCGTACTGTTCTGGCGCAATTTTTTGAAACATCGGCTCATCGTATTTCCCTGCCGGAACCGAACTTGCCGGGCATACGGGAATCAGTTCCTTGGGATCAAAGCGCGCTTTGGCCTGTGCATGGTTGTATTTGTCCATCGAAGGAGAGAACTGCGTGGCGTCTCAGCTGAAAATCTTGATCCTGTCGGGTCTGCTGTTATTCGCAGGCAGTTTAAATCTCCAGGCAGCCGATGTACCTGCGCTGCCAATGGGCGCTGCGGTGCCGACCGACGACAAAGCGGCCGAAAAGACCGATGGCAAAGCAGCTGAAAAACCTGCGGCGAAAGCGGATGACAAGGCCGCTGAAAAGGCGGATGCGAAACCGGCAGACAGTGGGGAGCCAGCAGCGGCCGAGGCCCCGGAACTTCTGGTGCAGGGCGGGTTGCTCGGTGCCATCAGTTCCAGCATTGATGACGTCCAGGAAAAGCTTAATCTTGACGACAACCTCTTCGACGCCTGGCAACTGCGCGCCGACCGTGCAGCCGACGAGCTGGAGAAGCTGGTCAACAAGCGCACCACACGTTCTCCGTGGAGTGTTGCCGGGGACTTCCTTGCCCTGTCGTTTGTCTGGATCGGCTCGTTTGCCGTTCTGACCACGTTGGGTCGTTTTCTGGCGGTGCGCTTGTGCCGAACGCCATTTGTGCGGGTGCGCGAGCGCAGTCAGGCGCTGCTCAAATACGTATTGCCGTTCACCTTGCCAGCCATCGTCTGTCTGCCATTGACTCTCTACGTCAGCCACTTCATGCCGTCTTCGGTGGGCCGTGCGCTGGCGCTGTGCTTTGCCTATGCGACCAGCAGTGGCATCGTGTCGACCTCGGTGCTGCTCTGCGTGATTGTGATGTTCAACTCCGGGCACAAGCGCGCCGCGGTACGCATGATTCGCCGCTACGCGCCGAGGCCACTGTTTGTGGTCGGTTTTCTGGCGGCGCTGAGCGATGCACTGACCAGCCCGCAGATCGCCCGCCAACTGGGCAGCAACGTCACCACCAGCGTTGCGGTGTTCACCGGGCTGTTTGCGTCGGTGGTGTTCTGCATGCTGATCATCAAGGTGCGCCGCCCGGTGGCGCACCTGATTCGTAACCGTTCCTTGAGCAGCCGCCTGCAACGGCCAGCACTGCAGCAGTCGCTGAAAATCTTCTCCAACCTGTGGCACTTGCCGATCCTGCTGATGATTCTGGTCTCGGCGATCAACCTGATCGGAGCCGGTGAAGACAGTCAGGAAGCGCTGCGTTGTGCGTTGTTCACCACCATTCTGCTGATCGCCACGGTATTTTTGAGCACAGTGTTCCAGCACCTGTTCAAACCGACCGAATCCCTGGGGCGCGGCGGGCATGTGTACAAGGCGCGCCTGCTGAGCCTGGTGTACGCGGTGTTGCGCATTGCGCTGGCCATCGGGTTCATCGAAATACTGGGGCGTATCTGGGGCTTCTCGATGTTCGAGTTTGCCCAGCGCAACACGCTGGGTCGCGTGATAAGCGATTCGCTGAGCAGTATCGGCCTGATATTTGTGGTCACCTGGCTGCTATGGGTCGTGCTCGACACGGCCATTCAGGAAGCCCTCAAACCACCGGCCAATCATCGCAGTGGCCGCCAGCCGAGTACACGAATCAAGACCATTTTGCCGCTGCTGCGCAACGCGGTGAAAATCATTCTGGTGGTGATCTGCGCGATCACCACCATGGCCAACCTGGGCATCAACGTTGCACCGCTGCTGGCGGGTGCCGGGGTTGTCGGTCTGGCCATCGGTTTCGGTTCGCAACAACTGGTGCAGGACGTGATCACCGGTCTGTTCATCATCATCGAAGACACCTTCTCGGTGGGCGATTGGGTAGTGCTCAGTACTGGCCACTCCGGATCGGTGGAAAGCCTGACCATCCGTACCGTGCGCCTGCGTGACGGCAAGGGTTTTGTCCATTCCGTGCCGTTCGGGCAGATCAAGGCGGTTACCAACCAGTCGCGGCAGTTCGCTTATGCGTTCTTCTCGGTGCAGTTCACTTACGACTCGGATATTGATGATGCGCTGGCGCTGATCCGCGAAACCGGGCAGTCGATCAGCGATGACATTCTGCTCAAGCACAACCTGCAAGGACCGCTGGAGGTGTTCGGCGTCGACAGCATGAACCTGAACGGCATGGTGTTGACCGCGCAATTCCGCACCTCTTCCGGTGGTCAGTACGCAGTGGGGCGCGCCTTCAACGAGCGCCTCAAGCGTCTTGTGGATAAAAACCCGAACGTACGTTTCGCGCAAACTTATCCACAGATGGTCATGGGGCCGGGCTTCAACAACCCGCAGGCTGGCGTTGAAGCCGAGGGGCCTCCTGCGCCCTCGGACCCTGCCGCTGCGACACCTTCTGCGCCGACACCTGCACCGCTTGGTCTGCCCAAGGGCAACAGCCCGCCGGGTCCGGCAGCTCAGTAATCAATCGGGCGGCATGAGACGGCTGCAACGCGTTGTTGCGGCGTCATTGCCCCGCCGGGCTGCGCAACTGTTGGGGGTTGGCAGGCAACGTGTTATGTTTGCAGGCGTTTTTCAATTGTTCGTTTGATTATCTGATACCGAGCCTGCTGACTCTATGCGAATGCGCCTTATGCTGTTGGGCGGCGGGAATGCCCTCGGGCAGGCGCTGATTCGTCTGGGTGCCGAGGAAGACATTGGTTTCCTCGCACCACGTCCACCGCAAGACGGCTGGGACGTGGCGAGCCTCACGCAACTGCTTGATGACACCCGCCCCGATGCCCTGATAAACCTTGCTTACTATTTCGACTGGTTTCAGGCGGAGACCGTGAGCGCAGCGCGCCTGACCCACCAGGAGCGCTCTGTCGAGCGTCTGGCCGAACTGTGTCAGCACCACAACATCACGCTGGTCCAGCCTTCCAGTTATCGTGTGTTCGATGGCTCGCGCGCGACTGCCTACAGCGAAAAAGACGAGCCAGTGCCCTTGGGTCTGCGCGGTCAGGCGCTGTGGCGTATCGAGCAAAGCGTGCGCGCCACCTGTCCGCAACATGTGCTTGTGCGTTTTGGCTGGTTGCTGGATGACAGCGCTGATGGCGTGCTTGGCCGCTTTCTTTCGCGCGCCAAAGAACCCGGAGAGCTGCTGCTGGCCGATGATCGACGCGGCAACCCGACGCCGGTCGATGATGCGGCACGGGTGATTATTTCAATCGTCAAGCAACTCGATTGCGAAGCGCCGCTGTGGGGCACGTACCACTACGCCGGGCACGAAGCGACCACGCCACTGGCGCTGGGTCAGGCGGTGCTCACCGAAGCACGTCTGCTGCACCCGCTGGCCATTGAATCGCCCACCGCACAGGCTCACGCCGCGCGTCCCGATGCAGCCGAGGAACCGCAGCACGCGGTGCTGGCCTGCAAGAAAATTCTCCACACTTTCGGCATCAAGCCCCGCGCCTGGCGGGCCGGCTTGCCAAGCCTGCTGGACCGGTATTATCGACATGTCTGACGCCCCTGTTCTGATTACGGGAGGTGCGGGTTTCATTGGCTCGCACCTGACCGATGCATTGCTTGCCGACGGGCATTGCGTGCGTATCCTCGACAACCTCTCGGCGGGCAAGCGTAGCAATCTGCCGCTCGACAACCCGCGGGTTGAACTGATCGAAGGCGACGTAGCCGATGCCGAGCTGGTCAAGCGCGCTGCGCAAGGCTGTAAGGCTGTGGTGCACCTGGCAGCGGTGGCCTCGGTTCAGGCGTCAGTTGACGACCCGGTGCGCACCCATCAAAGCAACTTCATCGGCACACTGAATGTCTGTGAGGCCATGCGCGAAGCGGGCATCAAGCGCGTGATCTTTGCTTCCAGCGCGGCGGTATACGGCAACAACGGCGAAGGCGAAGCAATCACCGAAGACACCACCAAAGCACCGCTGACTCCGTACGCATCGGACAAGCTGGCCAGCGAGTTCTACCTGGACTTCTACCGCCGTCAGCATGGTCTGGAGCCGGTGATCTTTCGCTTCTTCAACATCTTCGGCCCGCGCCAGGATCCGTCGTCGCCGTATTCGGGCGTGATCAGCATCTTTGCCGAACGCATCCAGAAAGGCCTGCCGATCAACGTGTTTGGCGATGGCGAGCAGACACGCGATTTCTTCTACGTAGGCGACCTGCTCAAGCTGCTGCTGCAGGCCCTGTCACGGGAAAGCGCCATCGAGGGCGCGATCAACGTCGGCCTGAACAAGACCACGTCGCTCAACGAGCTGCTGGCCGCGCTCTCGCAAGTGGTCGGGAAACAGCCGGAAGTGAGCTATCAGGCACCGCGCTCGGGCGATATCAAGCATTCACGGGCCAGTAACCAGCGTCTGCTGGAGCACTTCAGCATTGATGAGCCGACACCACTGGTTCGTGGGCTTGAGTTGCTGATGGGGCAATGAGCCCCGCATCGACTGTAAGTGCTGATCGTCCCCACGCTCTGCGTGGTGATGCATTTCTGGACGCTCTGCGTCCGCTCTTGAGCGTGCGGTGCCGCGCCTATTTGTGACGCAGAGCGTCACGAACTGCATGCCGACGCGGAGCATCGGCACGATAGCCAGGAGTCCGGGCGCGGGTTAAATCACGGCACGATAATCAGGAATCCAGCACGCAGAGTTCAAACCACAAAACACAAAGGCACCCGATAAGGGTGCCTTTGTGTGTGTGGCGCTTGAAGGTGTGCAGGTCAGAACTTGTAACCCACGCCCACCATGTACACCCACGGGTCGATGTCCACGTCGACCTTGGTCTTGCCGACGGCCAGGGCAGAAGGGCCGTCCACAGTCGCTTTGGTATCGATGTCGACGTACCAGACCGAGGCGTTGACCAGTACGTTGTCAGTGATCATGTAGTCCATGCCCAACTGAGCAGCCAGACCAACCGAGTCCTTGAGCTTGAGGTTGCTGAAACCCTGATCCTTGCGATTGCCGGTCAGGTCGGTATCGAAGAAGGTGGTGTAGTTGATACCCACGCCCGCATACGGTTGAAATTTCGACGAAGGTTCCATCGGGTAGTACTGCAACGACAGCGTCGGCGGCAGTTGCTTGATATCAGCCAGCTTGCCGTCCAGGCCTGGCCCCAGGCCTTTTACTGAAACGGTGTGGCTGAACGGTGTAGCAGCCAGCAGCTCGATGCCGACATGCTGGGTCAGCATGTAAGCGAAGGTCAGACCGAGCTGGTTTTCGCCATCGACAGTGGCTTTGGTGCCGGAGACCTTGGCACCGTCCAGACGGACTTCGCCGCTGTCTTCATTGGGCTGGACGTGCGCAACACCGGCGCGAACGATGAAGTCGCCAGGCTCGTAGGCATGTGCCGCGACCGGGGCGGCGATGGCAAGCGCGACAACAGACGCGCGTAGCAAGTGCTTGTTCATGGAGGCTCCAGAGATCAGTCAAAATTTATGGGCATAATGTTAAAGCGCTGTCGAGCGGCGACTTTGACTCAGCTCAATGAAATCGCTGGGAACCTCGTCATCCTTATGAATCCGGCAACTCGTAGACAAGTATCTTGTCTGCCTGCATCTGATAACCCGCTTCTGCCAGTTCGCTGGTAGACGATTTGGCCTGCATCGGTCCTTCGATCCAGTACGGCTGATACAGCTCATCGACCTTCACACCCAGCTCACTCGTGACATGCACGATCTGGTTCGCTGGCGGCGGCGGCACATGGATGCAGGCACCGAAATACGGCACCAGCAAAAACTCCGTCACTCTGCCTTCCTCACTGACCTCAAGTGGCACGATGTAGCCCGGTAAACGCACCAGTTTGCCATCCAGTGCCTTGACCACTGGCGCATGCGGAGCCAGTTGATGGGCCGCAGGCGCTGCCTCCATGGCCAGTGCATCGGACAGCTTGGACATATCGTGTATCGGAGCCGTTACCGGCTTCACCACGGGTGCATCAGGTGGAATCATGTCATTCCAGGTCAGTTCACGCGGCTCGGCGGCCCACAGTTGAGTGGAAACCGAAAGCAGCAGAGTGAGTAGCATGCGCCGCATCATGAAGGTCCTCATAAACGAATCGACAGTCCGTCGGCCAGTGACTGCCTGTAGGCTCGCCAGGCTGGCACGGTTCCCATCAACAGCGCGCAACCGAGAATGGCACCGAGCAGGGTCCATTCATATTGGCCAGGTGGCATAGACGACAGGTACAGACCGTAGTTGTCGAGCACGTAGTCTCTGGCCACGAAGATGCCGATATAGAGCAGTGCGAGGCCGCTGATGACACCCGCAAGTGCCAGGGCGAAGGCTTCAAGTATAAGCAGACTTGCGATATGCCAGGGCCGTGCGCCGACCGAGCGCAGGATGGCCATCTCCCGGCGTCGTTCATTGAGGCTGGTGAGAATCGCGGTCAGCATGCCGATCAGACCGGTCAGCACCACGAACAGCGAAATTACGAACAGTGCCTTTTCAGCGGTGCCCATCAGGCTCCACAGCTCTTGCAGCGCCACGCCGGGCAGAATCGCCAGCATGGGCTCGCCACGGTATTCGTTGATTTCGCGTTGCAGGCTGAAGGTTGAGATCTTGCTGTTCAAACCCAGCATGAAGGCGGTGATCGCAGTCGGCGTCAGATCCATATTGCGTGCCTGATCGGCAGAGATACGCTCGTTGCCTCGCGCCGGTGCGCCGTTGTGCCAATCGATATGAATGGCTTCCATGCCGCCCAGGCTGATATGCAGCGTGCGGTCCACCGGTGTACCGGTCGGCTTGAGTATGCCGACCACGGTGAACGGCTTGTCGTCATGCTTGACCAGACTGATCGCCGCCACACCGTGCGCCAGTACCAGCTTGTCGCCCAATTTATAATGCAGCGCCTTGGCGACCTCCGAGCCCAGCACTACCTCAAAGGGGTCAGTCTTGAATTCACGTCCTTCGGCCATTTCCAGATGTTGTTGGCGACCGAACTGATAGTGCTCGAAATACGCTTCGTTGGTGCCCATCACCCGATAGCCACGATGGGAGTCGCCCAGCGAAATCGGGATCGCCCATTTGACCTGTTTGCTCTGGGCAAAATGCTCAAAGCTGTCCCAGCGAATGTTGTTGGTGGCGTTACCGATGCGAAATACCGAGTACAGCAACAGGTTGATCGAACCGGAACGTGCGCCGACGATCAGGTCGGTGCCGCTGATGGTGCTGGCGAAGCTGGAGCGGGCTTCGGTGCGCACCCGCTCTACGGCCAGTAACAGGCACACCGACAGCGCAATGGCGAAGGCAGTGAGAAACGCGGTGAAACGGCGGTTGGCCAGGCTGGTCATGGCCAGACGAAACAGATACATCTCAAATCTCCACGGCGACGGCGGCGCGATTCAGGTCGCTGAGCGACAGATTGCGATCAAACAGCGGTGCCAGGCTCTGGTCATGACTGACAAACAGCAGGCTGGCCCCGGCCTCGCGGCATTCGGCGAACAGCAGGCGAATGAACGCTTCGCGAGAGTCGGCGTCCAGCGCCGAAGTGGGTTCGTCGGCGATCACCAGTTCAGGTTGACCGATAAGCGCACGGGCCGCGGCCACGCGTTGTTGCTGGCCGATGGACAGTGAGTCGGCACGTCGCGTCAGCATCGCCGGGTCTTTCAGGCCCAGGTGGGCGAGCAGGGTGGTGGTCGCTTTTTCGACGCTGCCGTGGCGTTGCTTCGCACGCTCGGCGCGGACGTTGGAAAAGTGGCAGGGCAGCTCGATGTTTTCTCGCACCGACAGAAACGGCAACAAATTGAACTGCTGAAAGATGTAGCCGGTGTGATCGACTCGGAAGCGATCACGTGCTGCCGCCGACAGTGTCGACAGGTCCTGATTCAACAGGCGAATGCTGCCGCTGACAGGTTTTTGCACGCCGCCCAGCAAGCCCAGCAAAGTGGTTTTGCCGCTGCCGCTGGGGCCTTTGAGGAACAGGGTTTCGCCGGTTTGCAGGCAAAATTCAGGGATGTCCAGTAACTGCGGATGGCCTGGCCAGTTGAAGCTCAGGTTCGATAGCTCGATCAGTGCTTGGGTCATGGGCTGACTCACGCTAGGTTGGAAATTAAAAGACCGGGCGAGGCCCGGTCGTTGTACCGCAGAGTGCAATCAGAATTTCAGCGTTGGGTTGGCTGCGATCACTTCTGCGCCCGATTGGCCGCCTGGCGAGATCAGTTGTACCTGAAGCTTCTTGGTGTCGGGAAAGGTTTTGAAGATTTGCGACAGGTCGAGCCTCTTCAGAACGGCCGGTGCGTCACAGACGAACTTGTAGTGACCGTGAATTTCGCTGTGCTCATGATGATCGGCATCGCCGCCCTGGGCGTGCTCATCGTGATCGTCATCCTTGTCGCCGAACAGCGGGCTTTCCAGTTTCACCGAGGTGGCCGAGCAATTGGCGGCATCGGCGATGCTGAACAGCGCGTTGGGCTTGAGTAGCAACTCGCGCGCCTTGGCGACTTTGGCCTTGTCTTCATCCGAAGTTGCAACGTGCTCGAAACCGACGATATTCATGGCCGGGCTGTCGAATTCAAATTCCAGCGTCTTGCCTTCCAGCACCACATCCAGACGTCCTACGCCATGCTCGTGGGCTCCCAGACTGCCGTGTTCATCGCCGTGATCATGGTCATGTACTTCGGCTGCGTGGGCAGCAACGAGTGGCAACAGGGCGAAAGGCAAGGCGAGTAGCAAACGGCGCATAGCGGACTCCGGGGACAATATTGATGAAATTTGTTATGTGATCTTATAACAAGTGCCGGTGTGCGTGGACGTGTTTTTGTTCAAGCACTGGACTATCCGGTCTTCATGGACCGTTATCTGGCGGCGTTATCTGGAATACCCTGGCCCATGCTTATGCTGAAGTAGTCTCAGCCTTTGCGTCATCAGGTCCTACTCTGAAAAATGAAAATCGCTGTACCTGCGCCGGATGCGCCGAGAGGGTTTTCATCGCCAGCCGAGTGTGACATCAGGGAAGATACTCATGAACAAGCTCCATCCGAATAGAGAAATCCTGCGTGCGGTGTACAAGGATCCAACTCGAATTACCGAATTCGCCGACGCTGACATTGTGCTGCACAAAGCCGATCAGGGCGCTGGTGGTGGCTTGTCCATAGCCATTGGCAAGGACGCAGTGCTTTCCCACGAAATCAATCTGATCAGGCGCACACGTCAGACCCTCTACATGGATGTCCACGACATCATTGCCAACGAGCACTATGGCTCGGTACTGGGAGAGATGCGCGCCAGTTGTGAGGGCCGGAAGATCATCATGCCGTTTTGCGGCCTGTGGCGGTTTCGTGATGGCAAAATTGTCGAGCATTGGGAAAATGTCTATGACGTGCGGGCGCTTGGCAACTTCATGAACGGCAAAGAGCCGGTCATCAGCCAGTGGCGTTACGGTTGATCATGGGCATGCGCGCCAGCCTGTGGGAGCATGTATGCCTGACTGTCAGCAGGTACACATCATGTTGCGTATTCGTGGAACCGTAGGCCAGTGGCCGGTGGATTTGACTCTTGAACTGGACGAAGGCGACTGGGCGCAACTGGGCGCGCAGCTCAAGGCGGCAGCTCCCGACTTATCGGCCGCCGTGGTCGAGAGCAAGCCGCTCAACCAGGACGACAGGCTGTGGCAGGTCGCACAGGAGTTGTTGCAAAAGGCCGGGCAGATGAGTGGACCGGATCTGCTGGGGCAACTGGAAGGGCTGGCCGGCAGTACCGCGGCAGGCAAGCATTTGCTGGTGCGCCTGCGTCACTCTGCGAACGTGAAGGTCGAGAGCGGCGGGGATGCGCCGCTGTACAGCTGGGTCGACGCGACGTGATCTGACCTGGTTGTTCAGTCACCGGCACCCGCGCGGTGCCGGTGGCAAGCTGGCTTAATACAGCGCGGCGAACAGCTTGCGACGGTATGCGGTCACCAGTGGATGCTCATTGCCCAGCAGGTCGAACACTTGCAGCAGCGTCTTGTGCGGCAGGCCCTCGGCGTAATTGCGATTGCGAATGAACAGTTTGAGCAGGCCATCCAGCGCGGCTTCGTACTGTTGACGCGACAATTGCTGAATCGCCAGTTGATGCACCGCTTCGTCATCCTGAGGGTTTTGCGCCAGACGACTTTTCAGTTCGGCCACATCCGGCAGGGTGGCCGCTTGTGCCAGGAACGTCAGTTGCGCCTTGGCACCCGCCAGCTCGGCTTTGTGTGCATCACCGGTAACGGCATCCAGCACTGCCTTTGCCTCGCTCAGTTCGCCACGTTCTGCCAGGCAGCGCGCATACAGAATCAGTGCTGCGGCATTGGTGTTGTCTTCGCCCAACAGCGCCTTGAGCAGTGCTTCGGCTTCGGCAAAACGGCTTTCGGCAAACAGCTCTTGCGCTTGCTTGAGTGGATCGGCGGCCGGCGGAGGCGGCATGACGACATGCTGTTCGAGAATCTTGCGGATTTCCGATTCAGGCTGGGCTCCGGCAAAACCATCCACCGGCTGGCCGTCCTTGAACAGCACCACGGTCGGCAGGCTACGAATACCGAAACGCGCAACAATGTCCTGCTCGATGTCGCAATTGACCTTGGCGAGCAGCAATTCGCCCTGATAACTCTCGGTGATTTGCTGCAGCAGGGGCATCAAGACCTTGCAGGGCGCACACCACTCGGCCCAGAAATCGACCAGTACGGGCTGGTCGAACGACTTTTCGATCACCAGTTGATCAAAGTTCGCGGCGGTTGCGTCGAAGATGTAAACAGTTTCCTGGCTCATTGCACGTCTCGAAGAATCTGAATGCCGCCAACTATAAAGCCCGCAGGGCAATGCTGAAAGCGGCGTCGGCGGTGGGGCATCATCCTTGCCCCGCACCCTCAGCGCTATCCACACATCTGCTTTTGATTCTGGCCGAAGGCCGTGGGAGCGAACGTGTTCGCGAAAGGGACGGAAAATTCTCTGGAAATTTATCGTTTGAACGACCTCCTTCGCGAACCAGTTCGCTCCTACAGAGACCGTTTAGCTGAGCGCTCCCGAGCTGTTATTTAGCGCTCACCGCGCCGCGTGATACAGACTCACATCCCGAAACTCGTGGGGTTCAGCCAGGTCCGGCAGGGTGTGCGCATGCAGCATCGTCAGGCGCTGGTAAGCAGCATGCTTGAAGTCGCGCACGCGGGAGTCTGCCACCAGTGCTTGGCGGCCCCGGGACAGAAATTGATCCAGCAGTGGCAGGTTGGCGCGGTCGTACAGCACGTCGGCAACCAGAATCAGATCAAAACGATCCGCTTCGGCGAAAAAATCCGTCGAGTAGCTTAACTGCACCTGGTTGAGTTCGGCATTGGCCCGGCAGGCAGCGATCGCCAACGGGTCGAGATCACAGGCCACCACCTCAAGTGCTCCTGCCCTGAGCGCGGCAATACCTGCCACGCCCGAACCTGCACCGAAATCCAGTACCCGCTTGCCTTCCACCCAGTACGGGTTTTCGGCCAGAAAGCGCGCCAGAGCCAGGCCGCTGGCCCAGCAGAAGCTCCAATACGGTGGCTCTTCCAGAATGCGGCTCGTTTCATCCGGGCTGAAGGCACGGTCCATGTTGGCATCGTCGATCAGCCACAGTTTCAGCTCAGTGCCCGGCAACGTTGTGACAACCAGCCGGGCGTCGCCGAGCAGTTTGCTCAGCGCGTCCTGAAGGTGTCGCGGAGCAATCATGGCGCCTTGACGAATTGCAATTGCCCCAGCGCTTGAGTGGTGGGCTGGTCGATGCGCATCGACGGCAGGTGCAGTATCAATTGCCCCGACTGACTGGCACGGCCGCGCAGTTCGACACGCCCGCCTACCGGAAAGGCTTCCGGGTTGAAGCGTAACTGGAACGGCAATGACTGGCCGTTGCCCTTCAGCAAGGTGTTGGTCAGCAGCTTCTGTGGACGACCGCGCTCGTCGATCACCAGCATCGCCAGTTCGACCTCGGCCCCGGCAGGTACGCCGAGCAGTTGCCCGCTGAGTTCACGTTGGTACGGTTGCAGCGGGCCGGGCCCGGCAGGCACTTTGATTGCCGGGGCGACGGGCGGTGCCGCAGCCGGTTTTGGCGCGTCATTGCTGCTGCACGCGGCCAGCAAGCCAATGAGGCCGAGTAGAATAACGGGGCGTAACGTCATCAAGAGCTCCACAAGACAAAAATTGAAAGGCTGAGTGACGCCATGCATGCAGTATTACCGAGCGCAGGCAATTTCACATCGCTTTAATGCGCGTCTATATACCGCAAACCCTCAGCCTTGTCTTGCCAGCAGGATGCGCTAACATGGCGCTCCTCATTCTTTCGTTGCCAGCCACCATGCACTGTCCCTTCTGCGGTGCCAATGACACCAAAGTCATCGACTCCCGCCTCGTCGCCGAAGGCGAGCAAGTACGCCGCCGACGCGAGTGTCTGGCCTGCGGCGAGCGCTTCACGACGTTCGAAACTGCCGAGCTGGTTTTGCCGCGTCTGATCAAACAGGATGGCAGTCGTCAGCCTTTCGATGAAGAAAAACTGCGCGCCGGTATGCAACGTGCGCTTGAAAAGCGTCCGGTGAGTGTCGAGCGACTTGAGGCGGCACTGGTGCACATCAAGCACAAGCTGCGGGCGACCGGCGAGCGCGAAGTCAAATCGCTGGTGGTTGGCGAACTGGTCATGGCCGAGCTGCAAAAGCTCGATGAAGTGGCCTACATCCGCTTCGCCTCGGTGTACCGCCGCTTTCAGGATCTCAACGAATTTCGTGAAGAAATCGACCGTCTGGCCCGCGAGCCGGGTAAGGAATAAGTGCATTGCTGACTGAACAGGCGGCTCTCGACGTTCATTACATGGCGCGTGCGCTGGAGCTGGCGCGTAACGGGCTCTACTCCACGCACCCCAACCCGCGCGTCGGCTGCGTTATTGTGCGTGACGGCCAGATCGTCGGTGAGGGCTGGCATGTACGGGCTGGCGAGCCGCATGCCGAAGTGCATGCCCTGCGCCAGGCCGGCGAACTTGCCAGAGGCGCGACCGCCTACGTCACCCTTGAACCGTGCAGCCATCAGGGGCGCACGCCGCCCTGTGCCGATGCGCTGGTCAACGCCGGGCTGGCGCGGGTCGTCGCGGCCATGCAGGACCCCAACCCTGAAGTGTCCGGTCGTGGCCTGTTGCGCCTGATGAATGCCGGTATCGGCGTTCAGTGCGGCGTGCTGGAAAGCGAAGCGCGAGCGCTGAACAAAGGCTTTCTCAAGCGCATGGAAACCGGACAGCCCTACATACGCGTGAAGATGGCCATGAGCCTGGATGGCCGAACCGCTATGGCCAGCGGCGAAAGCCAGTGGATCACCGGTCCCAAGGCGCGTTCCGCCGTTCAGCGTCTGCGCGCGCAGTCGAGCGTAGTGCTGACCGGAGCCGATACGGTGCTGGCCGACAAGGCCCGCCTCACCGTGCGCCCCGATGAGTTGGGTCTCAATGCAGAATTGACCGCGCTGGCCGCTGCGCGTCCGCCCCTGCGGGTATTGATTGACGGTCGTCTGCGTGTGCCGCTGGACGCGCCGTTCTTTCAGGCGGGCAATGCGCTGGTCGTGACCTGTGCTGCGGCGTCGGCGCGAGGTCGCTATCAGGAAGAAGGCCACGAAATGCTGGCACTGGCTGACAGCGCCGGTCATGTGGACCTGCGCAAGTTGATGGGCGAACTGGCCACGCGTGGCGTCAACGAAGTGCTGGTCGAAGCCGGTCCGCGGCTGGCGGGTGCCTTTGCGCGCCTCGGGCTGGTCGATGAGTTTCAGATATTCATTGCCGGCAAGTTTCTCGGCTCATCGGCCCGGCCGCTGCTCGACCTGCCGCTGGCGCAGATGAGCGAAGCGCTGGAGCTGAACATCGTGCAAATGCGTGCCGTCGGTAATGACTGGCGAGTCATCGCTCTCCCTGTGCGCGCACCCGGCGTATAATTCCCGGCTTTCGCCTTGCGCGCAGCCCTTGTTCTCCCGGAGGACCCATGTTTACCGGCATTATCGAATCCATCGGCAGCATCCGCGCCCTGACTCCCAAGGGCGGCGACGTCCGCGTTCACGTGGAAACCGGCAAGCTCGACCTGAGCGACGTCAAGCTCGGCGACAGCATTGCCGTCAATGGCGTATGCCTGACCGCCGTCGAATTGCCCGGCGACGGCTTCTGGGCTGACGTCAGTCGTGAAACCCTGACCGTAACTGCCTTCGTCGATCTGAAGAGCGGCAGCCGGGTCAACCTGGAAAAGGCCCTGACTCCGACCACGCGTCTGGGCGGTCATCTGGTCAGCGGCCATGTCGACGGCGTGGGCGAAATTGTTTCCCGTGCCGATAACGCCCGCGCCATTCAGTTTACGGTGCGTGCTCCGCGCGAGCTGGCCAAATACATCGCCCATAAAGGCTCGATCACGGTCGACGGCACCAGCCTGACGGTCAACTCGGTCAATGGTGCCGAGTTCGAACTGACCATCGTGCCGCACACCCTCAGCGAAACCATCATGGCCGACTACCAGCCTGGCCGTAAGGTCAACCTGGAAGTAGACCTGCTGGCACGTTACCTGGAGCGCCTGCTGCTGGGCGACAAGGCCGCCGAGCCTGGCCACGGCACGATCACCGAAAGCTTTCTGGCCGAAAACGGCTACCTCAAATCCTGAATTGATTGAAGGGGGTGCCGCGTGGCGCTCAACACTATCGAAGAACTGGTTGAAGACATTCGCCAGGGCAAGATGGTCATCCTCATGGATGACGAAGACCGTGAGAACGAAGGCGACCTGATCATGGCCGCCGAATGCGTGCAGCCCGAGCATATCAACTTCATGGCGCGTTTCGCCCGTGGCCTGATCTGCATGCCGATGACCCGCGAGCGCTGCGAAACCCTCAAACTGCCGCTGATGGCACCGCGTAATGGCTCCGGCTTCGGCACCAAGTTCACCGTTTCCATTGAAGCCGCGGAAGGTGTGACCACTGGTATCTCCGCAGCTGACAGGGCACGTACCGTTCAGGCTGCCGCCGCAAAAGAAGCCAAAGCCGAAGACATCGTCAGCCCGGGGCACATCTTCCCGCTGATGGCTCAGGCCGGTGGCACTCTGGCTCGCGCCGGTCATACCGAAGCGGCCTGCGACCTGGCGCGCATGGCCGGCTTCGAACCGACGGGGCTGATCTGCGAAGTCATGAACGACGACGGCACCATGTCGCGTCGCGCCGAACTTGAAGAATTTGCCCGGCAACACGACATCAAGATCGGCACCATTGCCGACCTGATTCACTACCGGATGATCCATGAACGTACCGTTCAGCGGATTGCCGAGCAGCCGATGGACAGCGAACTGGGCAGTTTCAACCTGGTGACCTACCGCGATTCGGTCGAGGGAGATGTGCATCTGGCGCTGACCCTGGGCAAGATCTGCGCAGAAGAACCAACCCTCGTGCGCGTTCATAACATGGACCCGTTGCGCGACCTGCTGATGGTCAAACAGCCCGGCCGCTGGAGCCTGCGCGCCGCCATGCGAGCGGTTTCCGAGGCTGGCAGTGGCGTTGTGCTGTTGCTCGGTCATCCGCTGGATGGCGATGTGCTGCTGGCTCACATTCGCGAAACGGCAGGGCAGCAACCGATCAAGACGCCGACCACTTACAGCACGGTGGGTGCCGGTTCGCAGATCCTTCGTGACCTCGGCGTGCGCAAAATGCGCCTGATGAGTTCACCGATGAAGTTCAATGCGATATCCGGTTTCGATCTGGAAGTTGTAGAATACGTGCCCTCCGAATAAATACCGGCAGGTCGGGGCGTGCGAAAGACGGTTTTTCGCAGCTTTTGGCCTGACAGTTGCGATTCGTGGCCTAATATCCCTCAAAGTCCGCCCCAAGGCGGGCTTGCTCTTTAATACGAGACTCACCGAATGACCTTGAAGACCATCGAAGGTACCTTCATCGCCCCACAAGGCCGCTACGCCTTGGTAGTGGGCCGTTTCAACAGCTTCGTCGTGGAAAGCCTGGTTAGCGGTGCCGTTGATGCGCTGGTACGCCACGGTGTCAGCGAAAGCGACATCACCATCATCCGTGCGCCGGGTGCGTTCGAAATCCCGCTGGTCGTGCAGAAAGTTGCCCAGCGCAGCGAATTCGCGGCCATCGTCGCGCTGGGTGCGGTGATCCGTGGCGGTACTCCGCACTTCGAATACGTTGCAGGCGAGTGCGTCAAAGGCTTGTCTCAGGTGTCCATGGAGTTCGGCGTTCCGGTCGCTTTCGGCGTACTGACCGTCGACTCCATCGAGCAGGCCATCGAGCGTTCCGGCACCAAGGCCGGTAACAAGGGCGCTGAAGCTGCTCTCTCCGCCATTGAAATGGTAAGCCTGCTGTCGCAGCTGGAGGCCAAGTGATTTCCGACGATACCGACCAGTTCAACCCGCGCGACGCCAAATCGCCGGAAGCTGCCAAGGGCAAAAGTGCCAAACGTCGCGAAGCGCGGCAGATGGCTACTCAGGCCCTTTATCAGTGGCACATGGCTGGCCATGCGTTGAACGAGATCGAAGCACAGTTTCGTGTCGACAACGATTTCAGCAATGTCGACGGCGCCTACTTCCGTGAACTGCTGCACGGTGTGGCCACCAACAAGACCGAGATCGACACCGCGCTCTCGCCTTGCCTTGACCTGACCATCGAAGAACTCGACCCGGTTGAACTGGCCGTCCTGCGCCTGTCCACCTTCGAGCTGCTCAAGCGCATCGACGTGCCTTACCGCGTTGTGATCAACGAAGGCATCGAGCTGGCCAAGGTCTACGGTTCTACTGACGGCCACAAGTTCGTCAATGGCGTGCTGGACAAGCTGGCACCGCGCCTGCGTGAAGTCGAAGTGAAGGCCCACAAGCGCTGATTCGCGCCTGACCTTTATGGGAGAGTTCGAGCTGATCCGCAATTACTTCGCCGCCGCGCCCTGTGCGCAGGTGGGCGAGGAAGTTGCCCTGGGGATCGGCGACGACTGCGCGCTGCTGGCGTTAGCGCCCGGCGAGCAGTTGGCGATCTCGACCGATACCCTGGTTGCCGGGGTGCATTTTCCTGATGTCTGCGACCCCTTTCTGCTTGGCCAGCGCGCGCTGGCGGTATCTGCCAGCGATCTGGCGGCCATGGGCGCTCGTCCTGTCGCGTTTACCCTTGCCTTGACCCTCCCGCAGGTCGATGCCGACTGGCTGCAGGCATTTGCCCGCGGCCTCAATCACATGGCGCTGGGCTGTTCGCTGCGTTTGATCGGCGGCGATACCACACGCGGGTCCTTGAGCCTCACGCTAACGGTGTTCGGCGCTGTTCCAGCCGGCTCGGCCCTGACGCGCAGCGGCGCTTGCGCCGGAGATTTGCTCTGCGTTGGCGGCGCGCTGGGTGATGGCGCAGGTGCGTTGCCGCTGGTATTGAAGCAACGCAGCACCGAGGCTTCGATTGCCGAGGCGTTGCTGGCCCGCTACTGGTCGCCGCAACCTCAGCTAGCGCTGGGGCAGGCATTGCGGGGCAGGGCGACGTCGGCGCTGGACATCTCCGATGGGCTGCTGGCTGATTGCGGACACATTGCCCGTGCATCAGGCGTCCGGCTGGTCGTCGAGCGTGACAGGCTGCCGATGTCTGATCAGTTGCTAACGTTGTTCGATCTGCCGTCTGCCCGGCAGGCTGCGCTTAGCGGTGGCGACGATTACATCCTGGCTTTCACGCTGCCGTCCGGACACCTTGCCAGCTTGCTGGATGAAGGCTGGCCGGTGCATGTGATTGGCCGGGTAGAAAAGGGCCAAGGTGTCGTTGTTGTCGACGGCGCAGGGCTGGATGTCACGCCCGATACGCGTGGCTACCAGCATTTCGACAGCGCGCAGTGAAGCGATGCACTGCGTCTATCTATCGAACTTTATGATCTAAATGCCCGAGAATTCAGCCTGAGCGTCCGCAGGAACCTGCTGTTACAATGCGAATCTTGCGAATTTCCAGTCTTCATACTGATCAGGAGCACACGGTGCCCGTCGTATTTGTCGCCGCTTCCAAACTGCCCACCCCCTTTGCAGAGTTTGCCATGCACGGCTTTATCGAGTCGGCAACCGGCCGTGAACATGTCGTCCTGAGTCTGGGCGATGTGGCGGACGGTGCGCCGGTTCTTGGCCGCGTGCATTCCGAATGCCTGACAGGCGACGCCCTGTTCAGTCAGCGTTGCGATTGCGGTTCACAACTTGAAGCCGCCCTGCGCGCCATTGCCACCGAAGGGCGCGGCGTATTGCTGTATCTGCGTCAGGAAGGGCGCGGTATCGGCCTGATGAACAAGATTCGCGCCTACGAGCTGCAGGATGGCGGCGCTGACACAGTAGAGGCCAATGAGCGTCTGGGCTTTGCTGCCGACCAGCGCGATTACGCGATCTGCCTGCCGATGCTTCAGCACCTGGGCGTTCAATCGTTGCGTCTGATGACCAATAACCCGCGCAAGGTCAAAGCCTTGACCGACATGGGCATCACGGTCGCCGAGCGTGTGCCGTTGCACACCGGACAAAACCCGCACAACCGCCTTTATCTGGCGACCAAGGCGGGCAAGTTGGGACACATGATGGGTAACGAGCATCAAAGCGAGGTCGGCCCCGCGTGACACGCAGCGAGGTGCGCCAAAAGCTGGAAATGGCGTGGTGGCGTCAACTGGGTCTGACCCTGGCGCCATTGCTGGTGGTCTGTGTGTTTTTCGGTGCCAGCGAGCCGCTCATTCCTGTGTTGGCGATACCGCTGTTCATTGCCGGGATAGGCTCGATGTTCGTCAGCCTGAAGCCCTTCGGGGCTTACAAGCGAGCGTTAACGGCTACCCAGGCTGCACTCGACACGCCGGAAGAGCCGGCAGCATGGCTCAAACTCGCTGCTGTCCGCCGTCTGGCCTTTCTCGCTGCCGGGCTGCCCGCCTGGATCGCCGCCATCGCAGTGCTGTTCGGCTTGCACCCTTTGCCGGTCTGCCTGCTGGCGTTTGCCAGCGCAGTGCTGCTCTACCTGTACCGCATTCCTGCGCTTTCCCGCTGATCGACCCTGGCTGATTTTTCCAGACGAAGTGGGTACGACCAGCGGAAATCCGATCAGCCCGCCAGCAACCACACACCCGTTGCCGCAGAAGCTGCACCTGCGATGCGCACCAGCGGTGCTGCCGCCTGAGGCAATACGCGAACCACGGCATAACCTGCCGCATGCAAGGCTGCAGTCGCTGCCACGAAGCCTGCTGCGTAAGCCCATGGGCTGGACATGTCCGGAAGCTCAAGGCCATGCGCCACACCGTGGAACAACGCAAACAGTGCTGTCGCTGCAACGGCCAGTGCCAAGGGCGGACGCACTGCCAGTGCCACAGCCAGACCCAGCGCCAGTACCGACGCGGCAATGCCGCTTTCCAGTGCTGGCAGGTTCAGACCTTCAAAGCCCAGCACGCCGCCGATCAGCATGGTGCCGACGAAAGTGCAGGGCAGCGCCCAGCGTGCGGAACCTTGCTGTTGTGCGGCCCACAAGCCGACGGCAAGCATTGCCAGCAAATGATCCAGACCGCCAATCGGGTGGCTGATACCCGCTATCAGACCGTTATCGCCATGACCGGGGTGGGCCAGCGCCAGGGTCGGGATCAGCAGCAGCGCGAGGGCGCCAAGGGCTTTTTTGTAGTTCATCGACGGGTTCCTTTTGGTTGTGAATTCAGGCGGCTGCAGTGAGCAGACCCTGGCGTTCAATGAAGGCAATGATCTGCTCCAGACCCTGACCGGTTTTCTGGTTGCTGAACACGAACGGCTTTTCGCCACGCATCCTGCGCGTGTCGCTGTCCATCATTTCCAGTGACGCGCCCACCAGCGGTGCGAGGTCTATCTTGTTGATCACCAGCAGATCGGACTTGCAGATACCCGGGCCACCTTTGCGCGGCAGTTTGTCGCCTGCCGATACGTCGATCACATAAATCGTCAGGTCGGAAAGCTCCGGGCTGAACGTTGCGGAAAGGTTATCGCCACCGGATTCGACAATGATCAGGTCCAGGCCCTCAAAGCGGCGATTGAGCTGGTCAACCGCCTCCAGGTTGATCGAAGCGTCTTCACGAATGGCGGTGTGCGGGCAGCCACCGGTTTCAACACCGATGATGCGCTCAGGGGCCAGTGCCTCGTTGCGCACCAGAAAGTCAGCGTCTTCGCGGGTATAGATATCGTTGGTCACGACCGCCAGGTTATAGCGGTCGCGCAATGCCAGGCACAGCGCCAGAGTCAGAGCTGTCTTGCCGGACCCTACCGGGCCACCGATGCCGACGCGCAGAGGTTGGCTGTTCATTGAGTTCTCCATAAAGACTGATCAGGACCGGAATAACCGGCTGTATTGACGTTCATGCGCCATGCTCGCCAGGGACAGGCCGAAGGCCGCGCTGCCAGCATGGTGGGTATCTTGTCGGGTGGCATTGACCTGCGCTTGCTGCAGTAACGGCAACAGCTCGCTGGTCAGGCGTTGCGCAGCTTGCTGGCCGAGTGGCAGGGTTTTCATCAGCACGGCCAACTGGTTTTCCAGCCAGCTCCACAGCCATGCGGCCAGCGCGTCTTGCGGGCTGATCTGCCAGGCACGTGCGGCCAGCGCCCAGCCCAGGGCCAGATGCGGCTCTGCAGTCTGTTCAAGAAAGTGGCGTGCATCGCGATCCAGCTCAGGCAGGCCATTGAGCAATTGTTGCAAGGAATAACCCATCTGCCGGCTTTCCTGATGCAGCTCGCGCGTTTCACGGCTGGCGCGGTGTTGCTCGCTGACTTGCAGCAGTTGGCCCCAGTCACCGGCCGACGCTGCTTCACAGTGGGCCAGCAGCAGGGGGGCCTCAAAGCGAGCGAGATTGAGCAGCAGCTGATCGCTGATCCAGCGCCCTGCAGTCTGCGGGTCTACCACGATGGATTGCTCCACGGCCATTTCCAGCCCTTGTGAATAGCTGTAGCCACCAATCGGCAGCTGCGGGCTGGCCAGACGCAAAAGCGCCCAGGCGCTGTTCACTTGCGCACGCCGAACTGGTGCATGCGCGGCGGATAGTTGAAATCCTCCTCGCCCGCGCGCGAATGATGATGCCCGCCGCCATAGGCACCATGTTCCGGCTGGAACGGTGCTTCGATGGTTTCGACGGTGGCACCGAGCTGATCGAGCATGGCCTTGAGCACGTAGTCATCGAGCAGGCGCAGCCAGCCGTCGCCGACTTGCAGGGCTACGTGACGATTGCCGAGATGATAGGCCGCGCGGGTCAGTTCGAAGGTACTGCTGCAAGTAACGTGCATCAGCTTTTCCGGGCGTGCGCAGACACGCACCACGCGGCCATCTTCGGCCTTTAGAAACTCGCCATCGTGCAGGGGCGATTGACCGCGTTGCAGAAACAGGCCCACGTCTTCGTTTTCCGCACTGAAGCAGCGCAGGCGACTCTTGCTGCGTGCCTCGAAATTCAAATGCAACTCGGCGGCCCATTCGGCCTGAGGTTCGATTCGGTTGTGAATCACCAGCATTAGATAGCTTCCAGCCAATTGCGATGCTTCAAATCAGAGCAAGGGGCTTGCCAACAGGGCAGGCTGTAGGAAATTGCTGGCGGAAGTGGCTGACTTTTAATTGTGCACGGCCTTGTCGCGCTCATTATTGGTGCGCAAAGAAAAAAGCGACCTGTTTTGGTGCTATCGCTGACTTCAACTGACGCTCAATCGTGACTGCCGAGCCCACGCCAGTGCCGTGCGCCGATAAAGATGAAGCGCAATTGCTGGGTAATCTTGGCCTGAGGTGTCAGGTGCGGTGCAAGCGAGGCGGGTGGAGGGTCGATCAGCTCCGGCAGCATGGCGAACACGCTTTTGACCACAAGGTCGGCGATGATCGACAGCGCGTCAGCGTTCAGGTGCTGCCATTTGGGCATTTTTGCCAGGTCGGCCGTCAGATCGGCACTGATGCCCTCGCGCAGAGCCCCCAGAGCCTGACGCACTTTAAGAGAGCCGCCATACTGTTCTCGGGCCAGAAAAAGAAACTGCGAGCGATTGGCTGCTACACGCTCTAGAAATATCTTAACTGACGCGCGAATCAGCCCGCCCATGGCGAATTCGTTGTGGCGTACCAGCCGGATGGTTTCGCGGAAGGTCTGGCCGACCTCACTTACCAGCGCCAGGCCCAGCTGGTCCATGTCTTCGAAGTGACGATAAAACCCGGTCGGCACGATGCCCGCCGTGCGTGCCACTTCCCGCAGGCTAAGGCTGCCGAAGCCGCGCCCGCTTTCCATCAACTGATGGGCAGCGTCAAGCAAGGCTCTTCGGGTCTGTTGTTTCTGTTCGGCGCGGGGCAGCATGGCTCAAACGATTCTTGGATTAGGCTGGACTGCACTTTAGCAAATGCGCTTTACCTGCGTCGAAAGGGTTTTCATTCAGACTCTTTTACGTGCGCTGCAGCGCGGGTGCTGGCCTTTGGTGCGATTTCGTATTCAAATCAAACCCTCGGCGCGTTTGTCAGTCGAACATTCATGTCGTATTCAGCGCGCCAGGGTCGGGGCGCTGTTTTCTGGAGAGTCACGCATGACGCGCAGCCGCAAGATTTTCGCCTGGACAGGTGCCACGTTGTTGGTGGTGCTGGCCATACTGGTCATTGTGCTTGTCACGTTCGACTGGAACCGCATCAAACCTACCCTCAATGAGAAAGTCAGCGAAGCGCTGCATCGCCCGTTCGCCATCAATGGTGACCTGGATGTGCGCTGGACGCGCGAGCCCGAGCTCGGTGGCTGGCGTGCCTGGGTGCCGTCGCCGCACTTCGTGGCCGATGACCTGACACTGGGTAATCCCGAGTGGTCAAAAACTCCGCAGATGGTCACTCTCAAGCACGTTGAGTTTCGTCTTTCGCTGTTGCCGCTGCTGGCTCAGCAAGTGGTCATCCCGCGTATCGATTTGACCGGTCCAGAGGCAAAGCTTGAGCGGCTGGCCGATGGTCGCGCCAACTGGGTGTTCGACCTGCCCAAATCCGACCCGAACGCTGAACCTTCCAAGTGGGTGGTGGATATCGGGGCTATCAAGTTCGACAAGGGGCTGTTGAGTTTCAATGACCAGACACTGAATGCCAATCTGGATGTGGTGATCGACCTGCTCGGCAAACCGATCCCGTTCAGCGAAATCGTTGGCAGCAAGGAAGCGCAAAAGGCCCAGGAAAAGGGCGCAGTACCTCAGGACTATGCGTTTGGTCTGGCTGTAACAGGCCAGTACCACGGTCAGAAGCTGAGCGGCACCGGCAAGGTGGGTGGCCTTCTCGCACTCAAGGATGCCAGTCAGCCTTTCCCGGTGCAGGCCGATGTGAAGGTCGGTGATACCCACGCGGTCATCGCCGGGACCCTGACCGACCCACAGAACCTGGGTGCGCTGGATCTGCGCCTCAAACTTTCCGGCGCGAGCCTGAGCAATCTGTACCCGCTGACCGGCGTGACCCTGCCGGACTCTCCGGCTTACTCCACCGATGGCCGCCTGATCGCCAAACTGCATGACCCGGCAGGAGCCAACTTTCGTTACGAAGGCTTCAACGGCAAGATCGGCAACAGCGATATCCACGGCGATCTGGGTTACGTCGCCAGCCAGCCACGGCCAAAGCTGAGCGGCGTGCTGGTGTCCAATCAGTTGTTGTTCAGCGACCTCGCGCCACTGATCGGTGCGGACTCGAATGCCGCTCAGAAAAAGCGCGGTGGCGAGAGCAAGCAGCCGTCGGGCAAGGTCCTGCCCGTAGAGGAGTTTCAGACCGACCGCTGGCGAGCGATGGATGCCGACGTGGAGTTCACCGGCAAGCGCATTGTGCAAAGCCCGGACTTACCGTTCACCGACCTGTATACCCATCTGATTCTCAACGATGGTCAATTGAGCCTGGAGCCGCTGCGCTTTGGAGTGGCAGGCGGCAAGCTGGATGCGGATATCCGCCTCGACGGCCGCAACAAGCCGTTGCAGGGCAGGGCGAAGCTGTCGGCGCGCAACTTCAAGCTCAAGCAGCTGTTCCCGACCTTTGAACCGATGAAAACCAGCTTCGGTGAGCTGAATGGCGATGCCGACATCAGTGGCCGAGGCAACTCGATTGCCGCTTTGCTCGGCACCGCCAACGGTGAAATGAAAATGCTGGTCAACGACGGCGCGATCAGCCGTGGCCTGATGGAAATTGCCGGGCTCAACGTGGGCAACTACGTGGTGGGCAAGCTGTTTGGCGACAAGGACGTGAAGATCAATTGCGCGGCTTCTGATTTCGGCATCAAGGACGGCTTGGCGACCAGTCGGCTGTTCGTCTTCGATACCGAGAACGCCATCATCTACATCAATGGCACCGCAAACATGAAGACCGAGCAACTGGACCTGCAGATCAACCCGGAATCCAAGGGCTTCCGCGTGTTCTCGTTACGCTCGCCACTGTACGTCAACGGCCCGTTCGCCAAGCCCAATGCAGGCGTGCAGTCCGGCCCGTTACTGCTGCGCGGCGCCGGTATGGTTCTGCTCGGTGCAACCGTAGGCCCGGTGGCCGGTCTGCTGGCGCTGGTCGCGACAGGCGATAGCGCACCGAACCAATGCGGCCCGCTGCTGGAGCAGATGCGCACCGGCAAGGCGCCGAAGACGGTGAAGTGATTGCACACTCAAGGATCAGCGGTGCGATGCAGATCTGCGACGCAGAGCGTCACGCAATGCATTCCGACGCTGGAGCGAGCGGAACGATAATCTCAACTATCGTGCGACGCTCCGCGTCGCATGCCGCTCTGGACGCTCCGCGTCCGGTCTTGATGTACGGTGCGATGCAGGCTTGTGACGCAGAGCGTCACGATCGGCATGCAAAGGGAGCACAGGGAACGATAGTCGTGCGTCGAACACGCATTCCAGTTGTCCACAAAAAAAGCCAGGACACAGGTCCTGGCTTTTCACTTGTCGCCGCTTGTTACAGGCCTTCGAGGATGTCCGACATGTCGTCGGCGTGCTCTTCTTCCTGAGCAAGAATCTCTTCAAAGATGCGGCGGGTGGTCGGATCGCTGTCACCGATGTACTGAATGATCTCGCGATAGCTGTCGACCGCGATGCGCTCGGCAACCAGATCTTCGTAGACCATTTCCTTCAGCGTGTTGCCCGCAACGTATTGTGCGTGGGAGTTCTTCGACAGCAGGTCCGGGTTGAATTCCGGCTCGCCGCCCAGCTGCACGATGCGCTCGGCCAGCTTGTCGGCGTGCTGTGCTTCCTGTTCGGCGTGCTCCAGAAACTCGGCTGCCGCCACGCTCGCCTTGAGGCCGGACGCCATGTAGTAGTGGCGTTTGTAGCGCAGCACACAGACCAGCTCGGTCGCCAGTGACTCATTGAGCAGGCGCAGCACGGTTTCGCGGTCAGCGCTGTAACCTTCAGTCACAGCACCATTCTCAACGTTCTGGCGCGCACGCTGGCGCAGAGTATTTACATCGGAAAGCTGTGATTGCGGTGCAGAAATCATCATTTATCTCCAGGGTTCATCAGGTTTTTCTGTCCCGCTCTGTGTGTTGCCCGGCAGGATCAGCAAAGGTTGTGAGTGCTGGAGGAGGGGAAAAGTTTTATCGGATTTTCGCCGGTGCGGACGGTTGTGACTGAATGTAAAAATATAAGAAACGAGTGCAGAACGCTGCGGTCCCAACCATGAGACCCAAATAAATCGTGGAGATACACAATGCTTAAGTTTCTGGGAAGCACCGTCGGCATCATCTTTCTGATCGGCCTGGTCGTGGTCATCGCCCTGTTCAAGCTGGTTTTCTAAGCGTCAACCTGCTGGTAGGCCTGATACTGCGCTCTGGAGGGTTCTCTGGGGCGTGGTGTACCTTCTAACCTGGGGAATGTGTTGTGATTCGTCGGGTAACTTAGGCAGATCACCACCGTCTATCCTGCGCCCGGACCTGCCTGGGTGCGCGTCATTATCATCTTTCAAGCGCGGGGAATCACAAGCTGCGTGAACCAGATCAATGCCATAAGCACCACGATCTGCGCTGTCCAGGAGATGAACAGCAGGTACTTCATGTTTTTAGGAAAGCTTCTGGATTCCTTTATATCCATAAGGCCTCGTTTCTTACCCAGGTCGGGAAAAATCAAAAACAGATACATCATCCCGCACCGCACCATTTTTCCAGGCATGCCTGCGTCGCCGTACGTGGATTTGTTGTCTGTGATGAGCTTGCAGTTGGGTAAGTGGGATTCGAAAATGTGCGTGTAATTATGTGCTACGTAGGCTGACGCGAGAATAATGATGAACAAGGCAGCGTACAAAAAAATCCCAATCAGGCCCGGCTCGATACTGGTCAAGTTCTGATCTCGCTCATGAATACTGTTCCCTTGTACGCTTTATGAAAGGGGCATGTATGCCTTCTATCCTGTCGTCATCGAGTGCTAATTCTGGCCCGGAAAAATACGAAGTGCCATCATCGCTATAAATAAAGAAAAATTTACGACTGTCGGGATTATCAAAAGTTTTTTATAAAATGCTGGGAGTTTCTCGACCTCTTTGGCATCAATGACGCCTCTCTTGGCGCTTAGCTTTGGCACCATCAGTACTATTGAAATAACGCCGCCGCGCATGACTTTTCCGAGCAGGCCGCCGCCTGACCATGCTTCTCTGATGGTCTGCACGGAGGAGCAGTTTGGTAGCTGCTCCTCTATAATTTCAACGTATTTGTGCGCAATGACGGCGGTGGCGATGAGATTTAGTATCATCGGTACCATTATGAACAGGCCGATCAGGCCTATCGGGATATTCGTCATGACCTGATCGACCTTCAACATGGCGTATGAGCGTTTTATTCAAAGTAATACTTTCTATTCGGGCAGGCTTTTAAAATCCCCAAAAATAAGCTGAAACCCTGAGTGCCATAAGGCAGAAAAACAAAAAGAACGTCACGATTGTCGGGATGAGTAAAGATTTTTTGTAAAACCCTGAAAGGTTTCTGACTTCCTTAATGTCGATAAGTCCCCTTCTGGTGCTCAGGTTGGGGGCCATGAGTATTGTTGCGATAATGCCGCCGCGCATGATTTTTCCAATCAGACCACCTCCCGACCAGGCCTCTCTAATTGTCTGTACAGAAGAGCAGTTGGGTAGTTGTTTCTCTATAGTCTCAACATACTTGTGCGCAATAACTGCCGTGGCAAATAGATTTATTATGATGAGTATCAATAGCGCTCCAAAAATGAGACCTATTAGATCACTTGTCATTCTGTAATTTCCTTGTAGAGCATTTCACCCAAATGCTCGCCGCCCCATTCGCCTGCTTCCCCCCCAGCCCACCCACCAGCAGCACCTCCAACGACGGTACAAGCCAGCGCACCTGGACCTGTTGTAATTCCGAGAGCTAAAACGCATAAGCCTGTAGCAAGGAAGCCGCCGCCCGCCCCGCCCAAGCCTGCCCCAGCTACACTGCCTACCAACGAACTACCCTTGACATATTTTGCCTTTCGACACTGTTCCTCTCGGCCTAGCGTACAGGCATTACGGATCTCAATCGCTTTAGAACCAACTTCAAGCGCGGTTCCGATGTAGGCTCCTCTCTTGATCCATTTAGAGGCTTTGGCCACTCCGGACACCTTGTCAGCGTATCCTGCGATTTCTCCTGTGTGCATGTAGCTGCTGGTTGAAAGCCCGAGCAGTCTCTTGATCGAACCTTCGTGGCGTAGCCCAGATCCATAGGACAGAAAATTACGCAGTTGTTTGTCAAGCTTTATAAAAAGCTCTGTACGTTTGGCATAGAACTCGTCTCGTTGTGTCATGGCGCCGGAGCCCATATGTTGCTGGTATAGCTTTTCGATGTCTTGAAGCGATTCCTGAATAGATTTCAGGTGTTTACTCCAGCCATCACTTGCTGCGCCTATGCCCATGGATGTGTAGGAGATCGCCTGCTTGAGCAGCTCAAAGTTCTCAAGAAAAAAGTCATCCCCACCAGCGCCATTGACCAGCAACGCCGTATGCACCTGCGCAGCCTTGGCCATCAGGAACGCTTCCTGAGCAGTGGACGATGGGGTGGACGCGTCGCCGAGGATGACTATATCGCCGGGCAGGACGACGCCGCCCGAGATGTGTGAATTGAGGGCGACGAACTTGGCCTTGCTGTTTTTTGGCAGCGCAAGGTTCGTTTTCAGAGAGTCAAAAGTCTGTGTTCTGGGGTTTATGAAGGATCGTGCTTCGGCCATGGTCGTGCCTCACGAGTACTTTTTATTATTGATCCGGTCCCAGCCGCCAGCCACGTTACCGCCTGCTGTGCCATCGACACGTTTCTGCAGGGTGTAGGTGGTTTTGATGCGGCCGTAATTGAGCTGTACGATTTCGATGGGGATGCCGGCGCTTGCGCTCTGGGTGTAGTCGGCGATGATGACTTCCTCGAGAACCACTTCGTAGTATTTGAGCTTGTCGGTGCCTGCGCGGCAGAGTACCAGCTTCACTTCCTTGAGGTGCTGGCCTGCGCAGCTGGCTTCCATGAGCTTGCAACTGGCGCTGTCGAGGTATTTGGTAAACGTGAAGTTGGTCATGGTGGTGCGACCGGATGAAGCGCCGCCCGAGGAACTGGCGGTGGCAGAGGTGCTTTGGTTGACGCCAAAGTTATAGCCGGTGATTTCGATCCACTTGCTGTACTTCTCGTCCAGCGCCTCGCCCGGGATGTCTGCGATCTGAATAAAAGCGTCGAAAGCCATATGAACCTTTCCTTGGTCATTAGTGATGCGGTGTAGTGATTTTAAGATGAGTGGCTATGACAGCAAATTTGTACACGTGTTTCAAGGCGCAAGCGGTGGTTTGAAACGCAATGTCTAATGACGGGTTTAATACTTAAACATCAAAATAGAAATGCCCGGCGCATTGCGCGTCGGGCGTCTGTAAGTTATTTCCGTTACATCGCTTTTTCGTTTTTCTCGCGTTGTTCGCAGGTCATGAAACCTTTGTTGGTCACGCGGCCGTCGCTGTTGAAGCTGACGTGGTAAACCTGTTTGTGGCCATCTTTGGCCAGGACGTAATTGTTGCAGGTGCCTGGGTTGACCTTACGCTCGATGGTGCTCGACGGCTCGCCGCCGATGGTCAGGACCTGCTGGCGCGTCATGCCGTTCTCAACCTGCTTGACCAGCGGTTCGTTGCGATAAGTGACGTAATCCACCGGGTTCTGCACGGTTGTGTTACTGCAGCCGGCCATCGTCGCCAATACAAAAGTCGCCGCGAAGATTTTCTTGTACATCGTTATTGCTCCACATGTCAGAGCCGGTCTTGGCCCGGTAGCGCTTTGAGCAGGAAACCGGGCTAAGAGTTCGAAAAAAAGATGGCGATACGGCAGTACCTCTCGCGACAATCCCTGACCGCGAGGTGGCCCTTTGAATATTCGCCAGCACGTTCCCGAAACCGCGAGGTCAATCTGATGGCACGGTCGGACATTAGGGTCCGGCCTTGAGCTCGGTCATCGGTTGTCGGACCGTAGTTCGTTAATCAGCCGCTCCTCAGTGACGGCCAGGAAGATGCGATGAGCGATAAAGAACTGTATGAAATCGAGTACACCTTACTGGGCGAGCACCACGTAGACGTCATCGAGAATCTGGATGTGCCCATCATCGAAGTGGTACACGAGCTGGCGCTCAAGCACCATGTCGAGCTGGACGATCTTGCAGTCGGTGAAGCCGGCATGGCTCACGCCGCCGGAATCACCGATGTGTCAATTCATAGTGTGGAGGGCAGTGAGGGCAGCGCGACTGCCTAACTCGTCTTTGACCGCAGCGGGGTCGTCCAGCGTTCTGCAAGGATGACGCCGCACAGGGTCAGCGCTCCGCCGAACAGGTGATAGAGCGCAAGTTGTTCGCCCAGCGTCGCCGCGGCAATCAATGCCGTGGCGATCGGCATCAGGTTAAAGAACAGCGTCGTGCGGCTGGGCCCCAGACGCATGATCGAGGTCATCCACAACCATGGCGCAAGCATGGAAGTCGGAATGGCTGCATACAGCACCATCGGAATGTTACTGGCATTCAAGCCGGTTTTTGCCGACAGGATAAAAGGCGGCAGCAATACGATAAGCGCCAGCAGAATCTGTACGTAAAGCAATTGCAGGGGCGGCAGGCACAACTGCCACTTCTTGAGCAGCGTGCTGTAGACCGCGTACGACGCTGCGGCCACCAGCACCATCGCATCGCCCCGATTGACGCCATGATCGATCAGCCCAGCGGGATTGCCCGCCGACACCACGACTACCACTCCCACGAATGACAGCACAGCGCCCAGCAGTGCGCCACGGGTCAGGCGATTGCCCAGGCAGGCTATCGACAGCCCCAGCGCCATCATGGGCACCAGCGACTGAATGATCCCCATGTTAGTGGCGGTCGTCAGGCTTGCAGCGAAATACGCCAGGCTTTGATACATCGCAGTGCCGAGCACGGCAAGAATGAAAATTTTACCCAGCACCGGTTTGATCGCGGCACGGTTCGCCCAGACAGGCCTGAGCATGAAGGGTGTGAACAGCAAGCCTGCCAGCGCCCAGCGATAAAAGCCTATTTCAGCCGGAAAGATCACTCCGGCAGACGCCTTGGTGACGGCCGTATTGATCGCCCAGATAAGGACTGTAATCAGTGGAAAAGCGTATTGCATGAGGGAATCATCGTTAAAGCGAGGCGTAATTATCCGCCTGTTGGCCGAGAATGCCAGCGGCGATGCAGTGTGCCCCGTCATGGGTCGCAACATCTGACTACACTGAATCACAGCCTGCGCCGTCCGGTGCGGTGGTTCTGGAGAGTAGATCGATGAAGAAGCTCGGTATTCCTTTATTGCTCGTTGGCTTGATGCTGTCTGCTCAGGGGTTCGCGGCGACTGCGCAGCAGAACAAAATGACCACTTGTAATGCCGACGCCAGCGCCAAATCGCTTAAGGGCGATGAGCGCAAGGCGTTCATGAGCACTTGCCTGAAAGCGGCACCAACGCCGGCAGCTACCCAGCAGGACAAGATGAAGACCTGCAATGCGACCGCCAGTACTCAGGCACTCAAGGGCGACGCTCGCAAGAGTTTCATGAGCGATTGTCTCAAGAAGAAATAATTTTCCAGCCAGAGCCATCGCTACAGACAAGGCGCGCGGGTGCAGTAAACACTGCACTTTGGCGCCGTTATCGAGCCGATCATCGGGCAGATGATTGCGCCGCACTTTTTCCGGCTTTCGGATCACTGGTTCTCGACTGAGAAGGCTGGCAGACTGCCCACCTTCCTTGTGTTGCCCGTTGAGGGTCTATGCCAACGTTTTCTGCGCGTCAGGTGTTAATAGCCAGCTGGATTCTTGTATTTGGCGGTCTGTTATTGGTGTTGCCATTCAAGTTGCTGCCCAGCCTGCTGGCCGGACTGTTGGTGTTCGAACTGGTCAACATGCTGACCCCCAAGTTGCAGCGTCTGATCTCTGGCGAACGCGCCCGCTGGCTGGCGGTAGCGCTGCTGGGTACTGTGGTGGTCAGCCTGCTGACACTGATTTTTGCCGGTGTCATCAGCTTTGTGCTGCACGAAGCCGAAAACCCCGGTGCCTCGCTGGACAAGTTCATGACCCTGGTGGATCGCGCGCGCGGTCAGCTGCCGCCGTTCATTGATGCCTATCTGCCTGCCAGTGCGGCGGAGTTTCAGGTCTCCCTTGGGCAGTGGCTGCAGAAGCACGTCGGCGAGTTGCAGTTGATCGGCAAGGGCGCAGCACACATGTTCGTTACCATGCTGATCGGCATGGTGCTGGGGGCAATCATCGCCTTGCAGCGTATTTCCGATGTCCATGCGCGCAAGCCGCTGGCGGCCGCACTGTTCGATCGTCTGTATCTGGTCAGTCGCGCATTTCGCAACATCGTTTTCGCCCAGATCAAGATTTCCCTGCTCAACACGGCGTTTACTTCGGTATTCCTGGCCATCGTCCTGCCGTTGTGCGGGATTCACCTGCCGCTGACCAAGACCCTGATCATCATGACCTTCCTGCTCGGCCTGTTGCCGGTGGTGGGTAACCTGATGTCGAATACGCTCATTTTCATTGTCGGCATGTCGATCTCGATCTGGGTAGCGCTGGCTGCGCTGGGTTACCTGATCGTGATTCACAAGGTCGAGTATTTCCTCAATGCACGCATCGTCGGCGGACAGATCAATGCCAAGTCGTGGGAGTTGCTGCTGGCGATGCTGCTGTTCGAAGCCGCATTCGGCCTGCCGGGTGTGGTGGCAGGGCCGATTTACTATGCGTATTTGAAGAGCGAACTGCAGAAGGAAGGGTTGGTCTAGGGCGCGTGGATATCTGACTGGCTAGAGTCTGCGTTGCGGCCGGAATCTGTGACGCAGAGCGTCACGAACGGCATTCCCACGCTGGAGCGTGAGGAACGATAGTTCTTTAACTACCGTGCCTGCGCTCCGAGTCATACCACTAGCCGTAACGCTTCTTCGCTTCAATCGCCAGGCCGCTGCCGATGCTGCCGAAGATGTTGCCTTCGACGTGGCGGGCGTTGGGCAGCATGGCCGAGACGCTGTTGCGCAGGGCGGGAATGCCGCTGGAGCCGCCGGTGAAGAACACCGTGTTGACCTGTTCGACACTCACGCCCGCGTCGCTGAGCAAGTTCGTCACGCTGTTGCGCACGCGCTCAAGCTGAGCGTCGATTGCCGCCTCGAACATCACCCGGCTCAGGTCCACACTCAATCCTGCTTCCACCCGGTCCATTGGCAGATGGCGGTTTTCAGCGTGGGTCAGCTGGATTTTGGTTTCTTCCACTTCCATGGCCAGCCAGTGCCCGGCGCGCTGTTCGATCAGCTTGAACAGGCGATCGATGCCACCCGTGTCTTCAATGTCATAACGCATGCTGCCCAGTGCCAGCTGCGACTTTTGCGAGTACACCGCATTGATGGTGTGCCAGGTTGCCAGGTTCATATGGTGGCTGGTCGGCATGTAGGCACCGCTTTTCATACGGCTGCCGTAACCGAACAGCGGCATCACGCCTTGCAGGCTCAGCTGCTTGTCGAAGTCGGTGCCGCCAATGTGCACGCCGCCCGTGGCAAGAATGTCCTGTTGGCGATCATCGTGCTGGCGTCGCTCGGGTGACAGGCGCACCAGCGAGAAGTCCGACGTACCGCCGCCGATGTCGACAATCAGTACCAGCTCTTCGTCTTTGATGGTGGACTCGTAGTCGAATGCCGCAGCAATAGGTTCGAACTGGAACGAAACGTCCTTGAAGCCGATCTTGCGGGCCACTTCGGCCAGTGTGTCTTCGGCTTCCTGATCGGCCTGTGCATCGTCATCGACGAAATGCACCGGGCGGCCCAGTACCACTTGCTCGAACTCGCGTCCGGCCGTGTGCTCGGCGCGTTTTTTCAGCTCGCCGATAAACAGCGCCAGCAAATCCTTGAACGGCATCGCCGTGCCCAGCACGCTGGTGTCATGCTTGATCAGCTTTGAGCCCAGCAGGCTCTTGAGCGAGCGCATCAGGCGGCCTTCATAACCTTCCAGATACTCGTGCAGCGCCAGGCGGCCATACACCGGGCGGCGTTCTTCCATATTGAAGAACACCACCGACGGTAGGGTAATTTTGTCGTCCTCCAGCGCGATCAACGATTCCACGCCGGGTCGTTGCCAGCCGACGGTGGAATTGGACGTGCCGAAATCGATGCCGCAGGCACGGGCCGGGGATTGGTCATTCATGTCTTTTACGTTCCAGTCAAAAAACGGCCGCGCAGTTTATGTCAGCGCGCGCCAATTGCGTAGCGCGACACGTCGCTTATATTTACTTGGCTGTATTTACCGTCAAGGCTTGAACTGAAGCCCATTACCCCCAATCTTGAAGGGATTCTCGGTAGACCTGGCTGTCGAACACGATGTTGTCGAGTGATCGACCCGTCTGCAAAGACGGCCGGCTATCTATAAATTTTCGACGTTAGGTAATCCAGATACCTCGTAAACAGAGGGAGCTGGGCGCGTGACGCCAGCGTATCTGGCTTTGCCGGATAATTCGGATGGGTGATCGTTACATGGATTTCAAAGACTACTACAAGATACTTGACGTTGAGCCGACTGCGGACGACAAGGCGATCAAGACCGCCTATCGCAAACTGGCGCGCAAGTATCACCCTGACGTCAGCAAGGAAGCAGGCGCTGAAGACAAGTTCAAGGAAGCGTCCGAAGCCTATGAAGTGCTCAGCAGCCCTGACAAGCGCGCTGAGTACGATGAGCTGCGCAAGTACGGTCGGCAGGGTCGTCCGTTCCAGACTCCGCCAGGCTGGCAAAGCCGGGCTGGCGCAGGCGCTGGAGGATTCGAGGAAACGGCAGACTTTTCAGAATTTTTCAGCTCCATTTTCGGCGGCCGGCCACAGCAGGGCGGCCGTACCCGCAACCCCGGGCGTACCGGGCAGGACGTTGAGATGGAGCTGGCAGTCTTCCTTGAGGAGACCTTGTCGGGTGAGTCCAAGCAGGTCAGCTTCAAGGTGCCGCAGCACAGCCCCAACGGGCAGCGCATGAGTGATATCACCAAGACCCTGAACGTGAAGATTCCTGCGGGCGTCGTCGACGGCGAGCGCATTCGTCTCAAGGGCCAGGGCGCGCCAGGAGTGGGCGGAGGTGCCAACGGCGATCTGTACCTGATCATTCGCCTGGCACCGCATCCGCTGTTCGAGGTCGAGGGCCATGATCTGGTCATCACCGTTCCACTGGCGCCCTGGGAAGCAGTGCTGGGCACCAAGGTGGCGGTACCGACGCTGAACAGCAGGATCAACCTGACCATCCGCCCGGACAGTCAGAACGGTCAGCGTCTGCGGATCAAGGGTAACGGCTTGATGAACAAGAGCGGCGAGCGGGGCGACCTTTACGCCCAGCTGAAAATCGTCGTGCCAAAGCACACCGACGAAGCAACCCGGGCGCTGTGGCAGAAACTGGCAGACAGTTCCTCGTTTGATCCCCGGGCGCAGTGGAAGGGTTGAGCGTAGCAGTCTTGCGATTCTGTCTTTTCTGAATGAGCTGATGCGCCACCCGCATCAGCACGCAATCAGCCTCGATCAGTTTTTCGGCAGCACCACATTGAAGGTCGTGCCCTCACCAATGGTCGAGGTCACAGTGATGCTGCCACCGTGGGCGTTGACCACTTCCTTGACGATGAACAGGCCAAGACCCAGGCTGGTCGATGTACTGCGTGTTTCGCTGTTTTCCTCGGTGCTGCGCACCAGCGGATCGAAGATCGTCCCGATAGCGTCTTCGGCAATCGGCTTGCCTTCGTTGTGTACCACCAATATCACCGCTTTCTCGGCACCCGTAACACTGACCGTTATCTCGTGACTGGCCGCACCGTGCTGCAGGGCATTGCCGATCAGGTTCTGCAGCATCTGGCTGATCCGCCCGGCGTCCCAGTGCCCTTTGGTGTTGCCTTCGATGTTCAGCACCGGAACAGAGTCCGGTCTCCCGGCGCAGGCTTCCTCGATGGCTTCACGGCAAGCACTGGCCAAATCCATGTATTTGCGTTCAACCGGTAGCCCGGCGCCCAGGCGGCTGCGCACGAATTCCAGCAGATCGCTGACCATCGAGCCCATATGGCGGGTGCTGGTCTGGATACGCGAAACATAGGACTGGGTCTTTTCGTCCAGCGCTATCTTGCGTGCCAGCAATTCCGTCGACATGCTGACGGCCTGCAGCGGCGCGCGCAGATCGTGACCCAGAATGGCAAGAAATATATCCCGTGAACGGCCAACCCGTTCCGCATAGGCAGCGGTGGATTCGGCAAGCGCCTCGTCGATGGCTTCGTTGAAACGAATCACGTCCTGAAAATCGGCCAGTTGCGGCGCTGCCAGGCTTTCTACCCAGAGGCGGATGACGCTGGCGCGCAGATGGCGAAATTCCGACGTCATCTGCACCAGATCAAAGCCGACCTCATGACGCAACTCGCCATGGCTGCTGGCTGCTTCGTCCAGGCTTGGCGTCTTGTTCAGCTCTTCGCCTCTGGCCTTGGCAATCTCCTCGCTTTTGCTCTGCGCGGTATTCATGTCCCGCGCAGCGGCGAGCAGGATCGACCTGGCATGATCCCGCAGCTCGGCTTTGCTCATCGTTTCTGCCGCCGGTTTCAGGGTCCTGGCGAAGTCTTCCCATTCATCGACAATGCGATCCACATGAACAACGATAAACTCGGAAAGGCGCATGGCCGACTACCTTGTTGGAGGAGCGTGACGGAAGATGGCGCATATTATCGCTTTTACATGACACGACAAACAGGGCGTTTACTGTCATTTCTGTCAGTAGACGCCCTTTTTTTGCAGGCCTATGTTCAATCAGCGATTAATTGAGTGGAGGGCTTGAGCATGAGTGTCATTACGGTTACGGACGCAACCTTTCAAAAGGAAGTTCTTGAAGCCAGCAAGATAAAGCCGGTTCTGGTCGAGTTTTCTACCAGGGCTAAAGAAAACAAACAAAAACTGCCTAATGCCAGCGCAAAAATGGACGCCGTTATAGACGAGTTGGACGCAGTTTACGCGGAGCAAGTCAAATTCGTCAGGGTCGAGATCGAGTTGGATCCGGATTTTAAGGACACTCTGAATCCGGTGACTTCGAATATGTATGCCATCAACCATGGCCCGACGACCGTGTTGATCAAAACGGTCGAAGAAATAGCCGAAATAGTCGGTGGCTATGACAGGAAGTACGTAGAGGACAAGTTGAAAGCGTTCGCGGGGATTGATAACGGGGGTGCCAGATGATCAAGGCAGAATTCGAGGTGTTTATTGAAGAGCGCATCAAGCTGGCGGCGTTGCTCCTGGCCGACGGAAAAATCAGCGCTCGGGACGATATGGCAGAAGGGAAACTGAGCGTTTTACTCACATTGCGTCGAGCATTGTCTGGCAAGGGGACTGCGAAGGATCTGGGCATGCTCGACGCCATCAACGACTCGCTTCAGTTGTTACAGATACTTAACTCAAAAGAGACATTCCTGGGGCGTCTTGAGCCTTAGGACTTTAATCCAGGTAGTACGTCGAGAAACAGGGGCTCAACAAGAGCCCCCCTACTTTCGAGCGCTTTGCTAGAACAGAAAATACCGTTGTGCCATCGGCAGCACATCGGCCGGTTCGCACCATAGCAACACGCCGTCGGCCTTGACCTGATAGGTCTGTGGGTCAACTTCGATGTCCGGCAGGTAGTCGTTGTGGATCAGGTCTTTCTTCTGCACGGTGCGACAGCCTTTGACTACGCCGATCTGCTTCTTCAGGCCCAGTGACTCCGGTACGCCTGCGTCGAATGCCGCCTGGCTGATAAAGGTCAGGCTGGTGGCATGCAGCGAGCTGCCGTAGCTGGCGAACATGGGGCGGTAGTGAACCGGTTGCGGTGTAGGGATCGAAGCGTTGGCGTCGCCCATCAGGCTGGCGGCAATGGCGCCGCCCTTGAGGATCAGGGTCGGTTTGACGCCGAAGAATGCCGCACGCCACAGCACCAGGTCCGCCCACTTGCCGACTTCGATGGAGCCCACTTCATGGCTGATGCCGTGGGTGATCGCCGGGTTGATGGTGTATTTGGCGATGTAGCGCTTGGCGCGGAAGTTGTCGTTGCCGGGACCGTCCTGCGGCAGGGGGCCGCGCTGCTTCTTCATCTTGTCGGCGGTTTGCCAGGTGCGCATGATCACCTCACCAACCCGGCCCATGGCCTGGCTGTCGGAACTGAGCATCGAAAAGGCACCCAGGTCGTGAAGAATGTCCTCGGCGGCGATGGTTTCCCGGCGTATACGGCTTTCCGCGAATGCCACGTCTTCGGCGATGCTCGGGTCCAGGTGGTGGCAGACCATGAGCATGTCCAGGTGTTCGTCGATGGTGTTACGGGTAAAAGGCCGGGTCGGGTTGGTCGAGCTGGGCAGCACGTTCGGCGAACCACAGGCCTTGATGATATCCGGCGCGTGGCCGCCACCTGCACCTTCAGTGTGGTAGGTGTGGATGGTGCGGTTCTTGAACGCGGCGAGGGTGGTTTCGACGAAACCCGACTCATTCAGCGTGTCGCTGTGGATCGCGACCTGCACGTCGTATTCATCGGCAACGCTCAGGCAGTTGTCGATGGCTGCGGGTGTGGTGCCCCAGTCCTCGTGCAGCTTCAGACCGATAGCGCCCGCCTTGACCTGCTCGATCAGCGGGCCGGGCAGGCTGACGTTGCCCTTGCCGGTGAAGCCAATGTTCATCGGAAACGAATCCGAAGCCTGGAGCATGCGCGCCATGTGCCACGGACCGGGTGTGACCGTGGTGGCGTTAGTGCCAGTGGCAGGGCCGGTGCCGCCGCCGATCATGGTCGTCACGCCGCTCATCAGCGCTTCTTCGATCTGTTGTGGGCAGATGAAGTGGATGTGCGTGTCGACGCCGCCAGCGGTGAGGATCATGCCTTCACCGGCAATGACTTCGGTGGCCGCGCCGACCGCAATGGTCACGTCTGGCTGGATGTCCGGGTTACCGGCCTTGCCGATAGCTGCGATGCGTCCATTCTTGATGCCGACGTCAGCCTTGACGATGCCCCAATGGTCGATGATCAGGGCGTTGGTGATCAGCGTGTCGACCACGTCGGCGGCCATCAATTGGCCCTGGCCCATGCCGTCACGGATGACCTTGCCACCGCCGAATTTCACTTCTTCGCCATAGGTGGTGAAGTCCTTTTCGACCTCGATCCACAGCTCGGTGTCGGCCAGGCGAACCTTGTCGCCGACGGTGGGGCCGAACATGTCTGCGTAGGCTTGTCGGCTTATCTTCATCTTTCGTACCTCGGATTCAGAGCGGCAAGCTGCAGGCCGCAAACTGTAAGTTTTTCAAAGCGACCAGCGGCGAGCTGCAAGTCGTTAGTCGTCAAAGCTTTTGATCCTCGTGCCGAGTGCCCATCGTCATACACACGTCCCGATTGGATGCCTGCATGACCGTTGCGGCGATCCGCATTGCTCACGAAGACGTTAGTCCGAACGCCCTGTTTCTGGAGGCTGTACCGGCCTCTTCGCGAACAAGTTCGCTCCTACGGCCTTCGGCCAGAATCAAAAGCAGACTTGTATGTAACGATGAACGCGGAGCGTAGGAACGGTATTCAAAAAGGCTTCAATCCAGATCGCCCATTACCCGTCCGGCAAAGCCGTAGACCTTGCGCAATCCGGCCAGGTCCACCAGCTCGACTTCACGGGACTGGCCCGGCTCGAAGCGCACGGCGGTGCCGGCCGGGATATTCAGGCGCATGCCGCGGCTGGCGGCGCGATCAAAGGTCAGTGCGTCATTGGTTTCGAAAAAGTGGAAATGCGAGCCCACCTGAATCGGCCGGTCGCCGCTGTTGGCAACCGTCAGGCTGAGGGTACGGCGTCCGGCGTTGAGTTCGATATCGCCGGGCTGGATCTGGTATTGACCAGGGATCATGTCGGTTGCCCCAAGGTTTTGAAATAAATGGCGGTCGGATGAAGGCGACCGTCCGGTGTGGCGCAGTAGCCTGGCAGTTCGCCGACGCGGGTGTAGGCCAGCGCGCTATAGAACGCTTCAGCCGCCGAGCCTGCTTCGGTGTCCAGGTGCAACAGCCCACGTTTGTGTTTCACGGCCGCCTGTTCAACGGCCTCCATCAATTGCCTGCCCAGGCCACGCCCGCGCGCCGCAGGCAGCACCATCAGTTTCTGTACTTCGGCGCGGTTCAGGCCGTTGGGCTTCTGGCACAGCGACAGTTGTGCACTGGCCAGGACGTTCTCGTTCTCGACCACCACCCACAGCAGCAGAGAGCCAGCGGCGACATCGGCTCTGAGCCCGTCGCACCAGCCGTAGGCCTGCGCCATGTCGAGGTCGGCCATGAAACCGACCGACGCGCCATCATGAACCGTATCGAACAACAATTGCGCCAGACCCTGGCGGTAATGCGCGAAGCTTTCGGCGGTGACGTGGCGCAGCTGTGCTGGATTCATGGCGTGCTCTCTAAAGGGCGGAGGGGGCTTGCGAAGCCGGTGGCTGAGCACCGGGCGACAGGTCGAGCTGCATGAAGGTCAGGTCCAGCCAGCGGCCGAATTTGGTGCCGACCTGCGGCATTTGTCCGGTGGTCTTGAAACCCAGGCGATCATGCAGGGCGATGGACGCAGCGTTACCACTTTCGATCGCCGCGACCATCATGTGCTTGTCACAGTCGCGGGCGCGCTCGATCAAGGCGGTCATCAGACGCGGGCCCAAGCGTTTGCCACGCTGGTCAGCGCGCACGTAAACCGAATGCTCGACCGTATGGCGAAAGCCTTCGAACGGCCGCCAGTCGCCAAACGACGAATAGCCGAGCACTTCGCCTGCGGTGTCGGTGGCCACCAGAATCGGATAACCCTGACTCTGGCGAGCGGCGTACCAGGCCTGGCGGTTGGCCAGATCAACCGGCTGCTCGTTCCAGATAGCCGTGGTATTGAGCACTGCGTCGTTGTAGATCTCCAGAATGCCCGGCAGATCGTCCGGCAGGGCATCGCGAATCACGTCTTGCATGATCACTCCTTCAAGCAATCGGCTGATGCACGGTGACCAGTTTGGTGCCGTCCGGGAAGGTGGCTTCCACCTGAATCTCCGGGATCATCTCCGCAATGCCTTCCATGACCTGATCGCGGGTCAGCAGGGTCGTGCCGTAGTGCATGAGGTCAGCGACGGTCTGCCCGTCACGCGCACCTTCAAGCAGTGCGGCAGAGATGTAGGCCATGGCTTCCGGATAATTGAGCTTCACGCCGCGCGCCAGACGCCGTTCGGCAACCAGTCCGGCAGTGAATATCAGCAGCTTGTCTTTTTCGCGTGGTGTCAGGTCCATGGGGCTTCCGTTTGTTTAAATTCGGTGGTTGAGCGTTCCCAGGCTTGAGCCCTCATCGTTATGTATAAGTCTGTTTTGGGTTCTGGCCGAAGGCCGTGGGAGCGAACTTGTTCGCGAAGGGGCCGGTGTAGTCGCCGAAAATGCAGCGCCTAAAACATTGTCTTCGCGAACACGTTCGCTCCCACGTCCTGCGGGCAGAAGCGCTAAAAGCCCCGATTTTCGGGCTTTTCAGAACTTATGTATCACGCTGAGTGTATCAGCGCCGAGGGTGTAGCCTGGAATGCAGAGCGTCCAGTCATCAATCAGGTGTTCCAGATTCTCGGCGTTACCGCCTCGCGTCCCAGCAGGGCAGGGCGCAGGTATTTCCAGATTTGTATCAGCCAGGCGCGCGCGTGCAATGCTTCGTCTGCCAGGCAGCGAGCCACTACAAGGCCCGGAAATTGGGTCAGATCACCGCGTACCGGGTTGGGCATCGACAGCGAGCGACAGGCCTCAAGCAGATCGCTGCTCACTTCACCGGTCAGCAGCAGGGTGGCGAATACCGTTTTGCCGTCCAGGCCGATGGGTGAGTCCAGCAGCCCGTCGCCACCGATAATGCGTTGCCGTTCGTGCCAGAGCAATGTGCCGTCGCGGCGGATATCCAGATGCGACTGAAAATGTCCCTGCTCGAAACGCTCGCCGCTGGCCGGACGGCCCAGTGCTACTACATCCCAGTAGCATAGCTTCGCGTCACCGTGCAGTTCTATGCGGGTGGTAAGTTCTGCCTGGGCATTGCTGAAGACGATGGTTTCCTGCGGCAGCCATTCCAGCGTCGCGCCGGGCTGGACATGCAGCTCCAGTTGCTGAAAGGCCGGGCTGGCGGCGCGATACCATTTCGCCGCGCCGGGGCTGGTCAGTTGTGCCCAGGCATCGGCACCGACCGTGGCTGAAATGTCCAGCCGGTCTCCCCCGGCGATACCGCCCGGTGGGTGAACGATGATGTGCTGGCACACCTGCGGTCCTTCGGCATACAGATGCTTTTGCACCCGCAGAGGCCCTTTGTGGCGACGTTGGGTCGGGCGTGTGCAGTCATCGAAACGGCCATAACCCAATTCCAGCTCGGCATGCCAGTTGGGGGTAAAAAGGGCGGTGTTGGCAGGCAGATTCATGGTGTCTTCATTGGCTTGTCGAGTGCAGCACGATAACGGATTAGCGCATTAATTAAATAGTCACCAGACCGCGAACCCCTTCGGTCTCCATGTTCTCGCCACGGCCCTGCTGGACGATTTCTCCCCGCGACATCACCAGGTATTGATCGGCCAGTTCCGCCGCGAAGTCGTAGAACTGCTCGACCAGCAGAATCGCCATGTCGCCGCGCTCGGCCAGTTTTTTGATCACTGCGCCGATTTCCTTGATCACCGAGGGCTGAATACCTTCGGTGGGTTCGTCGAGAATCAGTAAGCGTGGACGACTCGCCAATGCCCGGCCTATCGCCAATTGCTGCTGCTGACCACCGGACAGATCGCCGCCACGCCGATGTTTCATCTGCAGCAGCACCGGGAACAGCTCGTAGATAAATGCCGGCACTTCCTTGGCTTCGGAGCCCGGAAAGCGTGACAGGCCCATCAACAGGTTTTCCTCGACCGTCAGCCGGCCGAATATTTCCCGGCCTTGCGGCACGTAAGCAATCCCGGCATGCACCCGCTGATGCGTCTTGAACTGGGTGATGGCCTTGCCTTCCCATTGCACCGAGCCTTCCTTCGACGGCAACAAGCCCATCAGCACACGCAACAGCGTGGTCTTGCCTACGCCATTGCGGCCCAGCAGGCAGGTGACTTCACCGACCTTCACATCAAACGACAGACCACGAAGAATGTGGCTGCCACCGTAATACTGATGAAGCTTTTCGACCTGGAGCATGATGAATGTTCTCGTCGGTTGCAGCGTAATCGTAATGTTGGGACGCGGGGCGTCTGGACAGGTATTTCCGTGCCGCGCGCCGATCAGTTCGTTGCGTCAGCGCCCTAAATACACTTCGATTACGCGTTCGTCGGCCTGCACGTCGTTCAGCGAGCCTTCGGCCAATACGCTGCCTTGGTGCAGCACGGTGACGTGGTCGGCAATCGAGCCGACGAAGCCCATGTCATGCTCGACCACCATCAGTGAGTGTTTGCCGGCCAGGCCCTTGAACAGCTCGGCGGTGAATTCGGTTTCGGCGTCGGTCATGCCCGCCACCGGCTCGTCGAGCAGCAGCAATTGCGGATCCTGAACCAGCAGCATGCCGATCTCCAGAAACTGCTTCTGGCCGTGAGACAGCAAGCCCGCCGGGCGGTGCATGGAGGTGGTCAGGCGAATGGTTTCCAGGACTTCGCGTATCCGGTCCTGCTGTTCGCCGCTCAACCGCGCACGCAAACTGGCCCATACCGATTTGTCGGTCTTTTGAGCCAGTTCAAGGTTCTCGAACACGCTCAAGGCTTCGAACACCGTCGGCTTCTGGAACTTTCGGCCAATTCCGGCCTGAGCAATCTGCACTTCGCTCATCTGCGTCAGGTCCAGCGTTTCGCCGAACCAGGCCTTGCCGTGGCTGGGGCGGGTCTTGCCGGTGATGACGTCCATCAGCGTGGTCTTGCCAGCGCCGTTGGGGCCGATGATGCAGCGCAGCTCGCCCACGCCGATGTACAGATTCAGATCGTTCAGTGCCTTGAAACCGTCGAAGCTGACGCTGATGTCTTCCAGCGTCAGGATCGTGCCGTGTCGTGTGTTCAGCCCTTTGCCAGCGCTTTTGCCGAGGCCTACCGCATCGCGGCTGGTGCCTGCATCAGAGTTGGGTGCCAGAACCGGTTCAAGCATGAACGACGGGGTAGGAGTGGTTTTCATTGCTCGCTCCTTTTCTTCAGCAAGCCGATCACGCCTTTGGGCAGGTACAGCGTGACGATGATGAACAGCGCGCCGAGAAAGAACAGCCAGTATTCCGGGAAAGCCACGGTGAACCAGCTTTTCATGCCGTTCACCAGACCCGCGCCCAGCAATGGGCCGATCAACGTGCCACGGCCGCCCAATGCTACCCACACTGCTGCTTCGATAGAGTTGGTCGGCGACATTTCGCTGGGGTTGATGATGCCGACCTGCGGCACATACAGGGCCCCGGCCAGGCCGCACAGTACGGCGCTCAAGACCCAGACAAACAGCTTGAAGCCGCGCGGATCGTAACCGCAGAACATCAGGCGGTTTTCCGCATCACGCAACGCCGTCAGAACCCGGCCGAACTTGCTCTGCGCCAGGCGCCAGCCGATGTACAGGCTGGCAACCAGCAACACGACCGTCGCCAGAAACAGCGTTGCTCTGGTTCCTTGGGAACTGATGCTGAAACCCAGAATGCTGCGAAAGTTGGTAAACCCGTTGTTGCCGCCAAAGCCGGTCTCGTTGCGAAAGAACAGCAGCATGCCGGCAAACGTCAGGGCCTGGGTCATGATCGAGAAATACACGCCTTTGATCCGCGAGCGGAAGGCGAAGAAACCAAACACCAGTGCCAGCAACCCCGGCGCCAGGACCACCAGGCACAGCGCCCAGAGGAAATTGTCGGTGCCTGCCCAGTACCACGGCAGTTCGGTCCACGACAGGAACGTCATGAACGCAGGCAAACCATCACCTGCGGCCTGGCGCATCAGGTACATGCCCATGGCATAGCCGCCCAGTGCGAAGAACAGGCCGTGGCCCAGCGACAATAGCCCGGCGTAGCCCCAGACCAGATCCAGCGCCAGGGCGACAATGGCGTAGCAGAGGATTTTGCCCACCAGGGTCAAGGTGTAGGCTGAGACTTGAAAGCTGTTATCGGCAGGCAACAACGACAGCAACGGCAGTGCCAGCAGCACAGCCAGTATCACAATGCCTGCGGTCAGCGTGCCTTTGGGCCCGACTTTTTGCGCGGCAGTTACCATCAATGGCTGGCTCATCAGTCGATCACCCGTCCTTTCAATGCGAAGAGGCCTTGCGGACGTTTCTGGATAAACAGAATGATCAGCGCCAGGATCAGGATCTTGCCCAATACAGCGCCGATTTGCGGTTCGAGAATCTTGTTGGCGATGCCCAGCCCGAAGGCCGCCATCACGCTACCGGCCAGTTGTCCGACACCGCCGAGCACCACCACCAGGAATGAGTCGATGATGTAGCTTTGGCCAAGGTCGGGGCCGACGTTGCCGATCTGGCTCAGGGCGACGCCGCCCAGACCTGCAATGCCCGAGCCCAGACCGAATGCCATCATGTCGATGCGCCCGGTCGGCACACCGCAGCAGGCAGCCATGTTGCGGTTCTGGGTCACAGCACGCACGTTCAGGCCCAGTCGGGTCTTGTTCAGCAGCAGCCAGGTCAGCACGACCACGAACAGGGCGAAGGCGATGATCACGATGCGGTTGTAAGGCAATACCAGGTTAGGCAACACCTGAATGCCGCCTGACAGCCATTGCGGGTTGGCGACTTCAACGTTCTGCGCGCCGAAGGCCAGACGTACGGCCTGAATCAGCATCAGGCTGATGCCCCAGGTGGCGAGCAGGGTTTCCAGTGGACGGCCATACAAGTGACGGATGACCGTACGTTCCAGGGCCATGCCGATCACGGCGGTGACAAAGAACGCCACCGGCAGTGCGATCAGCGGATAGTATTCGATGGCGCCCGGCGCATAGCGCTGCAGCATCAGTTGCACGACATAGGTTGAATAGGCGCCCAGCATCAGCATCTCGCCATGGGCCATGTTGATCACCCCAAGCAGGCCGAAGGTGATCGCCAGGCCCAGCGCCGCCAGCAGCAGGATCGACCCCAGCGACATGCCGCTGAACGCCTGACCGAGGATTTCACCGATCATCAGCTTGCGCTTGACCTGCGCCAGGCTGGTTTCAGCCGCCACGCGTACCGAAGCGTCGGTTTCCACGCCGGGTGCCAGCAATGACTCAAGACGGGTACGCGCCAGCGGGTCACCGGTTTCACCCAGCAGTCGCACGGCAGCCAGACGTACTGTCGGGCTGGAGTCGACCATTTGCAGGTTGGCCAGCGCCAGGGCCAGCGCGCTTTTGACGCTGGAATCGGTTTCGCTGGCGACACGTTCGGTCAGCAGCTCCAGTTGTGCAGGGCGAGCGCTTTTTTGCAATTGCAGGGCTGCTGCCATGCGCAGTTGCGTATCGGCTGCCAGCAACTGGTGGCTGGCCAGCGCTGTTTCAACCAGACCACGCAGCCGGTTGTTCAGGCGCAGTTTGCGCGGTTCGTCAGGGTTTGGGGCGTCGGCTGCTGCAGGGGCTTGTGCATCGACCGGCACGTATTGATCGTTGTTTTCGATCCAGGCGCGCTTGCTGATGTCGGCGGCAACACGGCCATCGCGCAGAGCTTCAAGCAGTTCAACGCGTTCCGCTGTCGGCTTGGCTGCCCAGGCCTCCAGCAGCTCGGCCTGTTGTGCAGAACTGGCTGCGACAAAATCACTGGCATCGCTGGCCTGAGCTGCAAGGGGAAGCAGCAGGCTGATAGCGAGGATAAAACGGTAGAAGTAGGAAGGCATATCAATATGGCCTTGATTGAGTGTGGCGCCGTCTGCTCTTGATTCTGGCCGAAGGCCGTGGGAGTGAACTTGTTCACGAAAGGGCCGTTACATTCACTGAAGATGTATCGTTTGAACAGCCGCCTTCGCGGACAAGTCCGCTCCTACAAAAAATGCTTTCCACCCTGAGGCCGAGCGAACGTGTGCGTACGACTAGCGCTGGAGCGTAGGGGCGAGAGTTATTGTGCTCTCAGCCCCGTCACATCAGTTGCTCTTCACGGGATGATCAGGCTTTTTGTCGTTGCCAGGAATGTAGGGGCTCCATGGCTGGGCGCGGATCGGCTCTTTGGTCTGCCAGACGACGTTGAACTGACCGTTGTCCTCCACTTCGCCAATCATTACCGGCTTGTGCAAGTGGTGGTTGGTTTTGTCCATGGTCAGGGTGAATCCCGACGGTGCTGCGAAGGTTTGTCCGGCCATTGCCTCGCGTACCTTGTCCACGTCAGTGGTTTTGGCTTTCTCGACTGCCTGTGCCCACATGTGAATACCGACGTAAGTAGCTTCCATCGGGTCGTTGGTTACCGCTTTGTCAGCGCCTGGCAGGTTTTTCTTTTTGGCGTAGGCAGTCCAGTCAGCGACGAACTTCTTGTTGACCGGGTTTTCCACCGACTGGAAATAGTTCCAGGCGGCGAGGTGGCCTACCAGTGGTTTGGTGTCGATGCCGCGCAGTTCTTCTTCGCCTACCGAAAACGCTACAACCGGTACGTCGGTGGCTTTCAGGCCCTGGTTGGCCAGTTCCTTGTAGAACGGTACGTTGGAATCGCCGTTCACGGTGGAGATAACCGCTGTCTTGCCACCCGCAGAGAATTTCTTGATGTTGGCCACGATGGTTTGATAGTCGGAGTGACCGAACGGGGTGTAGACCTCTTCGATGTCTTTATCCGCTACACCTTTGGAGTGCAGGAATGCGCGCAGAATCTTGTTGGTGGTACGTGGGTAGACATAGTCGGTGCCGAGCAGGAAGAAGCGCTTGGCCGAACCGCCTTCTTCACTCATTACGTACTCGACCGCAGGGATCGCCTGTTGGTTAGGCGCGGCACCGGTGTAGAACACGTTGGGCGACATCTCTTCGCCTTCGTACTGCACGGGGTAGAACAGCAAGCCGTTGAGTTCCTCAAAGACCGGCAGCACCGATTTGCGCGATACCGATGTCCAGCAACCGAAGACCACCGCCACCTTGTCCTGGGTCAGCAATTGGCGGCCTTTTTCGGCGAACAGTGGCCAGTTGGAAGCCGGGTCGACAACCACTGCTTCGAGCATCTTGCCGTTGACGCCGCCTTTGGCGTTGATTTCGTCAATGGTCATCAAGGCCATGTCTTTGAGCGAGGTCTCGGAGATCGCCATGGTCCCTGACAACGAATGCAGAATACCGACCTTGATGGTTTCGGCAGCCTGAACGGTCCAGGTCAACCCCATGGCGGCGATCGATGCGGACAGGGTAAAGGCTTTGATCAGGCTGCGACGCTTCATTGACTAGCTCCCTTGGTTCATTTTTTTGATAGGTCTGCGGCGGTGCATTACGTTGCTCTTTCAACCGTTAGCAAGGTCTGGGCCAACCTAAGCGCGTCGTAAAATGGAACGAATGTGTCGCGCAGTAAAGGGTGTGCGCACCAACCTGGAACGGGGGCAGGAAGAGGGTGTGCGCTATGCGCTGCAATGGTGCGGACCAGGAAATACCAGCATTGTCTCTACTGGCTGGGTGTTCAAACGGCCAAGCGCCTCATACCCAGAACTCCTGTGCTCCGGTGTAAAGATCGTAGGTCTGGTCAACGAGTCGCTCGGGAGCATCGAACCAGGCGAACAGCTGGCCGTTGACCCGTGTTGTCGCACCCAGTTGCACGCGACTCGAACTTCAAACGCTCAGCGCTGTTTGCTTCCTGCAAGGATGCAGGCCAGGCAGTTGTCAGGCTGGTCAGTTGTGCTCGGGCATTACGGATGCCTGTTTCAGCACTTTATCCAGTTGCTTGTCGATAAAGCGCGTGAGGTAAGTACGGCTTTCGATATCCGGCTGACTGAAGTGGTCCTTGTAGTCAGGGCTGACGGCGCACCGCTATCGGCCAGCGCAGGTCGGTGAAGGCAGCATTGGCGATCTGGTCGGTAGGAAGTTTCGGGGGCATGAAGGTTCAAAGCAGGGCGGGACCTGAAACCGGGTATGAGGAGGAATTCATCACAACGCCACTCAATGGTTTCAGGCCCCGCAGCGAGCAATCTAAGCTGTTGCCGCTGTTTTGGCAAAGCGTGAAAGCACTATTCGATCAAGCACCCAGACAATCAGCATCGAAATACCCACCAGAGGGAATATGACGCCCAGGGCAATCATGACCACCGTCGCGGTTTTCCAGCGTGGCAGGTCGTGGCGCAATGGCGGTACACCCAGCCCGCTTCGAGGTCGGCGCTTCCACCAGATCACCAACCCACTGACCGAGCTGAGCAGTACCATCAGGCAGATCAGCAGGATCAGCAACTGATTGATCCAGCCGAAAAATTTACCTTCATGCAGCATCACGCCCAGCTCGGTGGCCTTGGACACTGCGCTGTAATCAACGTAGCGCACGTCGGCCAGCACCTTGCCCGTGTACTGATCGATATGCAGCGTCGCGTCATCGCGCGGGTCGTCGGCGAACACCGACACAGTGAATACGCCATCAGCTGTTTTAGGCTGGGTGATGCTGTAGCCCGGTACGATCTCTCTGGCGCGTGCAATGTCGACAACTCGCTGCAACGACACGGTTGGCGCTGCCAGTGCGCTGGACATATGCATGTGGTCCATGTGCTCGGCGTGCTCGCCGGTAGAAACCGGCATCGGCGTATTTTCCATGGCCCATGGCACGGTCTGCACGCTGGCATTGTTCAGTTCGCCAGCCTGCTTGTCGGACTTGGGCACGTCAGTCCACATGGCTGCCGGAAAGGTGTTCCATACCGCAGCGTATTGTTTGCCCCACAGCCCGGTCCAGGTCATGCCGCTCAACAGCATGAACAACAGCAAAAACGCGCCCCAGAAACCGGTCACCGCGTGCAGATCACGCCACAGCACGCGCCCCTTGGCGGTCAGGCGTGGCCAGAACACGCCGGCGGCCGAGCGGCCTCGGGGCCACCATAGATAAAGGCCGGAGACCACCAGCACAATCCCCCAGCCAGCCGCCAGCTCGACAAGCCGGTCACCCAGCGTACCGATCATCAGCTCGCCATGCAGTGCGCGGGCAATCGCCTGCAGGTTCTCTTTGGCGTCCTGGGTGCCAAGAATCTCGCCGCGATAGGGATCAATGAAGACATTCACCTCGCGGCCTTGCTCGCTGATCACAAACTGTGCGCTGCCCTCGGTGCTTGACGGCGGGAAATACTTGCCGATGCCGGCCTGTGGGTAGGCACTCATCACCCGCTGTTGCAGCTCGTCGGCAGTGAGGCGGTGCTCGGCCGGTGCCACGCTGAGCAGGTCGTGGTACATCAGGTTGTCCAGTTGCGGCTTGAACAGGTAAATGATGCCGGTCAGCGATAACAGGATCATGAACGGCGCGACGAACAACCCTGCGTAGAAATGCCATCGCCAGGCAAGGTTGTAAAAAGAGACATCAGGTTTGGACACGTTAAACGCTCCCCAATAGGGATAACACAGCACGAATGGCGCGCAGCCTTGAGCTGCGCGCCGTCGTGGAATCTTTTTTTCGGGTTATGCCGTGGTGAGCGCTGGCGGTGCCCGGCTTCGGGCATTGGGGAATATAGCCTTGTGTGCATGCCCCGGCAGCGGCTGCGAGGCAAAGAAATCACCCGGCCTTGGCGGCGGGGCTGCGACCAGTTCCAGCACATGGGGCAGTGCCGGGCAACTGAACAGCAGTGTGCAATAGCCGCATTTTGCCCACAGCGCGTGATCGCTCATGCCCGCGTCGGCAGGCATGGCATGCTCGCCGCCGTGATGGGCGTGGCTGTCTGCCGACATATCCATACTGGCTGGCATGGACATCGACATGCCGGCGTGATGATCCATCGGCATCGACTGGGAAACCAGTGGACCGATAAAGATCATCAACATGGCGAACAGACTCAGCCATGCGCCCCGTTTGTTACGGGTGGCTGATCTGTCGCGAACGCGGCGCAATGTGCTCACTTTGTAAAACGACTCAGTGCTGGTGTTCCGGAGCCTGCTTTTGTACCACGACCTGCACCTCGACATCTCCCGCCTTTTCAAAATGCAGGGTCATCGGGAAGCGTTGGCCGGTGACCAGCTTCGAACGGTCTTTGAGGTCCAGCAGCATCACGTGCCAGGCCATCGGCGCGAAACTCACCTTCGCACCGGCCGGGATGTCGACCGCCTGAACGTGCTGCATCTTCATCAGTCCGTCGGCATGTATATGCTCATGCAACTGCGCTTGCCCGGCGATGGGGCTGTCGACGCTGATCAGACGATCTGCGCTGTCGCCCTTGTTCTCGACAGTGAAATACGCCGCGACCGTCGGTGCATTGGGCGGCAGCTCCATTGACCAGGGATGGCCAATCAGCAACGGCCCAGCCTTGTACTCATGGGCCTGGGCGAAGCAGGCTGGCAGCAGTAATGCGGCCAGCAGGAGTGCGTTTTTGAGCATGCGGGGATTCTCCGGTGACGTTCAGGTATTTAAGGTGAGAGAGGCGGGCAAGCGTGCTATTTCGAGTTTTTTAGCGCGTACTTGCGTGTAGTTTGATCCCCATCGCCCTCACGACTTTCATGATGGTCGTGAACTCTGGATTACCGTTTGCACCCAGCGCTTTGTAGAGGCTCTCACGACCAAGACCTGTATCACGTGCGATTTGTGTCATGCCATAAGCCCTTGCTATGTCGTTCAGCGCGGCCCTTACGAGCAGCCCGTCTCCTGAATCCTCTTCAAGACACGCATCCAGATAATTGGCCATATCTTCAGGTGTCTTCAAATAGTCGACGGTATCGAACGGTGTCGTCTCGTTGTTCATGGTTACTCCCTCTCACAGAGCTCTCTCGCCAGCTGTCTGGCAAATTTTATGTCGCGCTTTTGAGACGATTTGTCACCAGCGATCAAGAGCAGGTAAACCACACCCGTGCGTCGGGCAAAATACACCCGATAACCTGGTCCATGGTGTATTCGTAGCTCTCTGACGCCTTGACCTAAAGCATCGCAGTCCCCGAAGTTACCGAGCTCTGCTGCTCTTATTCGAGCCAGAATTCGAGCTCTGCCAATGGAGTCCTTCAACGACCTTAACCACTCCGCAAAAGCGGGCGTCTGTTCAAAGCGATTCATATTTTCGAGTATCCCTTGGGATACACCTCGATAAGTTACCAGCTGTTGGTCGCGCAGGCTAGTTATCAAGTTTGTCCTAAACAAGAGACTCTGGGATGTTCGGAATTTTCCCTCAGAAAATGAAGAAAGGCCCTCTAAGGAACCAGATTTCAGGCATTGTCAATCTGATCGTCAACAAGCCCCAAGGCCTCCAGCACCTCATCCACACTCCCCAAAATCCGATCCACCTCAGGCAACTCCGGGCGTTTCAGGATCAGGACGGGCAGGCCGCGCTCGCGGGCGACTTCAAGCTTGGGTTCGGTGGAGCTGCTGCCACTGTTTTTGCCGATCAGCACATCAATATCGCGTTGTTCAAACAGCTGACGTTCGTCTTCCAGTGCAAACGGGCCGCGCGCGCCGATCACTTCGCAGTGGTCATTGCCGGGGTAGCTGTCCAATGCCCGAAGCGTCCAGAATTGATGCTCCGGAATCTCGTGCAGATGCTGCAAAGGCTCGCGCCCTAGCGTGAACAGTGGCCGCTTGAAGGGCGCCAGTGCCGTGACCAGTTCTGACCAGTCGGCCACTTCACGCCAGTCATCACCCGCACCAGCCTGCCAGGCAGTGCGGCGCAAGGCCCAGCAGGGAATTCCAGTCAGCCGGGCCGCACATGCAGCGTTGTGGCTGATTTGCGCGGCATACGGATGGGTTGCGTCCAGCAGCAAATCGACGCCCTGGTCACGAATGTACTGCGCCATGCCCTCTGCGCCGCCATAGCCGCCAACTTTCAACTGACAGGCCAGATCTGCCGGCACTCGACCCACACCTGCCAGGCTATAGATATGCTCAGGCCCGAGCCTGCGTGCAATCGCCAGCGCTTCGGTAATGCCGCCCAACAGCAGAATTCGTTTCATGTGTGTTCCTTCGATAACGCAACGCCCGCCTGACCGACGATACCGCCCTGACGGTCTATGGCGAACACTTCGACCTGAACCTGTGCAGGCACCACGCTACGGGCAAAAGCCAGCGCATGACGACACACCTCATCACCCAGCGGCACACCCGCGGCAGCGCTCATCGCAAGCGCCTGCTGGCTGGTATTGGCATCGCGAATACGCTGTTGCAGGTCTGCGTCCGCGCCTGTATCCGCAGCCCACAGCGCCAGTTGCGGCAGGTCGATGCTCGAATGGCGGCTGTGCAGATCCATGTGGCCTGCTGCCAGTTTGCTGATCTTGCCGAAGCCACCGCACAAGCTCAACTTATCCACAGGCACCTTGCGCAGGTGCTTGAGCACTGCGCCGACGAAATCGCCCATTTCGATCAGGGCGATATCCGGGATGTTGTACACGCGGCGCATGGTGTCTTCGCTGGCGTTGCCGGTGCAGGCGGCAATATGCCGATAGCCGTTGGTGGTGGCGACGTCGATGCCCTGATGGATCGACGCGATGTACGCCGCGCAGGAGAAGGGCCGGACAATCCCGCTGGTGCCGAGAATCGACAGTCCGCCGAGAATACCGAGGCGCGGATTCATGGTTTTGAGCGCCAGCGCTTCGCCGCCCTCGACGCCAATCGTAACCTCGAAACCACCGCTGTAGCCGAGTTCTTCCGCCAGCTGCAGCAAGTGTTCGGTCATCATGCGTCGAGGCACCGGGTTGATGGCGGGCTCGCCCACCGCCAACACCAGGCCGGGGCGGGTCACGCTGCCTACACCTGCGCCTGCCACGAAGCGCACGCCGGGTGCCATTTCCAGCCTGACGCGCGCAAACACCAGCGCGCCGTGAGTAACGTCGGGATCGTCCCCGGCATCCTTGAGTGTTCCGGCTTCGGCGAAGTTATCCACAAGGCGGCAGAATTCCAGGCGCATCTGCACCTGTTTGCCCTTGGGCAACACAATCTCTACCGCATCGCTGATTTGCCCGCTGAGTAACAGCCGCGCTGCCGCGAGGCTGGTTGCTGTGGCGCAGCTGCCGGTGGTCAGGCCACTGCGCAGCGGAGCAGGCTGTTCGGCGGTTTCTTCGCGCATCAGGGTTTGACTACATCCAGCAGAGTGATCGGCAAGGCCTGACGCCACGTATCGAACTCGCCAAGAGGCTGAGCATGGGCGACGTGAATACGCGTCAGTTCGCCGCCATGCCGCTCGCGCCAGGCCATAAGTGCAGCCTCGCTTTGCAGGGTGACTGCATTGGCGACCAGCCGCCCGCCGGAGCGCAACTGCTCCCAGCAGGTTTCCAGCACGCCGATACGGGTCACGCCACCGCCAATGAAAATCGCATCTGGACGTTCCAGGCCGCCCAGCGCCTGTGGCGCGCTGCCGCGGACCAATTGCAGGCCCGGCACGCCCAACGCATCGCGATTGAATTCGATCAGTTGCTGACGGCCTTCGTCCGCTTCTATGGCCATCGCCCGGCAGGTTGGGTGCGCGCGCATCCATTCGATGCCGATGGAACCGCAGCCCGCGCCGACGTCCCAAAGCAGTTCACCCGGCACCGGAGCAAGGCGGGCAAGGGTGATGGCCCGCACGTCGCGTTTGGTCAACTGGCCGTCATGCTCGAAAGCGCTGTCTGGCAAACCGGCCACTGTACTCAGGCGAATGGCGCTGGCGTCGGCGCGACAATCGACGGCAACCAGGTTCAGTGCAGCGATCTCGGGATTGCCCCATTCACTGGCCAGCCCCTCGACGCGCCGTTCGGCTTCACCTCCCAGATGCTCCAGGACCGTCATGCGGCTAGGGCCAAAGCCTCGTTCGCGCAGCAAACCGGCAATCACTGCGGGGCTGCTGCCATCATTGCTCAGCACCAGCAGACGTACGCCATGATGGAAATGAGCGTTCAATGCGGCTACCGGACGCGCAACCACTGACAAGGTAACGACTTCCTGCAACGGCCAGCCCAGACGAGCGGCGGCCAGAGAGTAAGAAGAAGGGGCGGGCAGAATACGCATTTCGTCGATGGCGACTACGCGTGCCAGGCTGGCGCCGACGCCGAACAGCATCGGATCGCCACTGGCCAGTACGCAGATTTCGGCACCGCGCTGTTCCAGCACCGGGTTCAGCGAAAATGGACTCGGCCATGCACGCCGCTCGGCGCGAATGCACGGCGGCAGCAATGCCAGCTGGCGCGGACCGCCGAACACCTGATCAGCGTGCAGCAGAGCGTGCCGGGCGTTCTTGCCCAGGCCCTTGTAACCGTCTTCTCCGATTCCCACGACTGTCAGCCACGGCGACATGTACCTACCTCAATCCGAACTTCCGACAGAGCGCCTTTTCATGCCTGCGGACAAAGCAGGCATAATACCGCGCCCGACGGGGTACAAGTGCTCTAATCCACGTCCAGTTCATACCGGGTGATCCATTGAACGAGCCGCAGTCCGCTCGCACATCCTCTGCAACGCTACGCCCCTCGGCCTGTCCGGGGTTGCTGCGTATCGTCCCGGCACTGGACGGCGGGATCTGCCGGATCAAGCTGGCGGGCGGGGTCATCAGCAGTGTGCAGGCAATGGCGGTTGCAGAGGCTGCGCAGACTTATGCACAGGGCGTTATCGAAGCCACCAATCGCGCCAATCTGCAAATTCGCGGCATCGGCGCTGATCACGATGGGTTGATCAAGGCGTTGATGGCGGCAGGACTCGGCCCGGCCAACCCTGCCAGTGACGATGTGCGCAACCTGATGCTCAGCCCGACCGCGGGGCTGGATTCGCGCATGCTGTTCGATGCCCGACCGTTGGCGGCGCAGGTTCTCGATGCGCTGGAAAATCATCCGCGCTTCCATGAGCTGTCACCCAAATTTGCGTTGTCGCTGGATGCTGGTGAAGCGCTGGTGATGCTCGAACACGGGCATGATGTGTGGCTGTCGGCGCTGAACCTCGACGGCGAAGTGCTGCTGGCGTTCGGGCTGGCCGGTTGCCCGGCCAATGATCGACCGCTGGCCGCTGTGCCGCTGGCGGCTGGAGAAGCACTGGTTGTCGGGTTGCTGGAATTGTTCCTCGATCTGGCCCGCCCGGAGCATACCCGGATGCGGCATCTGCTGGCCGAGGTGTCGACCGACGATGTGTTGCGCGAGCTTTCTACCCGGCTGGACTGCGCGTTGCGGGTGGATCAAGCCGTCACCGGCTGGCAGCGCCCGGCCATTCAGGGCAATCGGCATATCGGTATTTATCCACAGGCCGAGCCTGCGCGGGTTGCGGTGGGGGCGGTGGTTCCGCTGGGGCGTCTTGATGCCGCCACACTCGCCATCGTCGCGCAACTGGCAGAAGAGCAGGGCGACGGCACTTTGCGCCTGACGCCCTGGCAGAGCCTGCTGTTGCCCAATGTGCCGGTCGAGCGCGCTGCAACAGTGATGACGGCGTTGCAGGCCGCGGGTCTGATCTGTTCGGCCGAACAGCCACTGGCGCAGATGGTGGCGTGTACCGGTTCTGCCGGCTGTGCAAAAGGGCTGGCCGATACCAAGGCTGATGCGCTGCAACTGGCTACCGGCCTGGTTGCCAGTCAGGCCGTTCATTTAAGCGGTTGCACGCGTTCCTGCGCTGCTGCTCACGTAGCGCCGGTAACCTTGCTGGCCGTTTCGCCCGGCCGTTACGACCTTTATTTTCGCGACGCAGCGCATGCCGGTTTCGGTGTGCTGCGCGCGCGTGACCTTACTATTGAAGCAGTCGGTGCGCAGTTGAACGCCGACTCACGGAGCAACATTGCATGATTGATTACATCCGCGATGGTCAGGAGATATATCGCAACTCCTTCTCGATCATTCGCGCCGAAGCGCGCCTGGACACGATCCCCGCCGACCTGGAAAAACTCGCCGTGCGCGTGATCCATGCCTGCGGGATGGTCGAAGTCATTGAGGACCTGCGCTTCTCGCCGGGTGCCGGTACAGCCGGGCGCAATGCCCTGGCCGCCGGTGCACCGATCCTCTGCGACGCACGCATGGTCTCAGAAGGCATCACCCGTACCCGGCTGCCCGCCAACAACCAGATCATCTGCACATTGCACGATGAAGGCGTGCGGGAAATGGCGCTCGAACTGGGCAATACTCGCTCTGCTGTGGCGCTGGAGCTGTGGCGTCCGTACCTGGAAGGCAGCGTAGTGGTCATCGGCAATGCGCCGACTGCGCTGTTCTATCTGCTCGAAATGCTCGATGCAGGCGCGCCGAAACCAGCGCTGATTCTCGGCTTTCCGGTTGGCTTTGTCGGCGCTGCCGAGTCCAAGGCCATGCTTGCCGCAGACAGCCGTGGCGTGCCATTTGTGATCATGCAGGGTCGTCGTGGCGGCAGCGCCATGGCCGTGGCCGCTGTCAATGCACTGGCCACGGAGATCGAATGATGCAGGCACGCGGTCGATTGATTGGCCTGGGCGTCGGCCCCGGCGACCCGGAGCTGATTACCGTCAAGGCGCTGCGCCTGCTGCGGGAGTCGCCTGTGGTGGCGTACTTCGTGGCCAAGGGTAAAAAGGGCAACGCATTCGGCATTATCGAAGCGCACTTGCAGGACGTTCAAACGTTGATGCCACTGGTCTATCCGGTCACCACCGAGGCCTTGCCAGCGCCGCTGTCCTACGAAAAAGTCATCAGCGACTTCTACGACGAGTCCAGCCTGCACATTGCGGCGCATCTGGATGCCGGGCGTGACGTAGCGGTGATCTGCGAAGGCGACCCGTTCTTCTACGGTTCCTACATGTACCTGCACGACCGCCTGGCCGAGCGCTACGAGGCGCAAGTGATTCCGGGTGTGTGTTCGATGCTCGGTGGCGCTTCGGTACTGGGCGCGCCGCTGGTGTATCGCAACCAGAGCCTGTCGGTGCTGTCCGGCGTGCTGTCCCACGAGGACCTGAAACGCAAGCTGGCTGATGCCGATGCAGCAGTGATCATGAAACTGGGACGTAACTTCCACAAGGTCCGTGAAGTGCTGACCGAACTGGGCATGGCCGGGCGTGCGCTGTATGTCGAGCGCGCAACCATGGCCAACCAGAAAATCGTCCCGCTGGATCAGGTAGACCCGATGTCTTCGCCGTATTTTTCGCTGATTATCGTTCCGGGTGACAGGTGGCAAGGCTGATGACTCTCAACATTCCAGCCATCGTTATTCTCGGCAATGGCAGCCTGGCTACCGCGCGGCGCATTCAGCAGCTGTTTCCCGATGCGCAGATTCATGGCCTGGCCGAGCGTGTGCAGAACGCTGACATTGCCTACAGCGAATTCGGTAGCACGCTGCGTCAGTTGTATCAGCAAAACACCCCTATTATCGCCCTGTGTGCCGCTGGCATAGTGATTCGCACCCTGGCCCCGCTGCTGTTGGAGAAGGGCGTCGAGCCGCCGGTACTCGCCGTAGCTGAGGACGGTAGTGCAGTGGTGCCACTGCTTGGTGGCCTGGGCGGGGTCAATGTCATGGCGCGCAGCATTGCCAACGGGCTTGGCGTTGCACCGGCAATCACCACCAGCGGCGAATTGCGCTTCGGCACCTGCCTGCTCAACCCGCCCAGCGGCTATGCACTGGGCGACCTGGAGCTGGGCAAGCGTTTTGTTTCCGACTTGCTCTCCGGCGAGCCGGTGCGCATTGAAGGCGAGGCACCCTGGCTGGAGCAAGCACAACTGCCCGAAGATCCGCAGGCTGAGCTGACGATTCATGTCGGCTGCGCCCTACGTGAGCCCGCTCCCCATGAATTACTGATCTACCCGCGCAGTGTACTGGTCGCCGTCAGCGAAATAACCGCTGAACTGGCTATGCGGGTCCGCTCGGCGTTGCACGACGCAAGCATTGCCGAGCAATCGCTGGCTTGTCTGCTGACCAGCGAAGAGCAGATGGCCAACGCGCAGTTGCATCAGGCAGCCAGCGAGCTGGGCGTCCCGGTGCGCTTCGACAAGGCTGGGGCGGCCAGCGAAATGGCCTCCCGCTGCGTGCCGCAACGGTTGCCGCCACTCAGCGTCGACGACATGGCGATTGCCGTCGCGACTCAACCGCTGGATGTGCAGAACATCGGCCGTGGGCGTGGCCGGCTTGCAGTCATCGGCCTGGGCCCCGGCGCAGCGGACCTTATGGTGCCTGCGGTCAAGGCTGAACTGGCACGCGCCAATGATGTGCTGGGTTACGAAACCTACGTGCGCATGGCCGGGCCGTTTCGTGCCGATCAGGTACTGCATTGCACCGACAATCGCGAAGAAATGCTGCGTGCCCGGCATGCCTTCGAACTGGCCGCGCAAGGTCGTTCGGTGGTTGTGGTGTCGTCCGGTGATCCGGGCGTGTTCGCCATGGCCTCGGCAGTGCTTGAAGCGCTGCACGAGTCCGGCAACCCGCACTGGCACTCTGTCGAGCTGGAGATTCTCCCGGGTGTCTCGGCTTCTCTGGCAACCGCCGCTCAGGCTGGTGCGCCGTTGGGGCATGATTTCTGTGTGTTGTCGCTGTCCGATAACCTCAAGCCTTGGGAGATCATCGAAAAGCGTCTGGACCTTGCCTGTCAGGCAGACCTTGCGCTGGCCTTCTACAACCCGATTTCCCGTTCACGACCCTGGCAACTGGGGCGTGCGCTGGAGATAGTTCGCCAGCACCGCACTCCTGAAACGCCCGTCACGCTTGGGCGCGACATCGGTCGTCCTGGCCAGACACTGCGCGTCATTACGCTGGGTGAACTGACGCCGGAGCAGGTGGACATGCGAACCATGGTGCTGATCGGCTCTTCCCTGACCTGCACCTTTCCTCGCAACGAAGGCGGCAATTGGGTCTACACGCCCCGCTGGTATGGCGCGAAACCTACAGCCTGAGCCCATAGGCTTGTCGTACCTGTATCGAATTTACTGTGGGAAAGTGCTGAAACCTCTGCGTATCAACAGGCATTCAGGCCGAGTTTTCGGCCTGGCTGCTTGCGCGAACGGATGTTCTTCAAGTTGCCAGGCTTGTGGCTTTTTTCTCTGTCCTGCCACGGATTTTTCTTTCGCCCGCTGTTTACCGAGGGCTGAGCACTGCTTGAGTTTTGCGCGCGCCATCGAGTGTTGCCGCGGCAGTTGAAAAAGCCACCAATAGACCGCTCGAAAGTGCCGGAAAAACGGCCTGATTTATTTGATTAGTCTCGTATCTGTCCATAAGGACTCACGAATTAAAGGACTAAATGAAATGAAACAGGACAATACGATGAGCATGACCGACAACCTAGATTACATTGCCGCTTGTGAGCTGGCTGAATGCCCTGCTTCGTCCATCGCCCACGCAGCAGCCATAAAGCCTGAATTGCTTCTGGCCAGTGACGAGACTGACTTTGACCCAGGCGATGAAGCTGCCAAGGGTGCTGTGGTTGCAAGCAGTCTGCTGGCATTTGCCGAGGGCGTTTCGCGGCAGAGCAAGCAAGACGTCATGGACTCCTTTCTGTTTGCCACCCTTGTGGCCAACAAGGCGTTCAGCCCTGAAACCCAGGGTGATCAGTGGTACGACAAATTCAACGAAGTACTCTCGAAGGTTGGCTGGCTTTCCACCCATTGGAACTATGCCCGCTATCGTGCTACCCAGCAGCGTTTCACCATGGACGAAGTCGGCCTTGAGATCCTTGGCTCGGCTGTTGCGGCTGCCGCTTTGCCTGGGCCTGCATTGCTGCTGATGCTCAAGGTCGCTGCGGATGCCATCGCTGCACTGAAAGCTAAAAAAGAGCCTCTGCGCCTGTTTGAAAGCCAGACAAAAAACCACCGCGGAGGCAGTTTCCGTATTGCCTCGTGCATCGAGTCCGATGACAAGACCGTGACTCTGTCCATGGGCGCGGTCAGCTTCCATACCGACAGTGATGTCACCAATGTCCTGTTCTGGGAGTGGCAGGACACAAACGTTGAAACCTGGAAAGGCGAGGACAACCTGGTGCTCAACACGAGCCTGTATTCGCGCCATCGCGACCTGATCCAGCAAAAGCTCAGCGACAACGCCAAGAGCGCGATCGAAGAGTTTGAAATCTGATCGGGTTATTTGCGGAGGCACGGGTTGCCTCCGCTTTCGGGATAAAAAGGAATTTCTCCCATGAAGCAGGAATTGGATGCCGCAGTCGTCAACGCCGGCTGTTTGCTGTTTTTCCCCACTTCGCAGCAGGTCGCGCCGAAAAACGATGTGCTGGACTCGATGCTGTATGTGCAGTTGGCAGCATCGAAGCAACACCCCAGGTTCGCCGAGTTCGAAAAATGGAATGAAACCCGCCTTGCTGCGGCTCTGCGTTTCGGCTGGGTGCTGAATGCCAGCGAACACGTCAGCGAGCCTTTGCCGGTAGATGCTGTCCGAACCGTATGGAGTTGCCTCGAGCGTGCCCTTGCACCGTCAGTGTCAGCGCAGACCCTGCAGGACGCAGAAACATTGATGCGTAAAGTGTGCAAGCAATCGGCTCGCAACCCGGCGCTTCAGTTGCTGCGTAGCCAGACGGTACAGAGCGGTTTGAATCATGCGGGAAAATTGCAGGTCGGCGTGGTCCTGCAACTGGGGTTCTTCGACGATCAGCACAACCTGACGCTGGCGCAGCTTCAGTTCGCCACACGTCAGCCGTTGCCATCCGGTTTTCTTTTCGAAGTACTCGAACCGCAAAGTGTCTACGGCAACATCGCTGTGACCGTTTATAAAATGCAATTGATTGAACAGGTCTATTCGCAGTTTCGCGATGACATCGACAAGGCGTTGTCGAGCAGGCGTCCCGGTATGATCATGTCGCTTGGGGAAACGCCTTATGTCTGATCTGGATGAGACCCTGCTGGCAGGGGCCAATCTCCTGTCTTTCGCCCGTAACGTCGAGCCCGGTTTGCGTCAGGACGTACAGGACTGTCTGCATCACGCGAAACTTGTCGCCGATGACCAGCATTCCCCGCGCATGGCCTGGCGTTCATGGCTGGACGCTTACCAGCAAGCCATTCTTGCAACGGGTGGACGGCGCAGCGCGGTGATTAACGACGTGCGCTTGAGAATTCACAGTTTCAGGGACATTGGCAAATTGCAGCTTCCAATGGTCAATAACTCCGTCGAGCTTCGCCAGCTCTATCGCAGCTCACTCGACAGGCTGCTGAGCAGTAACCATGCGAAGACATTTTTCAGCAGCTGGTTTACGTCTGGACGTTCTGAAAGCTTTCAACTCATGCCTTGTGCAATGCACAGCGAAGACGAGGTGATGATCCTGTTGTGCAGCCTACAGATGACCACCATTGCGTCGAGGCCAGCGCTTTATTTTTGGCAGATTCTTGGCGGAGAAATGCAAGTACATGCTGTTGGTACTGCGTTTCGGTTCAGTCGCAAGAGCTTCGAACCTTTTCGCCAGACTGTTCAGGACATGCTGGCTGATCGTGCTGCCGCTGAAATCATCAATTTATAACGACGGTCAAGTTCCCATGGAAGGGGGTTACTCAAATGAAAGCAGGCACAGGCAATGCGGCGTATCTGGGCGATATCCCCAGTATGGTGACGTTTCTTCCGGGGCTTACAAGTGAGGAGCGCACGGACATTCAGGATGTACTTCTGGATGCGCAGTTGTTCGCAGGTAAGCAGTTTGATTTCAAGATGCAGTGGAGCAGTTGGATGCATTACTACCGCAGCCGGCTCAAGACACGTGGCATACAGCAAAAAGGCGTGGTTCTGGGCGACTCACTGGTCGTAAGCAATGTCGATGATTTGTTACAGGCGACCTTCAAGGTCAGCAATCCAGCGGACCGCAAGCGCCTTGGCGACATGGTGCAGCGCGCTGTCGCAGCATTGGGAGTGAATCAGGCGGCAGAGTCTTACTTTAAAAACGGCTTTGAACAAGGCCGTCTGGGCAGCTTCCAGATAGTGCCCTGCGAGAAGTATGAACCTGATCGGGTACTTCTGTTGCTGTGCAGTCTGCATCTGAGCGTGGACGAGCACGCGGCAGGTAGCCGACGGCTGCTGTTTCACTTCAAGGGCGGCAGTTACACCTTTGACCGCAAGATTTACGCCGCACATCGTAATGACGTAACGCAGTATCTGGACGGCAGGGCGCAAGGGCTGGTGCGGGCTGCACGTATCTGAGTTGTATCAGGGCAGCAGATAGCCCCTTATACCGGTAAAGATGATTTGTGCCGCCAACGCACAGACGAACAACCCCATCAGGCGGCTGACAATCTGCAAACCCTGATCGCCCAGGATACGTTCGATACGGTTGGAGAGGTAAAGCACCGCGCCAACCGTGAGGCTGGCCAGTGCAATACTCAGGATGGCAGTGAGTTTGTCATCCCAATGAGGCTGACTGACGCCCATGACCAGTAGCGCACCGATGGTGCCGGGGCCGACGGTAAGGGGAATGGTCAGCGGAACAATGGTCACATCCTGCTGGATATTATCGGTCTGGACGGCCGATTTGCCTTGGGCCATGCCCAGCGCGGATATGAACAGCACGCTGCCAGCCCCAATCCTGAAGGCATCGACCGTGATTCCGAATACATCGAAAATCACTCTACCGAACAGATACAGCAAGATGCTGGAAATCAGTGTCGCCAGCGCTACCTTCCAGGCCAGACGCCGCTGTTCCTTGCGCGAGTGACCGCGGGTCAGGCTGATGAAGCAGGAAAGAACGAAAAACGGGCTGTAAAGCACCAGCATTTTCAGATAGACGCTGAACAACACGTGAAGCATGGCTTCGACTCACAGCAGCAGGTGGATGGCAGCGCCAGTCTATCAGGCCACTGTGTGCCTTTCCCGTTGCTGTCAGTTTCTTCGATACTGCTCGCCGTCCGACGGCAGTCCGCGAGCCTTGTCGCGGTGTGCTACCCAGTGTTCGACCAGTTCGCGCAGTTGCGACAGCTCGATAGGTTTGGCCATGTGACCGTCCATACCTGCCTGGCGTGCACGATCCTTGTGCTCAGTGAGAATATGCGCAGTCAGTGCAACGACCGGTGTGCGCACCCGCTGATTGCCGACCTCCCAGGCACGCAATTGCTCGGTTGCCGAGAAACCGTCGAGTATCGGCATTTCACAGTCCATCAGTACCAGGTCATAACGCTGCGCCTTCATGGCACGCAGCGCTTCTTCGCCGTTGCTCGCCGTATCGGGATTCAGGTTGAGCTTGCCGAGCATGCCGCGGATCACTTTGGTCGAAATGCTGTTGTCTTCGGCTACCAGAATCCGGAAGTCGCCCGGTACGCTGACCGGCGTATTGATGACCGGGCCAGGCTTTTGTGCAGCAACGCCCTTGTTCAACTGGGTCAGTTCATCTGCCAGCGTCGTCTTGAGCGTGTAGCCCGCCACCGGTTTGGCCAGAATGCGCTTGATACCGGAGTTGCGAGCAATGATCTTGCTTGGGGCATTGCTGATGCCGGTAAGCATGATCAACAGAATGTCATGATTCAGACTTGGGTCTTCCTTGATCTTGGCGGCCAGTTGCATGCCGGTCATGCCGGGCATGTTCTGGTCGAGCAGGACCACATCGAAATAGTCGCGCAGATGCGCCTTGGTCCGCAGCAAGGCCAGTGCCTCCTTGCCGGACGCCACTGCACTGACATTCAGGCCCCAGGCGCTGCATTGCTGGACCAGCACCTTGCGGCAGGTATCGTTGTCGTCAACCACCAGCACTCTGGCATCTTTCAGCGGGCTGTCCAGATCGATGGTCGGCTGCTCCAGCAGCTTTGCGTCCAGCGGCAGGTTCAGCCATAACGTGTTGCCCTGGGTGCCGCTGTTCTGAATACCGAATTCACCGTCCATCAGGATGATCAACTGGCGGGCGATGACCAGCCCCAGGTGACCACCGAGCCTGCTGCTGGCCAGGAAGTTCCGGCTGTGCAGTTCGGCGTGCAGCAACTCTTCACGTTCTTCGTCGGAAAGCGATTCACCGCTGTCCTGCACCGAAATACGCAAACGCGTCTTTCCGTTTTTCGAAGACTCAAGGGCGACGGCCAGAAGAATTTCACCTTCGTCGGTCTTCTTCAGGGCATTTTCCAGAAGGCTCAACAGCGTCTGGCGCAGGCGAGTCGGGTCACCATTGATAACCCGTGGCACCTGGGGCTGGATCTGGCTGATCAGCTCGACCTGCTGCTGCTCGGCCTTGGCGCGGAAGATGTTCAGGCAGTCCTCGACCAGCGCGCCGATGTCGAACTGCACATCGTCCAGTTCTATCTGCCCTGACTCGAGCTTGGTGATGTCCAGAATCTCGTTGATCAGCGTCAGCAGTTCGTTACCGGCACTGTGAATGGTCTGCACATAGTCGCGCTGCTTGACTGACAGCGGCGTACCGAGCAGCAGTTCGGTCATGCCCAGCACGCCATTCATGGGGGTGCGAATCTCGTGACTGATCTTGGCCAGAAATTCGGCTTTGGCGTTGATTTCGGCGGTACTCGCAGCCTGATCACGGCTGAGGCTGAAACGGTCTTCGGTGATGCTGCGATGGCGTTCGCTAAGGGCCAGGCTCATCGACAGACCGCTGATGCAGAACACGCTGAGCAGCGCGAGTATCAGCCACTGTGGCGGCACCAGACTCAGCCACAGCAGGCCCGGCAGAACCACCATGTAACCAATGTTGAAAATGATCATCCCGAGGACAAACAGGCGCGCCGAACGATAGCCTTTCTGCCAGTGCCACATCGACACCGCCAGAATGCTCAACGTCGTCAACGAGACCAGGCCGAAAGTCAGAATATTGATCGGCAGTCTGTCGTCCAGCAGTACCAGCACAGTACCGATGCCCATGAGCACGGCGTTGCCCAGCAATAGACGATCCAGTTTGCGGGCGTTGCGATGGACGAAGAAGCAGTAGGTGTAGATCAGGCCTGCGACAGCCGCCAGCAACAGCGCAATGTGCGCACTGGGGGTCTGTGCGATATTCCACGGGTCAATCGGGCGCAGCAGGTTAAGCAGCAACAGGGCACTGAGCCCGAGCAGTGCTTCACAGGCGGCGAGCCATAGATTGCTACGCGAACGTGTATGCCCGTAGCGCGTCAGGTTCTGCACGATGAGCATCGACAGCGCACCGAAAAGCAGCCCGAACAGGAACGGCTCGGTCTCGTCGGCGGCGCTTTTGATGGCCGGCTCCAAGGTAATGCTGGGGCGCATTTTCTGGGTGGAGACCAGCTTCAGGTAGATATCCAGCGTGTTCGAACTCTGGGGGATCGGCAGCAGGAAATCGTTCGAAGGCAGACGCTGATCTTCCTTGGGCACCTCGTTGCCGGTGCGCAGGTGATCAATCTGTTGATCGCCATCCATGACATACATGTCCGCGCTGGCGAGGTCGGGAGCGAAGATGCGCAGAAGCTGCTCGTGCTGGGTAGGCAGCAGGCGGTAATGCAGCCATACCGCACTGTCACGTTCCGCTGCAGTGACTCGTTCCAGCTCGGTAGGACTGAATTGATTCTGATAGCGCGCCGAACGAATTTCATCCAGCGTCAGGTGGGCCTTTTCGTCGAGCAGCGTCGACCAACCTGCGCCATGCTCGGCCTGTGCCGAAAGCATGAACAGCAGGGTCAGCAGTCCAGCGATTGATGCTATGGCAATCCTGAGCCAGCGCACAATGAAATCCCTTCGTGAGTGAATGCCTGGTAAAACCGCGAATGCCGGGTCAATCGGCCTGCCTCTGATTGAAGAGGCAGGCCTGATCGATTATTCCAGCGCTTCGCCACGCTCACGGGCAATGGCACGGTAGCCAATGTCCTTGCGATAGAAACATCCTTGCCAATCAACCTTGGCAGCCAACACATAGGCATTTTGCTGCGCATTGCCAACACTGTCACCCAGTGCCGTAGCACACAGTACACGACCGCCGCTGGTCACGACACGATCATCCTGCAAGGCAGTGCCTGCGTGGAATATCTTGCCTTCCAACTGTGCAGCAGCTTCCAGGCCTTCGATAACTGCGCCTTTGGCGTAATCGCCGGGGTAGCCACCAGCGGCCAGGACGATCCCCAGGCTTGGACGGGGGTCCCACTGTGCTTCGATCTTGTCCAGCGCCTGCGCCAGCGCTGCTTCAACCAGCAGTACCAGACTTGATTGCAGGCGCAGCATGACCGGCTGGGTTTCCGGGTCGCCGAAGCGGCAATTGAATTCGATGACCTTCGGGTTGCCAGCTTTGTCGATCATCAGACCAGCATAGAGGAATCCGGTGTAAACATTGCCTTCATCAGCCATCCCCCTGACGGTCGGCCAGATAACCAGATCCATGACACGTTGATGAACTTCGGCGGTGACCACCGGGGCAGGGGAGTAGGCCCCCATGCCACCGGTGTTCGGGCCGGTGTCGCCGTCGCCGACGCGCTTGTGATCCTGGCTGGTGGCCATGGGAAGCACATTCTTGCCGTCGACCATGACAATGAAGCTGGCTTCTTCGCCATCGAGAAACTCTTCGATAACGACGCGGGAACCGGCTTCGCCAAAGGCGTTGCCAGCGAGCATGTCACGCACGGCATCTTCGGCTTCTGCCAGGGTCATGGCGACGATCACGCCCTTGCCTGCTGCAAGACCGTCGGCCTTGATGACTATCGGAGCGCCTTTTTCACGCAGATAGGCCAGGGCAGGCTCGATCTCGGTGAAGTTCTGATAGTCGGCAGTAGGGATCTTGTGGCGCGCCAGGAAGTCCTTGGTAAATGCCTTGGAACCCTCAAGCTGCGCAGCGCCGGCGGTCGGACCGAAGCAGTCCAGACCACGGCTGCGGAACAGGTCGACAACGCCTGCAACCAGCGGCACTTCAGGACCGACGATGGTCAGTGAAACGTTCTTTTCAGCGAAATCCGCCAGTTGCTCCAGTGCCAGAACGTCGATAGCCACGTTCTCGCATTTGGCTTCGATGGCCGTGCCCGCGTTGCCGGGTGCGACGAACACCTTCTGCACACGTGGGTCCTGAGCGACTTTCCATGCCAGGGCGTGTTCACGACCGCCGCTGCCAATGATCAAAACATTCATTTCAAAAACCTCGATGACGCTGATTCTGGAGTACGCGGTGTGCCTGAGGCGACCCAACCGCCGTACGAGACCGCACTGGCGCAGCAGACGCCTGCGCCAGTGCGGCCGTTTTTCTGATTAGTGCCGGAAGTGACGCATGCCGGTGAAGACCATCGCGATGCCGGCTTCGTCTGCTGCTGCAATCACTTCGTTGTCACGCATCGAGCCGCCGGGCTGGATGACGGCAGTGATGCCGACCTTGGCCGCGTTGTCGATACCGTCACGGAACGGGAAGAACGCATCGGAGGCCATGACCGCGCCCTGTACCTGCAGCCCTGCATGCTCGGCCTTGATAGCGGCGATGCGTGCCGAGTTCACGCGGCTCATCTGGCCTGCGCCGACGCCGACGGTCTGGCGGTTGCGGGCGTAGACGATGGCGTTGGACTTGACGTACTTGGCGACTTTCCAGGCAAAGATCAGGTCGTGCATTTCGTGTTCGGTAGGGGCACGCTGGGTAACGACCTTGAGGTCTGCCTGAGTGATCATGCCGATATCGCGGCTCTGTACCAGCAAGCCGCCATTGACGCGTTTGTAGTCCCAGGCAGGCAGACGCTCGCTCCACTGGCCGCTGGTCAGCAGGCGCACATTGGCTTTGCTGGCCACGATGGCACGCGCTTCGGCGCTGACGCTTGGCGCGATGATCACTTCGACGAACTGGCGCTCGACGATGGCCTTGGCCGTTGCTGCGTCCAGCTCGCGGTTGAAGGCGATGATGCCGCCAAATGCCGATTCGGAGTCGGTGGCATAGGCCAGCTCGTACGCCTGACGAATGCCGCCTTCATCATCCGGGCAGACCGCGACACCGCACGGATTGGCGTGTTTGACGATCACGCAGGCCGGTTTGACGAAGCTCTTGACGCATTCCAGCGCGGCGTCGGTATCGGCGACGTTGTTGAACGACAGTTCCTTGCCTTGCAACTGGGTGGCCGTGGCAATGCCGACCTCGGCAGGTTTGGCTTCAACGTAAAACGCCGCGCTCTGGTGCGGGTTCTCGCCGTAGCGCATTTCCTGGGCCTTGACGAACTGGGTGTTGAAGGTGCGCGGGAACTGACTGCGGCCTTCGGTGCTCAGGGTTTCGGCAGTCTGATCGACGCCGCCCAGGTAGTTGGCGATCATGCCGTCGTAGGCGGCGGTGTGCTCGAACGCCTTGAGCATCAGGTCGAAGCGCTGTGCGTAGGTCAGGCCGCCAGCCTTGAGGCTTTCCAATACCTGACCGTAGTCACTGGCGTTGACCACGATTGCGACATCTTTATGGTTCTTCGCAGCGGAACGGACCATGGTCGGGCCGCCGATATCGATGTTTTCGATGGCGGTCGGCAGGTCGCAGCCCGGCTTGGATACAGTGGCTTCAAACGGATACAGGTTGACTGCAACCAGATCGATCGGCTTGATGCCGTGCTCGGTCATGATGGCGTCGTCGATGCCGCGACGACCCAGAATGCCGCCGTGGATCATGGGGTGCAGAGTCTTGACCCGGCCATCCATCATTTCAGCGAAGCCGGTATAGTCAGCCACTTCGACTGCCGCGACACCGTTGTCCTTGAGCAGTTTGAACGTACCGCCAGTGGAAAGAATCTCGACGCCCAGCGCTTCAAGCTCGCGGGCAAACTCAAGGATTCCTGTCTTGTCGGATACGCTGATCAGGGCGCGACGGATAGGCAGGCGGGTAGTCTGGTCGGTCATCTCGATTTCCATCAAAAGCAAAAGAAGTCAGCAAAAAAAAGCGACCGCGGTGCAAGGTCGCCTTTTCTGTTTTGAATGCTTTAAAGCAGATCGTACTGTTTGAGTTTCTTGCGCAGCGTGCCGCGGTTCAGTCCCAGCAGCTCGGAAGCCTTCGTCTGGTTGCCCTTGACGTAGTTCATCACGCTTTCCAGAAGCGGAGCCTCGACTTCCGACAACACCAGGTTGTAGACGTCAGTGACGGATGCGCCTTCGAGGTGGGCGAAATAATTGTGCAGCGCCTTCTCGACACTTCCGCGCAGGGTCTGACCCTCTTCGCTCGGCGTGTTGAGGTGCTGTTTCAAATTGACGTTGTCGCTCACGGGTGTTGTTCCACTCACTAAAGTCTCGGTCATCATCGTCATGCGGCCACCTCTTTATCATTCTCGTTATCCGGGCCCTTGCAGCCTTGGCTGAAGAACTCCCGGACGTTGGCGCACTGTGCTTCCGTATCTTCCAAACGATTGAAGTGGGCGCGAAACTCTCTGGCGCCCGGCAGGGTTGCGAGATACCAACTGACGTGTTTGCGTGCAATACGCACGCCCATCACATCTCCATAGAAAACGTGGAGCGCTGCCAGATGCTCAAGCAGAATACGTTCCACTTCACTCGACTGCGGGGCCGGGAGTTTTTCTCCGGTACGCAGGAAGTGTTCTATCTCGCGAAAAATCCAGGGACGCCCTTGGGCGGCCCTGCCAATCAGTAACCCGTCTGCGCCGGTGGCCTGTAGCACGCGCCGGGCTTTTTCGGGTGAATCGATGTCGCCGTTGGCAAACACCGGTATCGACACTGCCTGTTTGATCATGGCAATGGTGTCGTACTCGGCTTCGCCGGTGTAAAGGTCGGCACGGGTTCGCCCGTGTACCGCCAGTGCCTGAATACCGGCCTGCTCGGCGATTTTCGCCACTGTCAGGCCGTTCCGGTTGTCGCGATCCCAGCCGGTGCGGATCTTCAGCGTAACCGGCACATCGACCGCAGCCACGACGGCTTGCAGGATGTCGTTCACTAGTTGCTCGTCTTTCAACAGCGCCGAACCTGCTGCCTTGTTACAGACCTTCTTGGCCGGGCAACCCATGTTGATGTCGATGATCTGGGCACCCAGTTCGACATTGGCACGTGCTGCGTCTGCCAGCATCTGCGGATCACCGCCGGCGATCTGTACCGAGCGCGGCTCGGGATCACCTTCGTGGATCATGCGCAGACGCGATTTGCGGCTGTTCCACAGGCTCATGTCACTGGTGACCATCTCCGAAACCACCAGGCCGGCACCGAGTCGTCGGCACAGCTGGCGGAAAGGCTGGTCGGTGACGCCCGCCATCGGGGCGAGGACCAAGCCGTTTTGCACTGTATATGGGCCGATGCGTACTGCCGACATAGCCTTACCTGTTGTGGAGGCCAAATCATCCGCAGGCCGTGTAAAAAACCGTTTCACCCGGTCTGCAACGGCCCGTCCCGCCAGCCGCTTGCGCCACCGTCAGATCGAACCGAGAGTTTGAAAAAGGGTTGGCATGATACCCGCTCTCGATGACTGGATAAAGGCTGAATTGGATAAAATCTGAACAGCTGGTTGTGGCGCTTGCAGAGAACGATTACACGGCATCTGGCACTGTAAATTCTGCGATCATGCAGCGTTCCCTGGCCTAACGAGCCTGTATTGGATCAAGTAAAGCCGACGTTATGGCAGTAGGCCTGTCATTCCGGCGAACGGAAGTTCAGGCTGTAATTCACGGCCTTGGCGCCTGGATCAAGGATATCCAGCGCGATATGGATCGGCGTTTGCGGTGGCATCTCTTCCTTGCCGGCCATTTCGCCGCTCAAGTATTCACCGGGCTTGAACCGACGACTGGCAATCAACTGACCGCCGGTATCGGAAAAACGCAGCTCCAGCAGCGGGAACGGCTGGGAAAACGAGGCACGGTTGTAGATGATCGCATCAACCACCAGAGCCCCTTGAAACTCAGGATGGCTGCGTACCACCAGGTTGCTGCTCTTGAGCTGGGATATGTCCACCTTGGTCGGCACCTTGCAGCCAATTTGCGGGCAAATCTGCTGGAACCACGGGCGATACTGATCCTGGCGCGCCAGTTGATCGAAATGGTACCAGACGTATTGACCTGCCAGACCGGCCAAAGCCAGTACGATCAACAGGCCCCACGCAAAGCGGCGGCCCCAGCGCGGTTTGGGCGGCTGCCAGTCCAGTTGCAAAGGGTCGTCAGTCAGGTCAAGCAGTGCCTGCTCGCGCACTGCAGGTTCGTTACGGCTGCGTCTGCCACGTGGTTCAGGTTCAAGTTCTGGTTCGTCGTCGTCATGATCTTCGTCGTCATCCACGGCTGACCAGCGTTGCACTTTTTCCGCAGGCAGGGCCTTGCGCGGTGTGGTAACAAGCACGACGGGTTCGTCATCGTCCAGGTGCTTGTCCAGTGACAGCGAGGGCTCGGTCCTTTTGTCGTCGGGCAAAGCCTCCGGGTCTTCGGGCGAATCCGGGTCGGGGATGACCTCGGCGTGCAGCTCGGGCAGACGTTCGACATCGTCGTTGTGCAGCGTGCCGACCCAGGCAGCCTCGTCGGTCTGGCGATTGTCACGCTTCGCCGTCAGGTTCTCATCGTCAGTGCCGTTGTCGCTGGCCGGGCGGGCGAAGGTGTCGGGTCGTCGGGTCTCGCGCTGTTCGAGGCGAGCCAGTTCTTCGTCCAGGTTCAGATTGTCCAGATCCAGCTCGCTGACCTGCCAGGGGTCATCGTCTTCATGGGCCTTTTCCGGTTCAGGCTTCAATTCGGGCTCAGGCGTCGACGCAGGCTCTGGTTGGGGCGGCGCTATGACCACCGGCGTGGCGCTCAGGGCCTCCTTTTCGGAGTCGACTATGGCGCGCTGCTCCAGCAACTGCCGGGCTGCGTTGAAAACCTGCAGGCAGGCGCCACATCGCACCACGCCGCGGGCCACGCTCAGTTGAGCGTGGCTGACTCTGAAACTGGTCTGGCAGTGCGGGCACTGGGTGACAAAACTGTCGGTCATGCGGCTGTCCGGTTGAAGCGGCGGTTAACGGCGGCGTCCCGTGATGCGTACCCAGCCATCTCGGTTTGCGATCGGGTCTAGATCAAAGCTGTCAGCATAGGCCGCAGCGACTTCCTCACCCTGTTCGGCCAGGATGCCTGACAGGGCCAGGCGACCGCCGGTTCTGACCAGCGATGCCAGTTGCGGTGCCAGGGAAACCAGCGGGCCAGCCAGAATGTTGGCGACCAGCACATCGGCTTGCTGGTGCGGCAGGTCCTCGGGCAGGTACAGCGGGAAGCGCTCGGCAGCGATGTTATTGCGTCCGGCATTGTCACGAGAGGCTTCCAGTGCCTGCACGTCGATGTCAGTGCCCACGGCCTGTTCGGCACCCAGCAGCAGAGCGGCGATGGCCAGAATGCCCGAGCCGCAACCGAAATCCAGCACGTTGCAGCCTTTGAGGTCCTGGCCGTCCAGCCATTCAAGGCACAGTGCGGTGGTCGGATGGGTGCCGGTGCCGAATGCCAGGCCAGGATCAAGCAGCAGGTTCACGGCATCCGGTTGCGGTGCAGCATGCCAGCTTGGCACGATCCACAGGCGCTTGCCGAAACACATTGGCTGGAAGTTATCCATCCAGCTGCGCTCCCAGTCCTGATCTTCGATGACTTCGGCGCTGTGCTCGGGCAGTTCTTCGCCGGTCAGCAGGCTCAGGTGTGCCAAGGCCATTTCGGCATTGGTGTCGGCTTCGAACAGCGCCAGCAAATGGGTGTGTGTCCATAGCGGCGTGGTGTTGAGTTCAGGCTCGAAAATCGGCTGGTCTTCGGCGTCCATGAATGTCACGGACACGGCGCCGACTTCAAGAAGGGCGTCTTCGTAGGTTTCGGCTTGTTCTGGGCTGATGGCGAGACGGACTTGCAGCCAAGGCATGGCGGATTACCTTCGATTCGGAAATTAAGTGCGGCTTGCACGGCCGGCGCGGCCGCAGGAAGCGGGCAAGTTTACTGCTATGCGCTGCAAACAACAAAGCCGCATCGCTGCGGCTTTGTCGTTCTGAAACACACTGGCTTATTGATTGGCCAGTTTGTGCTCCAGGTAGTGGATGTTGACTCCGCCTTCGCAGAAGCCTTCATCACGGGTCAGATCACGGTGCAGCGGGATATTGGTCTTGATCCCGTCGACCACGATTTCGTCCAGGGCATTGCGCATGCGTGCCATGGCTTCTTCGCGGGTCGCGCCCCAGGTGATCACTTTGCCGATCAGCGAGTCGTAGTTGGACGGAACCTTGTAGCCGCTGTACAGGTGCGAATCGACCCGTACACCGTTGCCGCCCGGTGCATGGAAGTGCTTGACCAGACCTGGGCTTGGAACGAAGGTTTTCGGGTCTTCAGCGTTGATCCGGCATTCCAGCGCATGCCCTTTGATGACCACGTCATCCTGGGTGTACGACAGTTTGTTGCCGGCGGCGATGCTGAGCATCTCCTTGACGATGTCGATACCGGTGACCATTTCGGATACCGGGTGCTCCACCTGAACACGGGTGTTCATCTCGATGAAGTAGAAACGACCGTTCTCGTACAGGAACTCGAAAGTACCCGCGCCGCGATAGCCGATATCGATACACGCCTTGACGCAGGCAGCCAGAACATCCGCACGCGCCTGTTCGTCGATGAACGGTGCCGGTGCTTCTTCCAGAACCTTCTGGTGACGGCGCTGCAGCGAGCAGTCGCGGTCGCCCAGATGAATCGCCTGGCCCTGGCCGTCGGAAATGACCTGGACTTCCACGTGACGCGGGTTGGTCAGATATTTTTCCAGGTAGACCATCGGGTTGCTGAACCATGCCGCAGCTTCGGCGCGGGTCTGGGAGGCGGCTTCGATCAGGTCTTCTTCGCGATGAACCACACGCATGCCGCGACCACCACCGCCACCGGCGGCCTTGATGATCACCGGGTAACCCACTTCACGACCAATGCGCAGAGCGGTTGCTTCGTCTTCCGGCAGCGGGCCGTCGGAGCCCGGAACGGTTGGCACGTTGGCCAGCTTCATGGCGTCCTTGGCAGAAACCTTGTCGCCCATCAGGCGGATGGTGTCTGCTTTCGGGCCGATGAAGGCAAAACCCGATTTTTCGACCTGTTCGGCGAAATCGGCGTTTTCAGCGAGGAAGCCGTAGCCAGGGTGGATCGCCGTGGCACCGGTCACTTCGGCAGCCGAGATGATCGCCGGAATGTTCAGGTAGGACAGATTGGCTGGTGCCGGACCAATGCAGACGGTTTCGTCTGCCAGGCCCAGGTGCATCAACTCGCGATCTGCCGTGGAGTGTACAGCGACGGTCTTGATGCCCAGTTCTTTACAGGCACGCAAGATGCGCAAGGCAATTTCGCCGCGGTTGGCGATTAGAACTTTTTCCAACATCGCAGGCTCTCCCCGGGTCAAACGATTGTGAACAGCGGCTGGTCAAACTCAACCGGCTGACCGTTTTCTACCAGGATGGATTCGATCACGCCGCTGGCTTCTGCCTGGATGTGGTTCATCATTTTCATCGCTTCAACGATGCAGATGGTGTCGCCTTTCTTGACGGTCTGACCCACTTCGACGAATGCAGGCGAAGTAGGTGCCGGGGTGCGGTAGAACGTACCGACCATTGGCGACTTGACCACAAAGCCGTTCAGTTTCGGAGCCGATGGTGCTTCTGCTGCGGCCGGAGCGGCTGCAGGCGCCGGTGCGGCGACAGGCGCAGCAACCGGGGCTGGCGCGTAGTAAGGCTGCGCTGGAGTCTTGCTGTGACGGCTGATCCGTACGGATTCTTCGCCTTCACGAATTTCCAGCTCGTCGATGCCGGACTCTTCCAGTAATTCGATCAGCTTCTTGACTTTGCGAATATCCATTAATCAACTCCCAAGGTTCTGTAAGGGCAATTTGTCGGCCGTTTCAAGCGATGTGGTCAGCGTCAGGCTGGACTCGTCATGGCTTGGCACTGGCGGCCAGTTGTTCCAGGGCGGCTTCCAGGGCCAGGCGGTATCCGCTGGCTCCCAGGCCGCAGATCACTCCTACAGCGACATCTGAAAAGTAGGAGTGATGGCGGAAAGGTTCGCGTTTGTGCACGTTTGATAAATGCACTTCGATGAATGGGATGCTCACTCCCATCAGCGCGTCACGTATTGCAACGCTTGTGTGCGTAAAAGCAGCCGGATTGATCAAAATAAAGTCCACACCCTCACCGCGCGCGGCGTGAATACGGTCGATCAGTTCATACTCGGCATTGCTTTGCAGATACATCAGGTGGTGACCGGCATCGCGCGCGCGTTGCTCCAGGTCCTGATTGATCTGGGGCAGGGTGATGGTGCCGTAGACCCCGGGTTCCCGAGTGCCCAGCAGGTTCAGGTTGGGCCCGTGAAGGACCAGGATAGTCGCCATTGCGTGTTCCTTTTATTGTCTGCGAGCGGTTTACGCCCGGCGACTATGCCGGAAGGGCAATGGACTGTCCAGTTAACAACAGTAGCCAGCACGATGAGCGATATTCGCGCAAAGTTTGTGACTCAGCGTTTAGTTTTGGTCATTTGCCCTATTCAAGCGTTCAATCAGGCCTGCGGCGTCGATTTCGCCGACGACTCGCACATTTTGCAGCTCTTCGCCGTTTTTAGCGAAAAACAGCAGCGCGGGAGGACCGAACAGCTTGTAGCGGTCGAGCAGGGCGCGTTGCTCCGCATTGCTGTCTGTCATGTCAAAGCGAACCAGGCTGTAACCCGATAATCCGGCAACGACCCCAGGATCGGGCAGAACTTCGTGCTCGATGACCTTGCAACTGATGCACCAGTCAGCGTACCAGTCGAGCAATAGCGGTTTGCCTGCGTTTTGCGCTTCCTGCATCACGCGGTCCAGTTCGGCTGAGGTGGTGATGGTTTGCCACTGGTTCGAGCTTGATGTGACTGTTGGGTTGTTTGCCGTGGCGTATTCGCGGCCCAGCGGACGCAGCGGGTCGGTTTGTCCGGACAGCGCGCCATACCAGCTGGCCAGCGCATAAACCAACAGCGCCAGACCGAGCAGTTGAGCGAGCTTTTGCCGAGTGGTCTTTTCAGTGAACTCCAGTGCGCCGAGAAACAGCGCAACACCCGCAGACAGCAGGCCGACCAGCAACAAGGTGACCTGGCCCGGCAAAACGCGGCTCAGCAAACCGATGGCCAGCGCCAGCAGCAGTACACCGATTGCATTTTTCACCGTGACCAGCCAAGGCCCGCTTTTCGGCAGCCATGCAGCACCACCGGTGGCTATCAACAGCAATGGCGCGCCCATGCCCAAGCCCAGCGCAAACAGTTTCAACCCGCCACCAACGGCGTCGCCGCTGGCGCTGATATACAGCAGCGCACCGGCCAGAGGGGCGGAAACACAGGGGGAGACCAGCAGGCTGGAAACCACGCCCAGCACGGCTGCGCCCCACAGTGATCCGCCTTCGGTCTTGCCGGCGATACGGTCCAGACGAGAACTGATCGACTGCGGCAGACGCAGTTCGAAAGCGCCAAACATGGCGATGGCAAAGATCACGAAAAACGCTGAAAACGGCACCAGAACCCAGGCCGATTGCAGGCGTGCCTGCAGATTCAGGCTCGCGCCAAACATACCCATCAACGCGCCGAGCAAGGCAAAACAGGCCGCCATCGGCAGTACGTAAGCCAGTGACAGGCTCAGGCCGCGCAGGCCGCCAACCTTGCCGCGCAGCACCACGCCGGACAGAATCGGCAGCATCGGCAGTACACAGGGGGTGAAGGTCAGACCTACGCCTGCGAGGAAAAACAGCGTCAGTTCTTTCCAGCTCCAGGCGGCTGAGGTGGCTGCTGCAGTGGCGGATGCCGAGACGGCAGGGCTGGCGGCCACATCGCCAATGTTCAAACGCTCGGTTTCAGGCGGGTAGCACAGGCCCTTGTCGGCGCAGCCCTGATAGGTGACAGCGAGCGTGAAGGGGCGTTGTTCACCGGGTTTGCGTGGCAGGTCGATGTCGAGAATGCCGTGATAGACCTCGACATCGCCAAAGTATTCGTCGTGTTTCTGTTCGCCCTTGGGCAGTTGTGCTTCACCCAGGCCGATATCAGCAGGCTCGGTGCGAAACTGGAAACGATGGCGATACAGATAATAGCCATCGGTGGCGACCAGCCTTAGCTTGATCGATTCTGGCGTGGTTTCGATCAGGCTCAACTGAAAAGCCTGCCGCACGGGCAGGAAGTCCTTGCTGTTATCCAGCGAGCCGCCGCCCAGGGTTGACGACGGGCGGCTGTCCAGCAGACCGGCACCGAAGGCGGGCAGGGCCAGGATCAATAACATCAGGCATAACAAACGGCGCATGGCAGTCTCGAATCTCGAAAGTCCGCGCATGATAGCGGAGTGTTTCGCGGCCTGCTGACAGGAGGTTTGTAAGGTGCAGTGTCATTCAGGTGACAGAACCACCCCGCGAGGCTACTTGCTACCCGCTGAAAACTTGCCGCCAGCCTCCTGTTCGTAGTACTCGGGGATTTTGTACTTATAGGTTTCCAGCCAGCGTTGCAGGCTCAGGTCACGCTCGGCGGCGGTATTGATTTGCGGCGTCGGCGATGCAGCCTTGCCGCTGGCTTGCAGTTGCAGCCAGGTTTCAGTCTGTTTCTGCGCGTAAGGTGATTGCTCGTCGCTCGCAGCCCAGGCGCTGCTGACGATAAAAAGGGTGAAAATGCTGCCGACGAGTGCGCCTTTCATGGTTGTGCTCCTGTTGTACTGGCGGACGCGAGTGGCGTGGCGCGGGTTTTTCCGATTTTTTCGGCACGCGCCTGAGCCTCGGTGATCTGCTCGGGCGTCAGTCCGGCTCGAGAGGCCAGTTCGGCTGCTTGCGTCCATTTGTTCTGGTAGATCAGCAAGGTGGCCAGATTGATTGCCGCCAGCGGATCGGACTGTTTGAGCTCCATGGCGGTGAGGAACTGGAAGCGCGCCTGTTCCAGTTTCAACTGATTGAGATAGACAACGCCCAGGTCGTTGCGGATTTTTTCGTCAGTCGGTTGCAGTTTGCTGGCCATGAGCAGATGTTGCTGAGCCAGCGCATTGTCGCCACGCGCCGCAGCCAGTTGTCCCAGCCCATGCTCACCCTCGGCTGCCCGACAGGTGCCCAGCAGGCTGCGATACAGCGGCTCGGCTTCGTTGCTGCCCAACAGCCGCAATACCCGTGCCTTGCGCAGGCGAACCTCGCCCAGGCTGTCCGGCAGGCTTTCCAGATTGGCGAGGCTGGCATGCAAGCGTCCCTCATCTGCCATGTTCTGAGCCAGATTCAGGGAGAACTCCTGATCCGATGTCAGTTTGGGGCATTGGCCGGGCTGAGCCGTGGCCTGTGTCCAGAGCGCGCTGCCATCACTGGTACATCCGTTCAGCAACAGCATCCCGAGTAGTGCGATCACTGGTTTCATTGCAATGCGTCCTTTCGTGCACGGGTAACACTGGATTCAACTGCCCAGTGCGCGACTTATGGCGATAAATCCAGGGCCCGCCAACACGATCAGCAGGGCTGGAAACAGAAACACCATCATGACCACCGACATCTTTGCCGACAGTTTGGAAATATATTCCTGCAGGCGGGTCAGGCGTCGGTCGTCAATCAGTTGCTTGAGCGTGAGCAGAGACTTCAATGCGCCGCCGCCCTGATGAATCAACTGATTGAGGATCACACATGTGTCACTCAATTCGTCGACGGCCAGCAAGGCCGCGGTTTTTCGCAGTTCTTCGCCCAGTTCCAGGCCAGAGTCGACCCGCACCAGTACCACGCGAATTTCCTCGGACAGCACCGGCAGCAAGTCTTTACCTTCAAGACTCAGCACGCGTAGCGCCTGCTCGACGGCCATGCCGGACTCGAACAGGATGCGCAGCAACGGGATAAACGTAGAAATTTCCACCACCACCTGTTTCTGGCGGCGCTGAGCGACGGCCGCGAGAATTCGTTTGGGCAGCAGATAACCGATTCCCAAGGCAAATACCGGCGCTATGAGCGGCTGCTCGACGCCTTTGAAAAGCAGCAGTTGGGCTACAATGACCACGACCATCAGGCCGACCGGAACGCCGACCTGGCATGCGGCAAACAATGAGCGTTTGCTGGCGCGCCGCCAGCCGATTCGATTGAGCAACATCTGGGTTTCCGAGTCCAGGCTGATGCTGCGCTGGCCAATGCGGGTATCGCCGAGCAACCGCAACAGGCTGCCGATGCGGCTTTCGCGAATCACCTGGCCTCTCAATCGTCTTGCCACCAAGCGTTCGTTACGGCGTTGCCGAGCCATGCCGGACAGCAGCAGAAATGCGGCAGCGGCGAGCATCACGGCAGCGAGTAACAATTCCATCTAAATGCTCCTCAACATGCGCCACAGCACCACGCACCCTGTTGCCTGCAGAACGAAGGCCATGCTCAACATGATCTTCCCGCTGTCATCGTTCCACATATGCAACAGATAGCTGGGGTTCACGGTCAGAAAGTAGCCGGCCATGCCGACCGGCAGCAGCGCCAGCACTAGCGCTGTCATGCGGGTTTCACCGGTCATTGCGCGCAATTGGCGACCGGCCTGTTCCCGGTCACGAATCAGCTTGATCAGGTTTTCCATCAGCTCGCTGGCATTGCCGCCATATCGATGATTGACCCGCAAGCCAAGGGCAAACAGATGAAACTCGTCGCGTTCATACAGCTCGGCGAAATCCCTCGCGGCATCCGGCAGGCTGACGCCCAGTTGCACGTTCCGCTCGATACGGCTCATGCCATCCTTGAGTGGCTGATCCGTTGCTTCGATGCCGTGCAGCACCGCGTCGGCGAGGGTTCTGCCTGATTTGAGGCTGCGTACGGTATGGTCGAGCAGTTGCGGCAATTGCTGGATCATGCGGCGCACACGCACCTCATAGCGCCACGACACAAACAGGCGCAGGGTCAGCGGCACCGCCAGCAGCGCGCTGACCGCGCCGATGCCGCCGCCCAGTCCGTAGCCGATCAGAATCAACAAGGCATAGAGCGACAAAGCCAAGCCCATGCGCTCGGTCGGTCGACCCAACCCTGCACGCAAAAAGGCCCGATCCAGGTAGGTCCATCCAGCCTTTTCAACCACAGGCTGAACCTGTCCGGCGGTCAGACGCTGCCTGACCCGTTCGCTGGCGCCCTGATTGAGCGCGAGGTAGAACATGCGAATGGACGCAGTCAGCAGCAGCAAGGAGATCAGGCCGAGTACCAGTGATGCATTCATTGCGCCGCCTCCCTGAGCACGTCAGTAGCCTGGCCGCAGCTTGTCGCCTGCGGCGTGTGCAGCTTCGCGCATGAAGCCGACCCCGGTGCGGCGATCAAGCCGGAACAATGTATTGGTGACATAGATGTCATCGCGTATGCCGACTACCTCCACCACTTCGCTGACACAGCGTCGGCCATCCGGCAGGCGCGCCAGCTGGATAATCACATCCAGCGCCGCGCAGACCATCTGGCGCAGGGTTTTTTCCGGTATCAGTCGCCCGGTCAGGCCAACCAGCGTTTCCAGGCGCAGCAGAGCATCCTGAGCATTGTTGGCGTGAACGGTACTCATGGAACCGTCGTGGCCGGTGTTCATCGCCGTCAATACATCGAGCACTTCGACACCACGGATCTCGCCGAGGATGATGCGGTCCGGGCGCATCCGCAGCGAGTTGCGAATCAGGTCGCTGGCGCGCACCTCGCCATGCCCCTCGGCATTGGGCGGGCGGGTTTCCAGACGCACCACGTGCGGGTGGCTGAGCTGCAGCTCGGCAACGTCCTCGATAGTGACCAGGCGCTGGTTGCTGTCGATCAACTGGCTCAGCACGTTGAGCATGGTGGTCTTGCCTGTGCCGGTACCGCCGCTGACGAGGATGTTGCAGCGTTTGCCGACCGCTTCCTGAAAAAACTCGAAAATGGACTGATCGATGGTTTGCATGGCCACCAGATCTGCGCTCTTGAGCATGTCCTTGCGAAATTTCCGGATCGACAGGCAAGGGCCATCCAGCGCAATCGGCGGGATGATGGCATTGACCCGGCTGCCGTCGGGCAGACGCGCATCGACCATAGGCGAAGATTCATCCAGGCGCCGCCCGAGTGGCGCGAGGATGCGCTGCATCACGCGCTCGACGTGGTGCGAGTCGATAAAGCGCAGGTCGGTGTGGTGCAGCACGCCATCACGTTCGACAAATACCTTGCCCGGCCCGTTGACCAGAATTTCCGTGACCGACGTGTCGCGCAGCAACACTTCAAGCGGGCCGAAACCGGTCAGCTCATCGACCAGCTCTTCGGCCAGTCGCTCCATTTCATAGCGCGAAATAGCCAGCCGTAGTCGCGCAACGTATTCGGCCACCTTGTCGATGACAAATTGCGCCAGTGCCGGTCGTGAGCCTTCGAGCAGGTTTTTGCCGCTTTCTTCGATGCCGTCGATGATGTAACGGTGCAACACCAGTTTCAGGCCCTGGCCGTCATCGGCTTGCCCGCTGCCACGCGACGAGACGCCAAACAGTTTTTCCGCCATTACCTGTTCCCCCACAGTCGAGCGAGCCAGCCCTGATCGGGTTTGTCGTGAGCCTCGGTATTGCGTGCCAGATGCTCGCCAAGCCGACGCAGCCCGGAACACAACGCGTCGCGTGAGGCCAGCTCGAACAGCGTCACTCCCTGGTTTTTGGCGTTGAGGCGCAGCTCTGGTGCCAGCGGCAATACGGCCTGCACCGGCAGGCCGAAGGTCTTGGCCACGGTTTCCGAATTGGGTGCGACCGAGCGCTGATAGCGATCAATCAGCAGGCTGGCGTGTTGCATTCTCATGCCTTTCTCACGCCAGTTATTAAGCACCGTCAGGTTGCGTCGACAGCCCAGTACGCTCTGGTCGGCGTACCACAGCAACTGATCGCAATGGCTGACCAGCGAGCGCAGTGCCTCGCTGTCCGGCTGGCCCACGAGGTTCACGACCACATGTTGAAAATGCTGGCGCAGGGCGCTGAGCAGCATATAAAGCTCCGCTGCGCTGGACTGCTCCAGATGATCGTCGGCTTCGCTGTACGCCAGAATGCGCAGACCGCTTTCACTGGTGGTGAACGCACTGTCGATCAGCGTTGCATCGAGCCTGCGCAAGTGGCGCAGGGCATCGCCAAAGCTGAATGTGGATTCAAGGCCGAGCATCAGCAGGCTGTCGCCGCGCGGCAGGCCGAGGTCCAGCAGCAGCGTGCGTTGCCCGGTCTTGTGCACCACCATCGCCAGGTGCGTCGCGATCAAGGCTCCGTCGTCATCGCCTTGCGCGCCATACAGCACTGACAGGCCGCTCATGTTCGGGTTGGGCGTCACGGCAGGCAAGCGCTTGCTCAAGCGTCTGACCAGGCCGGCGACCTCACTCGAACGAGAGCCGTAAGCGACGAAATCCCGCGCCCCGGCACGCATCGCGTTGAGCACCAGCTGGTTATCCATACCATCGCCAAGCGCGACGATGGCCAGCATCGGCTTGGCTTCCAGCGCGCTCTCGATCAGGGCGCTCTGGGTCATCAGATGCTCACGGTCCAGCCCGACGAACACCACACTGGCAAAGGTCACGTCCACCAGCGCGAGCAGATCGTCGAGGCTGCCGGTGCCTGCGCTGACCACCTGGCCCAGTGAGCCAAGGGCACTCTGTAGCCATTCCAGATCAGTGTTGTTACGGGTGATTGCCAGGAAGGTCTGGCTCAGGCTCTGGCTCATTTGGATAACCCGTCGCGACGGTCAAAGTCGCCGTTTTCCAGAAAATACAGGCGCGGAAAGCTTGGATCGTAGGTGCGCAGCCCCTCACCCGGCAGCGAGGGCAATTGCGCGTTGGCGGCCAGCGGTTGAACCAGGTGCGGGGTGACGATCATCAGCAGTTCGCGTTCATCGCGCTGGATTTGCGAATTGCGGAAAAACGCGCCGAGAATGGGGATGTCACCCAGACCGGGAAACTTGCCTACGGAGCCGACGTTACTGGAGCTGATCAGCCCACTGACCACAAAGCTTTCTCCGTCGGCAAGCGCGATACTGGTGTCGGTACGCCGTATGTTAAGCGCCGGCACGTTTGTGCCGGCGATGGTGATACCGGCAGAGAAATCCAGTTCGCTGACTTCGGGGGCAACTTTTAGCAGGATTCGGTCACGGCCCACTACTGTCGGCGTCAGGGTCAGGCGTACGCCAAACTCCTTGTACTCGATGGAAATACCATTGCCCTCGCCATTGGGCACAGGCACCGGGAACTCGCCCCCTGCCAGAAAGCTTGCACTTTGCCCATTGAGCGCAACAAGGCTGGGGCGGGCCAGGGTGTAGGCGTAGCCGCTGTTTTCCATGGCGTTGAGCATGCCCAGCACTTTGCTGCTGCCGCCGCCCCAGACAATATTGAAATTGCTGTTGTTTAGCGGAATGCTCGGCCTTGTGCCACTCACCGTACCGGGGGTGACGTTTACGCCGGGAACCGTGCCAGGCGCGCCGAACAGAAAGTTGTTCGAGCCCTTGCCGAATATCGAGGTACTGGCCTCCTTGAGTTTGGTGCGGCTGACTTCGATAAAGCGGATGTCGGTCTGCACCTGGCTGGGTAACTCGGCATCAGCAGATGGCGCAGTAACGCTCTCTATCATCGATGCCGTGGCCCGGCCGCGTACGAATACCATGCTCTGGCGCGGGGCGGTGGCGCAGGCGGTCCAGACCATCAGGCTGGTCGTGCCCTGCGCAACGCCCGTCAACAGAAAACCATCCGTACCGTTGACATGCACATCGGCAATTTTCGGGTCGCCGACGGCAATGCGGGTGATGGCCACAGGTGAGCGCACTTCCTGCTGAATGCCCTGATCGATTTCCACCGCCGCTGGCATTGCAGCAAGTCCTGCACAACTGCCGGAAGCGGCCCAGGCTGATTGTGCAGACAGCGCCGCCAAGGCTAACGCCAGCAGCCGGGGTTTTGTTACTGGCACGGAACAACAGCTCATCAAATGCAATCCTTGCTCAATCAGGGAGTTTGTTGCGTGATCTGGTTACCGCGTATGACCTCGACTGCGCGAGGCGTGCGAGTGGCTGCGCCCTGTGTCGGCGAGTTGGCCGGGCCCAGGCTCAATTGTCTGAAGCTGACCAGTTGGCGGTTGGCAGAGTCCAGTCGTTCGGCGGCATCACGGCTACCGGCTTCGCTCGCCCAGTAATTCTGAAGGTTGCCCTCGTCGGCGCTGCGCACGGCCAGACGCAGGACACCGGTTTGCGACGCCAGCATCAGCCGTGCCAGCAAGGCTTCCGGTACCGCGACGGTGACGGTTCGCGCGTTGATCCGCAGCTGTTCCTGTTTAAGGCGTTCGTCAGCGTTGATGTCCTGCACCGGCTTGCCGTTGCGATCCGGGCCGAGCAGCCCGCCAACTCCAAGAACTCGCAGGGCGGGTACGACCACCTGGCTGGAGCGGTTCGGGTTGCTGGTGTCCTCGGGCAGGTAAAGCAGCACATCCACATAGTCGCCTGGGCTGAGCTGCCCGGATGCGCCAATCACCTCGTCAACCTGCAACGCCAGCGCTCGTTCATGAGGGCGAATCATCCGCGCCAGTGTGCCGCCTGCTTCAAAACTGTTCTCGCTAAGCCAGGTTCCGGCCGTCAGTGTTCGCCAAGTGCTGCGGCCCACCAGTTTGTCGATGTGCTCGAAACTTCCAGGCGGCGCGACCTTGAGGCGCTCTACGGTCAGGTCTTCAGCCGTGATGGGGGTATAGGCCGGTACGTCCCGGGCCAAAACCACTACGTTGTGGCGCAGCGCATCCTCGACCGGCGGAGTCGGGGGCGTTTGGGTCGATATTTCGGTGGCGTCAGGCACCGTGGGCGGCGTGACAACTGCAGGTGCCTCGGCCGGTTTGCTGACGGCGATTCCCAGATAACCGGCAATCAACGCTCCCAGCAAAAACAGGACAGCAAGCACCGTGGTAATGCGACTGCTCATGGCAACGTTCCCTTTGTCATTGCAGGACAACTTCAAACCGGTGCGACAACTTCGCAATGTGGCGCGGCGGACGACGTTCCCGTCCGTTATGTGACGTTAGCTCATGGCACTCAGAATGCCATTGTGCTTTGGTATAAAAATGCTGTTGCGTGAACAACATAGCGTTTGACCACGCCAGACGCAGGAGATGGCCAGTCTTATAACTTTCCGGTTAATGCTTTGTTGAGATTGTGGGTTTACGGATTGGAGACAATGCTGTGCAGGCAGACAGTTTCGCATGTGACACGCATGTTCGCGCCTAGAAGGCACAAGGAGAAATGAGATGTCCCTTACACGGCTATACGTAGGTACCTATATCCGGGTTAAATCCTTTATCAAAGACCGTGAAGCCGCTTCGGGTATAGAGTACGCCTTGATCGCAGCGATGGTTGCAGTGGCTATCGTTGCTTTTGTTCCCACGATAAGCGGCAGGATCACTGCAATGTTTACAACTATTCAGAATGCGTTGTGAGTTGAGCACAGATGGAAATATGTCAGTAGATAGCCTTTTTCAACAGGAGTAATCTGGATATCCTGATCGCATTTATTCACGTTTGAAGGTGTCAAAATGGCTGTCCATCCTACCCGCCAACAGCTGCTGTTGGTTGATGACGAAGAGGACGCGAACGAGGAGCTTGCAGAACTGCTCGAAGGCGAGGGGTTCTGCTGTTTCACGGCGTCGTCCGTGAAAATGGCCCTGCACCAGCTGACAGCCCATCCGGACATCGCGCTGGTGATTACCGATCTGCGGATGCCGGAGGAAAGTGGTATCCAGTTGATCCGCCACCTGCGCGAGCACACGTCGCGTCAACACCTGCCTGTCATCGTGACCTCAGGGCACGCCGACATGGACGACGTCAGCGACCTGTTGCGCCTGCATGTACTGGACTTGTTCCGCAAACCCATCTACCACGTTCGTCTGCTGGAAACGCTCAACAACCTGTTCCCCGAGCCGAAAATCTTTCAGGTTCAGTGACCACAGCGTTTTCGTAACCTTCACTCCACCACGCTGAATTCAACCCTCGCGGTCTGGCCGCTTTCGTCCAGCACGCTTAATTGATAACGGCCCGGTTTGCTAAGGGTCGGGGTGAAGTCTTGCCGGGTGTCGGTGTCCGCCAGTGGCACGCCGTCAATGAACCACCAGCGATGTCCGCTGCCGCCCAGGGCCGAGAGTCTGAGGCGCAGCGCCTGACGGCTGCTCGCTGGCAGGCGCAGGTTGTCGCCTTCGCGCACGCCGACGATGCTAAGCGGCGGTGCCTGGTTGAGGTTCTGTGGTGGACAGTCCGGGTCGGCGGGTGGCAGGCGGGCTTCGCGTCGTTCGGCCCTGGGCAGCCAGGGTTCCAGAGGGGCAGGCCAAAGCGCGATGTCCTGCGCTTGAGCGTCCGGGCAACCGGCAGCCACGCGTAACCCCTTGGCGTTGATCCAGACACGTTCCTGCAAGCCCAGACCGAGCGGTTGATCGGCCGCCTGCAAGGTTGGCGGCGTGGTGCCGTCCAGTGTCCAGGCGAAGCGCTGTCGACGGCAGTTCGGGTCGCTTTTGCTCATCGGTTGCCCCAGCGGCCAGCAGATCGCTGCCACGCCGACATTCAGCGGCACCGGTTGCACCGGCGCAGCGATCCCGCGCTGGCTGTCGCGATTGACCAGCACATCATGAACCTGAAGCATCAGTGGCGCTGCCGACGCCAGCCCGAACTGCCCCGGCACCGGTGTGCCGTCCGGGCGACCGATCCATACACCGACCAGAAAGCGCGGCCCCACGCCAATCGCCCAGGCATCGCGGAAGCCATAGCTGGTGCCGGTCTTCCAGGCCAGTTGCGGGCGCTGCACCAGCTCGGCGCGCGGGTCTATGTCCGGACGCGACTGGCCGCTGAGAATGCGCCGGATGATCCACGCGGCCCCTGGCGACATCATCTGCCGTTCGCGCAATCGGTCCTGCGGTTGCAAGCGAACATCGGCGCTTCGCCCGCCACGAGCGAAGGCGCTGTATCCCGTCACCAAATCCTCCAGCCGACTGCCCGCACCTCCCAGAATCAGCGCCAGATTCGGCTCGGCCAGCGGCGGCAGGGTCAGCGGTACGCCGCCATTGCGCAATTCGGCGGCGAAGCGTTTCGGCCCATAAACCTCCAGTAACTGCACGGCAGGCAGGTTGAGTGACATCGACAGCGCCGAACTGGCCGCCACCGGCCCGCCGAAACCGGTTGAGAAGTTGCCCGGCCGGTAGTCACCGTAGCGACGCGGGACGTCCTGCATCAGTGATTCGGAGTGAATCAGTCCGGCATCCAATGCCATGCCGTACAGGAATGGCTTGAGGGTGGAGCCGGGCGAACGCAGCGCCGTCACCATGTCCACATGCCCGAAACGTTTGGCGTCGTTGATGTCCACTGAACCCACATAAGCGCGCACGGCCATGTTTTCTGCCTCGACCACCAGAATCGCTGCCGAGGTCCGTTCCGGAAGGCGCGCGCGCCAGCCCATCAGCAGGTCTTCCATGCGCCGTTGCAGTGAGGCATCCAGCGTGGTGCGGATCAGCGGCGGGCTGTTGGGGCGATTAAGGCGTCGGGCCAGCAGCGGCGCAAGGCTGGGTTCCTGTCGCGGTGCCAGCCATAACGGCTCTTCCAGAGCCTCGTCCACGCTGGCTTGCGGCCATACCTGAAACTCGGCGAGACGCCTCAGGACCTTGTCGCGGGCACCTTGCGCCCGTTGTGGATGACGGTCCGGACGCAGACGGCTGGGCGCCTGTGGCAGCACCGCCAGCAATGCAGCCTCAGCGCGAGTCAGATTGTGTGGGGATTTGCCCAGATATGCCCAACTGGCGGCCGCCACCCCTTGCAACGTGCCGCCAAATGGCGCGCGATTGAGGTACAGGCTGAGGATTTCATCCTTGGACAGGTGCCACTCAAGCTGCAAGGTGCGCCACAACTGGCGAAACTTGCCGGATAAGGTTCGCGAGTGCGGGTCGAGTAGCCGCGCCACCTGCATTGACAGCGTACTGCCACCGGAGACCACGCGCGCGCCACTGAGGTTTTGCCAGGTGGCGCGCACCAGCGCCAGCGGGTTTACGCCAGGATGGCTGTAGAACCAGCGGTCTTCGTAGGTCAGCAGGGCTTCAAGGTAATAAGGCGAAACCTGCTCGTTGCTGACCGGATAGCGCCACACGCCATTGGCATCGGCAAAGCGCCACAGCGGTGTGCCGTCCTCGGCCAGTACGACGCGGGCCAGATCGTCTTTGGGCAGTGGCAACGGCCACAGGCGATCCGCCAGCCAAAGCAGGGCGATCAGCAGCATGATCGCGCCTGCCAGCCACTTGAGTTTTTGCCGCAGGCGCAGAAGAAATTCAGGTTTCAACGCAAAGAGCCTTTATGATCCACGGAACCTGACACGCCTTGCGACGGCCAAAGCGGACAGATCATTTTCTTCACGACCCCAATCAGGACGTACATATGCAGGTAGAAGGCTTTTTTGAATGGCTCGGGCAGGCCATCGGCGCGGTGATTCGCTTCTTCGTCGACGGTCTGGCGTGGTTGTTCAACGGGTTTACCCATGCTGGAGGAAATTTTGTCGATGGCCTGTCCCGCACGCTGGGCATGGACACTTCACTGATCAGCATCGTCGCACTGATCATCGGCCTGATGCTGCTTTACTCGGCTGTCCGGGCATTCATGCGCGCCTCGATCATCCTCGGGATCATCTGGCTGGCGCTGGGCCTGTGGTTGCTGAGCTGGATCATTCATTGATGCGCTAACTCCGCCTCCACGCCTTAAGCGCGTGCCCTTGTGGGAGCGAACTTGTTCGCGAAGGCTTTATTCCTGAAGATACATCTTCAGCGGATGTACCGGCCCTTTCGCGAACAATGTGGATCGCCGCCCCGGTCGCTCCCACGGGTACGCATTCCAGTCAAGCATTTGCCCTTCACCACCACTGCGCATCCATATTTGGGAGCGACCGGAATCTTTTGAGATAACGCGCACTCTTTGTGGGAGCGAACTTGTTCGCGAAGGCTTTATTCCTGAAGATACATCTTCAGCGGATGTACCGGCCCTTTCGCGAACAATGCGGATCGCCGCCCCGGTCGCTCCCACAGGTACGCATTCCAACCAACCAACCAACCAATCAGTCAGCGATCATTTGCCCTTTACCACCATCTGCGCGGGTGCATCACCCAGCGCCTGCCAGTTCGGGCGGTACATCGATTCGACCTGCGGCGGCGGCACGCGGTATGTTCCCGGCGTGACTGCGCGGGCCAGGTAGAGCAGGTGCACGGTGCTGCTGCCGTCGATATCCAGCGCCGCCACGTAACGATCACCGCGGTATTCCTGATGCTTGATCCCGGCGTTTTCCATCGATTCGCGGATCGTCTTCACTTCTTCACTGGCGTCTTCCAGGCTTGCCGAGCTTTGCGCCAGGTTCTGGTTTTCCAGCTCCAGGCCCGCAGGCAGCAAGTCCACCACCAACGCATCAGGTACGCGCTGTTTGGCACCAATCTCCAGATGCACCAGCACCAGTTGCCCGGTTTTCAGGGCTCCGACGTTCAGTGGCGCGCCGCTCAGGCTCAGGTATTCGCGACGAATGCTCAGGTTTTCGCCACCGGCTGCAGGCGTCTGGGTTGGATAACCGGAAACGGTCAGTTGCTGATAGAGCGGTTCGCTGCCTTGATTGTGTACTGAAAGCGGCGAGGCCAGCAGCGCACCGTCCAGCTTGAGGCCCGGCTGTTTGTTGCTCAACTCGCGGGTTTGAGTGCCGCTGGTGAGGCTGGCGGTCCAGTCCTTCTCCGCTTTACCCAGCAGGTTACGACCGGCAAGGAACAGCGAGTTGCTTTCCTGAGTGGACAGGTAGCGATTGGCGGCCACTTCATCGGCCAGGGCAAACAGGCGCTCGTCACGCCTTTCCCTGGCGAGATCATTTTCTTCCAGCAAGGCCAGAATCAGTGCCTGATCACGCAGCGAGCTGCCGTAGTCGGCCAGCCATTCATTTTTGCGGCTGACTGCCAGGCCGGCGCTCAGGGCCAGATCGGCACGCGGTTTGTCGCCCATCTTCTCCAATGCGACCGCCAGTTGTACCAGCGGCAGCCCGGAGCGGGCGTCACTGCGTCGGTCGAACAGACTGCGCAAGGCCGCCAGCGGAGCCTGTTGGCTGCGTGACAGCACCAGCCCCGCGTAGGCTTGCACGGCAAAGCGCGTATGTTCGGCGTTCTGGCTGTAATTGACCTGAATCTGCCCGGCATCCTGCAAATAACGCAGCAGACGTTCACTGGCTTTCTTCAGCGCGTCCGGTGGTACGGCAAAGCCCTGATCGCGGGCGCGCAGCAGGAAGTCGGTGACATAGGCCGTCAGCCAGTATTCCTCGTCGCTGTCCGAACCCCAAAGGCCAAAGCTGCCGTTGTAACGTTGCATGCCCAGCAGGCGCTCGATGCCGATTTCGACCTTGCGCTTGCGTTCGGCATCCGGTTCGCCGGTCAGGCCCAGACGCTTGAGGGTCGCCGCGTCGGCATACAGCGATGGATACAGGCCGCTGGCGGTCTGCTCCAGACAACCGTAAGGGTAGGCTTTCAGTGCCCGAATCTGTTCACCGATGTTCAGCGGCGGACGGCTCGACAGCGACAGCATGGCTTCGCGACCGGCAGGCTCGAAGGCTTCAAGTGCACCGTCCGGCAGGCTCCAGCTTTGCTCGTTGAGAGTGGCGCGATAATGCCTGAGCATCGCCGGGTAGGCTGGGCGTACACCGATGTTCCACTCGCGAGTGAAGGCGGGCAGGGTTTCACCGGGCAGGTCCAGACCTTCGACCAGCACTTTGATTTTGCCCTGACCCAGTCCACCCTGCGCCAGTACCGGCACTTTAAGGGTGACGCGCTGACCCTCTTTGAGTTGCAAGGGCTTGATCTGATCGCCGCCAGGAATGCTCAACTGGCCTTCAGCGCTGATCTTCACGTCCAGCTTTTGCGCTTTGCCCGACAGGTTGGAGACGTCAAGCGCGACGCTGGTCTGGTCGCCACCTGCGAGGAAGCGCGGCGTCGACAGCTCGGCGATGATCGGCGCAGCGACGACGGTTTTTGCCTCGGCCATGCCATAGCGGTCGTCGGTCCAGGCCTGAGCCATGACCCGCAGTTCGCCGTTGAAGTCTGGAATGTCGACACTCGCTTCGCCTTCACCCGCGTCGTTCAGGGTAACCGGTGCGCTTTGCAGTGCCACGATGGTCACGCTGGTGTCCGGACGCTTGCCGCCTTTGGCCAGCGCATCGCCACCGAACGCCATGCTGGCCAGGCGTCCCTGACCGGCTTCGATCAACTGGCCATAGATATCCAGTTGGTCCGCGCCATACTGCTTGCGGCCAAACAGGCTGGCAAACGGGTCAGGCGTGGCGTAGCGGGTGATGTTGAGAATGCCGACGTCCACTGCCGACACCAGCACTTGCACCTGCCTTGGCACGCTACCATCAGCATTTTTGGCGACAATCTTGAGTTTAAGCGGCTGTTTGGGGCGCATTTTCTCTGGTGCGGTGACCGTCAGCGCCAGTTTGCGTTGCGTGCGGTCCAGCGGCAGGTGCAGTACACCCACGGCGCGCTTCGGCGTGACGTTGGCCTTGCGTTCGCCGGGGCGTACGACCAGAGCAGTGACGTACAGATCGTGGCGAGCCCACTTTTTGTCCAGCGGGATTTCATACGATTTGCCCTCGGCCGGCACGTCGATTTCTTTCCACCACAATGGGCCTTCGCTGGACTCGACCAGCAGATAGCCCTTGCCCGCTGCGGGTGGCGTGACGGTCACCGTGGCGGTGTCGCCGTCGTTGTAGGCCGGTTTGTCCAGCGCCAGCTTGACCTGATCAGGCCTGACCGCGCCGCCATCGGTGTTGTCCTGCCAACGATAGCCCGCCCAGAAGCGCAGGCTGCTGACCATGCCGGTGGACGGGTCTTCCACTTCGACACGGTACGGACCCCACTCGACCGGGAAGCTGATTTTGGCCGTCGAGTCCTTGATGATGTTGAGGGTTTCCTCGTTCAGGTTGAGGAATTTCTCGTTGAAGTGGTAGCTCCAGCCATCGTTGGCCGAATAATTCCAGTAGTAGTCGCGGCGCTCACGAATCAACCGGACTTTTACATTATCAGCGGCCAGTTTGTTGCCAGCGGCATCGGCCATCACGATTTCAAATTCGGCCGGGCCGTCGCCGTTGGTCTGCGCCTCGCCCTTGTCGGCTTCGTCGTCGTAGTCATCGCTGCCTGTACTGCTGCCGAACAACGCACGCACGCCGGGCAAGTGCTCGGCAGGCCAGATCGGCTGCACCAGACGACGGGTGATCGGACGCCCGCCGGACTCTTGCAGGCTGGCTTGCAGAATCAGTTGCAGTGGCGATTTGGCTTGCGTCCATTCGCTCTGCACGGCAAGCGTCGAGTGACCTTCGGCGTCGAGCGTAATGGGCTCAAGCTCCAGGTCATGCTTGAGGTCTTCTTCGGTGATCGAACCGAACTGATAGCCCGGCAGTTTCGGCACGGCTTCGCGCAACGGACGCACGTAGACCTGACCGGTCAGGGTATTGCCCGAGGCGGGCGCGCCGTACAGGTAGCGGCCAGTGATATCGAACTCGGGGTTGTCAGCAGGCGCAACCGGCGTGTCGCTGCCCTTGAGTTCCAGAGCCAGGCGCTCGGGCAGGAAGTCTTCAACCTTGAATTCGTAAAGTTGCGGTTTGCCGTCGCCCAGATCGAACACCAATTGCCAACGACCGGTCGGCGCTTCATCGGCGAGTTGCAATTGATACTGGTAGAACCCACTGCTGTCGGCTTCCCAGACGAACTTGCGGCTGACCTGATCATCAGGGCGGCGCACTTCGACGGTGATGGGTTGTGGCTTGACGTTCTTGCCGTCGCTGTCACGCAGCAGGCCGTTGAGCAGCACGGTTTCACCGGGGCGATACAGGTCACGCGGGCCGAAAATGAAGAATTGCAGCGGGTGAGCCTGCGGGCCGGAGATGTCGAACTCGGCCAGGTCCAGCGCCGAACTGTTCAAACGCAGCATGCTGGTCTGTTCGTCCTTGTGCGCCAGCACCACCGCCGCCTTGGCTGGCAGCGGCAGTTGAGTGTGGCCGTCGCTGTCGGTCTTGCCCTGGGCGACAACCTTGCCGCTGTCGTCGTACACATCGACGCTCACATCGCTCAGGGCCTTGCCGCCCTCGAGCGCCTGAGTGAAGACGTCCAGACGGTTGCTGTAACGGTGTACCGACAGACCGATATCACTGAGGGTGAACAGGGTAGCCGGCTGCGAGTAGCTGTAGGTCCCCGACGCGCGCATGACTGCCAGATAAACACCCGGCTGTTGCAGAGGTTTGATACCGGCAATCGGCAGCAGCAGGGTTTCACGGGTATTGCGCGCAGGCTTGAGGTCGAAACGACCGCTGTAGACCAGTTCGGCCATAGGCAACAGCTCTTCGGAGCTATAGCTGGACAGGCTCGACGCGCCGTCCCACTGGGCGAGGAAGTTGGGCATCGAGTCGGGTTTGACGCGGAAGAATTCGACATCCACCTTGTCGACGTTCAGGGCGATGACCGGCAAGCCCTCGGCCAGCCGCGTCGGCAACAGGCTGCCACGGCTGGCGAAGCCGACGGTGGCTTGCAGGTCACGGGTTTCCAGACGGCTGATGTATTCGGCCGCGAGCGTGGCCTTGTTGACGGCCTGCAGACCTGCATCGACAGTCAGCACCAGTTTGCGCTGCGGCTCAAGGTGGCGCAGGCGCAGTTCCATGAGGTTGTCCGACAGCTCCCAGGCACCGTCGACCTTGCCGTTCTTGCTGTCCACCAGATGAAGTTTTTCGCCGAACTTCTGCTCCGGGTCGAGCGGCACGGAAAAGCTCACCGACAGGGCGCTTGCGCCGTCGATCTGGATTTCCGACACGTCGATGACGGTCAGTTCGCGCCCTGCGTAGCGCTTGCTCAGCGCGGCGAGGTCGATTGCGGGTTTGGGCTTTGTATCGGTAACCGCTGCCTGGGTCGTCGCTGCCGCGGCTGGTGCCGGTTTATCCGGGGAGGAGGAATCACAGGCGCTCAGCAACGCAAGCGCGCAAGCCAGAAACAATCCTTTGTTGAACATGGTGGCACTCATCGGCAACGGTAGAGAGGGTGCGACTATATAACAGTCGTGATGACAAGTATTACTGTCAGATTGAACAGGTAGTCCCTGGCATTCCTCACATGCCAGCGCAGGACGTAGAGCCTGGCTATCGTTCCTCACGCTCCAGCGTGGGAATGCCTTGGGTGACGCTCCGCGTCACAAATCTTCGCCGCACCGCACATTCACGACCTGGCCACCATCATCTGCACAGCAAAGCCTTGGCGCTCTGGCTACAATGCTCGCCTTGCCGGGAGTTCTCATGTCCACGTTGCTCAACGATTGGCGTCATCGCTCAACCCATCGTCGTGTCTGGGCGCTGGCTGCGCCGATGATTCTGTCGAATATTTCCGTTCCGCTGGTAGCGCTGGTCGACAGCGCAGTGATCGGTCATCTGCCGCACGCGCATCAGTTGGGTTCCGTCGCGGTCGGGTCGACGCTTTATACCTTCCTTGCCTGGGCCATGGGTTTTCTACGCATGGGCACCACCGGTTTTGCTGCGCAGGCGGCGGGGCGCAATGACAGTGCTGCGCTGCGCCGGATCCTGTTGCAGGGGCTGTTGCTGGCCATCGGGCTGGCGTTGTTGCTGGGTGTGATCGCCTTGCCGTTCAGCCATCTGGCGCTGGCGATGATGCAGCCGTCTGCCGATCTGCAGCAAATGACCCTGGATTTCTTTCACACCCGGCTGTTCGGCCTGCCTGCGGCGCTGGCCAGTTATGCGCTGGTCGGCTGGTTTCTCGGCGCGCAAAACGCCAGAGCGCCACTGGCCATTCTGCTCATCACCAATCTGGTCAATATCGCGCTCAACCTGTGGTTCGTCATCGGTCTGGACTGGGGAGTGGTCGGTTCGGCGCGTGCCTCGGTGCTGGCAGAGTGGACCGGCGTAGTGCTCGGTCTGCTGCTGGCCCGCAAGACCTTGCGCGCCTGGCCGGGGCAGATCGTCTGGTCAGCCCTGAAGCTATGGAGCAACTGGAGACCCTTGCTGGCGGTCAATCGAGACATCTTTCTGCGCACACTGGCGCTGCAATCGGTGATGTTCCTGATCACCGTGCAGGGCGCTCGTCTGGGTGACGCAACGGTTGCCGCCAACGCGTTGCTGCTTAACGGCCTGCTGTTGACTGCTCATGCACTGGACGGGCTGGCGCATGCGGTCGAGGCGCTGTGCGGCCATGCCATTGGTGCGCGTGACCGGGATAAGCTGCGGCGCTCGCTGGTGGTCGCGGGAGGCTGGTCACTGATTGCCAGCGTGGCATTTGCGCTGTTGTTTCTGGTGGGCGGGCATGGGTTCGTCAGCGTGCAGACCGATATTCCCGAGGTTCGCGCAACGGCCATGACCTATCTGCCATATCTGGCGCTGATGCCACTGCTGGCCGTCTGGAGTTACCTGCTGGACGGGCTGTTCATCGGTGCCACCCGTGCCCGTGAAATGCGCAACGCGATGCTGTTCAGCGCAGCAGGCATCGCGCCGGTGGCTTATCTGGCTTCCAGCCACGGCAATCACGCGCTATGGCTGACGTTTCTGGCTTTTACCCTGCTGCGCGGCCTGAGCCTTGGCGCCATTGCCTGGCGATTGACGCGCCGGGACGGCTGGTTCGTTCACTGAGTCTTCAAGGCCGGACGGTTCTTTTCCGCGAGCCTTGGCGGGGTATGATTGACGAACATGTCGACCTCGTCGACCACCGGTGCCAGGCCGCTTAACAGCTTGGCAAATGCACCGACCAGCGTGCCGTGGTTAGTGCGCGAGAAGTACAGATCGCGTACTGGCACACCTGCCTCGCGCAATGCCCGCGCCAGGCCACCGGTGTTGCGTTCGGGGTTGACCACCGAGTCCGTACGCGATGCCATCAGCAACGCAGGAGGTGCGCTGGAACTGACGTGGTTGATGGGTTGCGAGTCAGGCGGTGAGTCGGGGTAAAAGAATACCGGTTTCACATCGGCCTCCTCGATAGGCAGAAAGTCGTACGGCCCGGCCAGCCCGATCCAGCCGCTGAGAATGGACGGCGATAAGCCTTCACGGGCCAGCCAGCGCGGGTCGAGCGCCAGCATCGCAGCGTTATAGGCACCTGCGCTGTGGCCCATCACGTACAAGCGGTCAGGATCGCCACCGTAGGTTTTTGCATGTTTGTGCGCCCAGGCCAGCGCTTTGGCCGAATCTTCCAGAAAGCTTGGATAGCGCACTTGCGGATAGAGCCTGTAGTCGGCAATCACGACGACCATGCCACGCGCAGCCAATGCTTCGCCGATGAAGGCGTAATTGGCTTTCGAACCGGTGTTCCAACTGCCGCCATAGAAAAACAATACGACTGGCGCATTGGCCGGTTTAGTCTGTGGGGTGTAAACGTCCAGCGTGTTGCGTGGATCCTGCCCGTAGGCCAGCCCGTAGACATGATCGACAGGGCCGGTCGGATTCAACGTGTTGAGCAGCTTCAGGGGCGAGCAGCCGGACAATGCCGCCAGTACGGCACCCGTCATCAGAGTCAGGAAAATCACTCGTATCATAAGGGAAGTGCTCTGGCAGATGATTCGGACACGCCTTGGACCGTCGCGATTCGCCCAAGTGCCGCATGGTTGGTGCTATTTCATTCAATAGCGTCCGGATCACCCGAGGAACGAACATTCGCCTTGCTGGCAAAGCCGATGCGCGGGCTGCTCAGTGTCAGGCCATCATCGTCGATCTGCACCGTGCTGGGCCCCGCATCCAGCGTGACTTTGCTGCCTTTGCCAAGGTATAGGCAGACCCCGTCTGCGAGTTGCAGCAGTCGGTCAGGCCCGATGAATATTTGCCGGTCGAGGTGCATTAGGACGTTATCGACAGGCGCTGGATCATTCTCGCGGCGCACCTCCTGAGACGGCAGACCGCCGATGATCAGTGGTGGGTGTGTGTCATCCACAGAAAAGCTCACCGCCACTGACATGCCGGCGCGACATTCGATATCCAGCCCCGGTGCCAGATGCAGCCAGCAGCCACCGCCGGGATCATTCGGGTGTTGCCATTCCCACTCCAGCCGGACGTGCACCCGGCCTGACGCATCAAGCCTTGCCGGTTCGCCGCTGATGCCGATGATCCAGCCTCGCTGAAGTTGCGCAACGGGCGTGCGCGGTGCCGGGGCAGGCGTTCTGAAGCCGACTTCCCATGGTATGGCCTTGAACTGGTTCGAGTAGCGATCTGATGCCCCGCGGTCATTGCCATCAACGATGCCAAAGCGATGCCGGACTTCGGTGATCAGCCACATGTGGTTCCAGTTCTTCTCGGGATGGTCGGCCAGCGGCAGCAGTTCTGCGCAAGTCACGAACGGCAAGGTACTCTCGCCTGTCGCGTGCTGGGCTGCGCGGCTGCCGGGCAGATCCGTTGCATGCTCGGTGACGGCAAACCGGGTCACCCCGGACTGCTGCGCGAATTGACGCCAGCGTGCGACAGGGCTGCGCGCAAACCCGTGCAGGTTGGCGCCGAATACTAATTCGTGGCGATGCCGTGAATGGACAAAGTGGTAGTGAATGCCTTCTTCTGCGCACAGGCGCTGGACCAGTTGCAGGTCGGATTCCTGATACTGCACGCAACAGTCGCGTTCGCGGCACTCGGTCGGCAGGTCAAAACGGAAACAGTTCTTCAGGCCATGTTCTTCGAGCACTTGGGTGATGATCCGGGTGGCGGTCATGTGCTGAAAGATGCGCGACTGGTGGCGTAACCCGAGACAGGCCAGTCGAGGCCCCATTATCAGCGTGTAACACGCCGGGCCGGGTTGGTAATGCTTGCGTGTCGCGCCTTGAATCTGACCGTGAAAGTTCTTCCGGTTTCCGAAGCTCAGCGAGGCAGGTTTGTACATCAGGCCGGTCAGGTCCAGATCCAGGCCGTCGCCAAGAATGTCCAGTTCAAAGGTAAAAGGCTGGCTGATCGCCTCGCTTGCGCTGAACGATATGACAGTGAAGCAGCGCTGCAGGCGGGCAATTTCCAGACGAAAGAGCGGCGCGCTGGTGGGGTCGGGCATGATGGAGTGCTTCTCTACCGGGAATGCGACCGCGAATTCTGGCGCAGAAAACGGGCAGGGTAGAGGGCTGCAGGTAGAACAGGACGTTGCCTACAGGGAATGTTGGTAGCGGCTTACGATGTACGCATGACCATCGCGCCAGCGCACAGCATTGGCACCACAGTCACAGTAGATGGGGCCCAATTGCAGGCCCCATCGCAAATCCTGGAATCAGGACGACAGGTACGAAGAGCGTGTCAGCCCCAGGCGCAGGGCGTCGAGGAAGTAGGTACGCTCGCGCGGAGTAATCTTGGCGCTGGCGACCTTGTCCCGATAATGGGTCATCAGTTCTTCCGGCGACAAATGCACGTAGCGCAGCATGTCTTCGATGGTGTCGTGGGTTTCGATGCCCGCGTGGTAAACGCTGCCGTCCGGGTTCTGGTAGATGTTCACCGAGTCGGTATCACCGAACAGGTTGTGCATGTCCCCCAGAATTTCCTGATAGGCGCCTACCAGGAAGATCCCCAGCAGATAGTCTTCGCCTTCGTTCAACGAGTGCACCGGCATGCTGGTCTCGATGCTCTGCTCATCGACGTACTGCTTGATCTTGCCGTCGGAATCGCAGGTCAGGTCCTGAAGCACGGCGCGGCGCACCGGCTCTTCGTCTAGACGGTGCAAGGGCAGAATCGGCAGCACCTGGCCGATGGCCCAGGTATCGGGCAGGCTCTGGAACACCGAGAAGTTGCAGATGTACTTGTCGGCCAGCTTGTCGTTGAGTTCGTCGAGCACCTGACGGTGTGAGCGTTGACGTGCCTTCAGCGAGTTGTACAGGCGGCGGCAGACGGCGAAGTAGCATTGTTCGCCGAGTGCTTTCTCCGCCAGGCTGATTTTGCCATCGGCGTACTGGGTAGCGATGTCGCTCATGTAGTGCGTGGCACGCCAGTAGGTTTCGGTGACCATTTCTATGTCGGTCGGACCCAGCAGGTCCACCAGCCACTGCACGGTTTCCGGCAGGCTTTCCTTGTCGGAGATTTCCGGCACTTCGTCGTTATGCTTCTCGACGTCGGTCACCTGGACCACCAGCATGGCGTGGTGGGCGGTCAGCGAGCGGCCGCTTTCCGAGAAGATATGCGGGTGCGGCAGGCTTTGCGCATCGCAGAACTCCTTGAGCATGCCGACCACCACGCCTGCGTAGTCGTCCATGTCGTAGTTGATCGAGCTGGCGTTGCGTGAGTGGGTGCCGTCGTAGTCGACGCCCAGACCGCCGCCGACATCGATGTAATCCACCGGCAGGCCGAGTTTGCGCAGCTCACCGTAATAGCGGATAGCCTCTTTGAAGCCGTGCTGGTAATCAGCCAGGTTGGCGATCTGCGAGCCCATGTGGAAGTGCAGCAGGCGGATGCCCTGATCGAGCCCGGCCTTGCGGAAGCGCTCGACCACCGACAGCAATTGTGCGGCCGACAGACCGAACTTGGATTTCTCGCCGCCGGTGTCCGCCCATTTGCTCGACGCCAGGGAGGACAGACGCACGCGCAGGCCTACCTGAGGGGCGACTTTCAGCTCGGCGGCTTCTTCGATCACCAGCTCGACTTCGGATTCTTTCTCGATGACGATGAATACGTTGTGGCCCAGCTTCTGGCCCATCAGCGCCAGACGGATGAACTCACGGTCCTTGTAACCATTGCAGACGATGGTGCCGCCTTTGGGCGCCAATGCCAGCACGGCCATCAGCTCCGGTTTGGAACCCGCTTCCAGACCGATGGAGACGTTCTGCGTGGCGATGATGTTTTCCACCACCGCTTCCTGCTGGTTGACCTTGATCGGGTACAGCGCGGTGTATTGGCTCTGGTATTCCAGGCGCGCGATGTTGCTGTCGAATGCACCGGTCAGTTGACGCACACGGTCTTGCAGAATGTCGGGGAAGCGCACCAGCAAGGGCAGCGACAGGCCGCTCTTGCGCAGGTTGTCGACCTGTTCGTAAAGGTCGATGGGCGAGCTGTCCGGCCCATTGGGACGGACTTCAACGCGACCTGCTTCGTTGATTGCAAAATAACCCGCGCCCCAATGGCGAATACCATAAACGCTGCGGCTGTCCGCAACTGTCCATTGGCTGCCATCGTCTTTGCGTGTGCGTCGTACGGACATCGAAGTCCCCTATAAAGAAGTCGTTGCGCCAGCCAATAGCCAGCTGGGCGCAGTGTAATGAGTTGAAATGACGATTTGATTCGCTGCCCGCTACGCGGATTCAGCCGCCGGACTTTTTAGCCTTGAAGCCTTTTTTGATCAGCTCTGCCAATAGCAGTTCGACGTGATCGCCCTGAATCTCGATCACGCCGTCCTTGAGCGATCCGCCTGTGCCACAGCGCTGCTTGAGGGCCTTGGCGAGGTCCTTGAGCGGCTCTTCTGCCAGCGGGACACCACTGATGGTAGTCACGGTCTTGCCGCCGCGGCCTTTGCTTTCCCGGCGCACGCGGGCAATACCGTCCCCTTCGGGGATGGCGGTCTGTTTGCAGGTGCAGTCGGCAACGGGCTGACGACAATCCGGGCAGTGACGCCCTGCGTCGGTTGAAAACACCAGGCCACCAAGGGCGGCGAGAGAAGCGGCTTTTTTAGCCACGCAAAAATCCTCTTGTTGAGGACTGAAGATGGGTCGGGCTCACACGAACCATCGACCGCGAAGCCCCACTCTGGCAGGGGCAGCGCTACTGAAACGGCAGGGCCGGTCCAGTTTGAAAAGGTCGCGCAGTGTAACGGCAAACAGACCGGTTGCTAAGGGGCTGGATACGCCAATTTCTGAACACTGGCTTACTGAGCATTCTCTATCTGCTGCAGGTAGCGTTTCAGCGCCGCGAGCGAGTCCGGGCAGTAAGGGATTTTTTCAGCCTGATGCAGAACGTCGGCGATGGGCATGAAGCGCGCTTCCAGCACTTCTTCGGGCTGCAATCTCAAGGGCCCGTCCCACACGGCTGAAAATACGGCGCACCAGAGCCGGTTGCCCGGCTGATCGAAGAAAAACCGTTCGTGGGCCAGCAACGGTACGCCGCTGACGCCCAGCTCTTCTTCCAGCTCCCGGGCAGCGGACTCGTCATAGCTTTCATCCGCCTGCACCATTCCGCCTGCGGCGACATCCCAATAACCGGGATAAATCGCTTTGCTCAGTGTGCGCCGATGCACGCAAAGCTCACCGGCACTGTTGAACAGCAGGATATAAGTGCCGCGCCCGATCAGTCCGCGCTCACGCAAATCGGCGCGGACCCGCGAGCCGAGCAGTCGGTCCTGCTCGTCGACCCAGGCGATCTGCTCGGCATCCGAGGCGGCACGGTGCGCGGCCTCGTTGGCAGGAATAGACATCAGCCTTGATTCAGCAACTGGCGCAGGTCGATGACCGCGGCGTTGGCACGCGAGATGTAGTTGGCCATGACCAGCGAGTGGTTGGCGAACACACCGAACGGGCTGCCATTCAGAATCATCGGGCTCCACAGCGGTTCCTGGGACGCTTCCAGCTCACGAATGATCTGACGCACGCTGACGGTCGCATTCTTCTTGGCCAGTACATCGGCGAAGTCGACCTCGATGGCGCGCAGCAGATGCGACAGAGCCCAGGCCTGACCGCGCGCTTCATAGAAAACGTTGTCCACTTCCAGCCACGGGGTCTCGACGATTTCCTCGTCTACCTGCGGTACTTCGCCAGGCTTGACCGAAACAGCGGCCTCGGTTTTCAGCGTGCTGTTGAGTTTGACCCGACCGACACTGGCCGAAAGGCGTTGCGACAGCGAGCCCAGGCGGGTGCCGACATCACCCAGCCAGTTGTTCAGGTTGTCGGCGCGGGCATAGAACAGCGCGCCTTTCTGGTTCGGGTCGGACAAACGTGCCTGGTAGCGACTCAGAGAGTTGATACCTTCGGCGTATTGCGACTCGCTGGAAGGCAGGATCCAGCTGCGATTGTTGAAGTTGAACAGCGGCTCGGCGCGAGCCAGATCGCCATCTTCGGCAGATTGAGACTGGGAACGGGCAAAGTCCTTGCGCAGCGCACGACTCAAGTCACGCACCTGCACCAGTACGCCGTATTCCCAGCTTGGAATGTTGTCCAGCCACAAGCCCGGTGGCATGCGGTCGTTGGACAGATATCCACCGCGCTTGTTGAGCAGGGTGCCAGCCACGGTCTTGAGCGTTTCAACCGTCGTGTAGCCGATAACCATTGGCTTGCCTTCGCGCTCGGCGGCGGCTTGAGCGTTCTGTTGTACCGGGAACAGTGCAGGCTCTTTGCTCCAGTACCAGCCGACTACCAGTGCAACCAGCAGGTAAATCAAGATCAAGGCGCCCAGAGCGCGGCTATAGAACAGGTTACCCAGGTAACCGCGGCGTTTGACCGATGAAGTGTCAGCGGTGCGCTCACCCGCGCTGCCTGCGCGGTTCTTCCAATCCAGCATGGTAGGGTCCTTTCGATCTTGAGTTGAATGCTTCACGTGGGGTTCGACCGCAACCTTACCCTAAGGTGCGATCGGGGCAGCTGCAAGCTTCGAGCTTCAAGCCAAAAGCGAATTGCTTTCAACTTCCAGCTTGCAACTCAAGGCCTATAGCCAGGCTCTATCAGTCGATTGATTTTGAGTAATGGCTAAGCGCCATCAAAATGTTGTCAAATAAGTGACTTACGGCACTGTTCTGTTGTAACGGAGGTGCTAGCATAGCGCCATCAGCCGTATCGCTCAGTAAAATCACAGTAGTCTCAATATGACCGAGCCAGAAGACCCTAGCCGAGATCGCCTGAAGCATCATTTTGCCCAAAGGGTCATCCACCAGGCACGCCAGATTCTGGAGACGTGGCAACGTCTGCAGAAAGCCGAGTGGTCGGCTGGCGACATGGCTGAGCTCAAGGAGTCGACGTTGCGTTTACTGCGCTTTGCCGAGCGCTTCGAGCAGGTTGAACACATTTCACTGGCGCATGACATCAACCAGGCACTTGAGGCTGTCGAAGCCAATCGCGGTCGCCTCAACAGCAGCGTCATCACTGACCTCAATCGTCTGATGCAACGTCTCTCCCGCACCGGGCTACGGCATGGCGACCAGCTTGAGCAAACGTCGCTGCCTCCGCTGCGCAAGCCGGTCTATGTGGTGCTTCAGGACCATGAGCGGGCCGAGCGTCTGGCCAAGCAGCTGGAGTTTTTCGGTCTGGCAGCCCTGTCGTTGCACAGTGTTGCCGAGTTTCAGCGCGCAATGGCGCAACGGCACCCGGCGGCGATTGTCATGGATGTCGATTTCAGCGGGGCCGGTCAGGGTCTGAAGCTGGCTTCACAGGCCCAGGAAGGCCTGGAGCAGAAGCTTCCACTGTTGTTTTTCAGCCTTAACGAAACCGATACGCCCACCCGCCTCGCAGCAGTGCGGGCCGGTGGCGAAGAGTTTTTGACCGGCGCGCTGGAAGCGTCGAGTCTGCTGGAAAAAATCGAAGTTCTGACCTGCGTCGCTCAATACGAACCCTATAAAGTGCTGATCATCGACGATTCCCGCGCTCAGGCAATGCACACCGAACGCATTCTGAATGCAGCCGGAATTGTTACGCGGGTTCTGCTCGACCCGATTCAGGCAATGTCCGAACTGGCGGAGTTTCAGCCGGACCTGATCATTCTCGACATGTACATGCCTGGTTGCACCGGCACTGAGCTGGCCAAGGTCATTCGCCATAATGACCGCTATGTCAGCGTGCCGATCATTTACCTGTCGGCCGAGGATGACCAGGACAAGCAGCTTGACGCCATGAGCGAGGGTGGCGATGACTTCCTCACCAAGCCGATCAAGCCACGCCACCTGATCACCACGGTTCGCAATCGCGCCGCCAGAGCCCGCAGCCTCAAGGCGCGCATGGTTCGTGACAGCCTGACCGGGCTCTACAATCACACGCACATCCTGCAACTGCTGGAAGATTGCAGCTTTCGCTCGCGACGCGAGGGTAAGCCGCTGTGTTTTGCCATGCTCGATATCGACCACTTCAAGAAGGTCAACGACAGCCACGGTCACCCGATGGGAGATCGCGTCATCAAAAGCCTGGCGCTGTTTCTCAAGCAGCGCCTGCGCAAGACCGACTTCATCGGTCGTTACGGTGGTGAGGAGTTTGCCATCGTCATGCCGGATACCGACATTCAAAGTGCCCATAAAGTGCTTGATGAGATCCGCCATCGCTTTGCGGAGATCCATTACCCCGCGCAGCCGACCGATCTGTTTTGCACTTTCAGCGCCGGGGTCGTTTCTCTGGGGGCTAATGACGACAGTCTGAGCCTTGCGTCACAGGCGGATACTGCGTTGTACTGCGCCAAGCACGCGGGCCGCAATCAGGTGCATTCGGCCCTGGTGGATGTGCCCTATCACGTCGTGTTGACGGAAATCGAGGCCTGATTCGGTTTCAGTCCTGGCTTTCGATCAGCTTTTGCCGCTCTGCCGATTTGCCGGGTGAAAATGCCAAGGCCAGTTGGGTGCGGTTATGCATGTGGGTCAAGCGCAGCACTTGGGACACATAGAGTTTGACAGTGTTTTCGGTAATGCCCAGTTCGCAGGCAATCTGGTAATTGGTCAGCCCCTTGCTGACCAGGCGCGCGACGTCAAGCTGGCGGGGTGACAATTTGGCCAGCGATACGGGCATCTGTGCATCACTCTCGAAGCTGGTTTTGCGCTCGGACTGCGCCCTGTTCTGAACGTTATCCAGATTTTGATAGAGGTCGTCTATGGATGCGGCCAGAAACTGAAGTTTCTCGTTGAGCAGGCCCAATTGCTGACGGTTTTTCTGCCGTTCGTGCAGCGCTTCCACCTGCAACTGGACACCCTCAAGCAACTCTTCAAGGTTGACCGGCTTCTGGTAGTAATCGGCGATGCCGGCTCGCAGAGCCTTGATGACGTCCTTTTTCTCGGCTTGTCCGGTCAGCATGATGGCCTCGAACAGATGCGTCTTGCCGCCAGCCATCTTCATGGCTTCGACCATCTCGATCCCATTCATGCCTGGCATTTCCAGGTCGCAGAGTACGATGCCAATAGCGCTGTCGCTGCTGAAATGCTCGATGGCCTCAAGGCTTGAATGGCAGCGCACGCACGCATAGCCGTTGCTCTCCAGAAACTCACAGAGTTCTTCAACAATAAGAGGCTGGTCGTCGACCACCAGAACTTTTGTGACCGGGTAGTTATCCACATGCAACTCCATGCTGTTAAGGCCGGCAGACCGGAACCTTTATCCATTCAGCAAAACATGATTAAGCGTTGTATGACCCGTTTCGGGTAGTTCAATGACAGTACGCCACAGCGATGTGTTAACCGTAGTCGTACTTTCCGACTATGTACATAGCATTAAACTTTCAATTGGCCGAGAGTCGACTAATGGAGCAACGCTACTGTCAGCAGCAAGCCCGCCAATAAAAAAGGTGAAAAAGGATATTTATCTGGCGCGTCAGGGAACATATAGGCGTAACGCCGCGCAACTCGTTGGTTTATATGATGCTGCACTTTCCTGGCGAGCAACACCCAGGTCAGCACGGCGATGCCTGCGCCGATAAATGTGCACAGTAAATAGACGCTGTCGGAGGCGAGCGCGAGTGCGGCCATCAGCTTGACGTCTCCGGCGCCCAGCTTGCCGAGCGCATAACCAGGCAATGTCAAGCCCAGTGCCAGCGCCAGTGCCAGCGCGGCTTCCAGTGGCGGGGCGCCTAGCCAGGTCGTTCCGGTGCCTGCCAGCCAGGCGGCCGCCAGTGCTGCTGCGCCCAGTGTCAGCCCGTTTGAAATGTGCTTGCGTCGCGCATCCTGTTCGGCGCAAATTACAAACCAGACAAGCAGAAGAAATAATTTCATCAAGCAAAAAACATCCTGTTTTCCGGAAAGAATCTATGCTCTGTTGAAGCCGTAAATGTCAGGGTAGACGTTGATATGAAAACCGTTCTGCAGCATGCCTTGCCTCATCGGCAGCAAGGTGCCGCCGCTATTGAGTTCGCTGCGGTGTTCGTTGTTTTCTTTGCCGTGTTCTATGGCGTGGTGAGTTATAGCCTGCCGTTGCTTATGATGCAGTCTTTCAATGCGGCTGCCAGTGAAGCCGTGCGCCGAAGTGTCGCCCTTAGCCCGACAGTGAGTGGCTATAACACTCTGTTGGTCAGCCAGGCGCAGAGTGTCGTCATGAATCAGCTGTCATGGATGCCGCCTGCGCTGGGTTTCAACGCCAGTTATACCAACGTGACCTACACCGCCGGTGTTCTGACGGTGACCATCCAGTACCCCAAGACCCGATTGACCCAGGTACTCCCGTTATTGACGCTCCCTGGCATCGGCGAGGTCCCGCGCTTGCCGACCAACCTTACTGCACAAGCGAGTCTGCAACTTGCCCCTTGAAAAAAATCGTCTGAGCCGTTGGCTGGGCCGTGGTGAAGCGCCGCCGGTATCCCAGGCTGTGCCCGTGTCAAGCGAGCCGGGCCCGGTCGGGGTCGACCTTTATGTGCTGCTCGATGACGAAGGACGGATACAGAGCATCAGCCCGCAGTTGCTTGCGCGTTTGGGCATTGCCGCTCCGCTGTCAGCTGCGCAGCGGTTGATGAACCTGTTGCTGCCAAACAGCGCGCTGGTCATTGAAGGCGTGCCGCATGACTGGCTGGGGCACATGCTGGACCTGGACTTCAAGAGTGCCGATGCGCACACCTTGCACGCCCGTGGCTGGGTGCAGGCGCATGGCAAGGGCTGGCTGTTGCAGTTGCTGGATATCAGCGACTTGATGGAGGAGGCCAGTGCCGCCCGCAGCCGCCAGCAATGCCTGCGCTTTGCCGGGCAAATGGCCGAGCGTGTGCGCGTGTGCAACGTGGACCGGCTGACTGCCGTGGTGACCGAGCAACTCGAGGAACTGGCACAGCTATGGCGCGTTCCCTGTCTGGCGCTGGTATTGCCGGAAGTCAGCGGCGCTGGCTGGCGTGTCTACTGCCAGTACAGCGCCCACACCGCGCCGGAGTTATGGCAGGTTGGGCAGCGACTGGGCAATGCGCTGGATCGATTCGATGCCAATATCACCCATCAACTCAGGTTTGGCGGCGGCGTCGACCAAGGGCCGTTGCAGAGTGCCTTCGGCAACGCGGACGGTTTTCTGATCCCCCACAGCCGTGACAACGTTGCTAAAGCATGGCTGATGTTCGGTTTCTATAACCCGCAACAGCAGGCTCCGGATCTTGGTGAACGCGAGTGGCTCAACCTGTGTTCGGCGCTGGCCGGGCCGGTGCTTTTTCGCTTGTCCGAGCAGCACAATCGTCACCATGTAGAGCGCCTGGCGGTGCTTCAGGATCTACTGGGCACCGGTTGGTGGGAGCTGATGCCTGCTCGTGACGAAATCCTGCTGGCACCGCAACTGGCGCGCAGTCTGCGTCTGGGTGACCGGGTCGAAAGTCTGTCGCGTCAAGACTGGCTGGCGTTGATTCATCCGGCTGATCGACAAGAGCTTTCCAGTCGTCTGGCGCAGTTACGTGACAAAGGCACGCCGCTGATGCTTTGCGTGCGTCTCGCACAGAGCGACCCCGCCCAGGAAACCCTCTGGTACCGTATTCAGGGCCAGGCGCTGATCAGTGGTCAGGTTCAGCGGGTGTTGGGTTTCATGCTCGATGTCAGTGATATCAAGAATCAGGAAACCGAAGCAGCGGCCGCTCACGCCCGGCTGGATAACCTCATTGCCAGCTCGCCGGCCGTGATTTACGTGCAGCGCTACGATCACGGCAACCTTGAGCCAACCTTTTTCAGTGACAGTCTCACGCCCTTGCTGGGCTGGACGCTGGCTGACTGCGTAGACGGCCAGCTGGCGGAATACATTCACCCCGAAGACCGCGACATCTGGTTCGAGCGTAACCGGCAGCTGTTGCGCGGAGGCGTTGTCAGTCGGCGTTACAGGTTGCGCAACAAGAACGGCCACTACCATTGGTTGCTGGACGAAGCGCGATTGTTGCGTGACGACCTCGGCATGCCCGTGGAGGCGGTCGGCCTGTGGCTGGACGTGACCGAAGCCACTCTGGCGGCCGAGCACGTGCGCCAGAGCGAAGAGCGATACCGCATTCTGGTCGAAGACTCACCGGCCATGATCTGCCGCTATTCTCCGGATCTGGTACTGAGTTTCGGCAACCGTCCACTGGCCAATTACATGGAATGCACGCCGGAACAACTGACCGGGATCAATCTGGGGGACTGGCTTTCGGACGAGCAGCGCGAGGCGTTCATTCGGCGCATTGGTCAACTCACCCCGCAAGCGCCGGTGAGCACCGAAGAAATCTGTATCGAGCTGCCCGGCCGTGAGTATGCTTGGTGGGTCTGGGCCGACCGGGGAATATTCGACGAGCACGGCACGCTGGTCGAGGTTCAGGCCGTGGGCCGTGATAACACGGATGTGCGCCGCTCCAGGATGCAATTGAACCAGAGCGCGAAAATGGCCACGCTTGGCGAAATGTCCACAGGCCTCGCCCACGAGATCAATCAGCCCCTCAATGTCATGCGCATGGCGGTGGTCAATGTCCTCAAGCGCCTGGGGCGCGGGGACGTGGACATCGAATACCTCACCGAAAAGCTCAACCGTATCGACGCGCAGGTACAGCGCGCTGCCCGCGTGGTGGACCACATGAGGGTATTCGGGCGGCGCTCCGAAGTGGAGGAGCGGCTGTTCGATCCGGCGCAGGCGGTGGAAGGCACCCTCTCGATGCTGGCCGAAGGCATGAAAGGCAAGGGTGTGCAGTTGCGGGTCGGCACCATGATCGAAGACGTGCAGGTTCGCGGGCATGTCGATCAGCTTGAGCAGGTGCTGATCAACCTGATGGTCAACGCCCGTGATGCGTTGTTGTCACGTCGGGAAAAAGACCGGGATTTCGAACCGTGGATCAGCGTCGAGGCCGAGCGGGACGAAAATATCATCCGGCTGGCGGTTCAGGACAACGGCGGGGGGATTGATCCGCGTTTGCTGGAGCGCATTTTCGAGCCTTTCTTCACCACCAAGCCTGTCGGTGTCGGCACCGGACTGGGCTTGTCTGTCAGCTACGGCATCGTCGACCAGATGGGCGGCCAGCTCAGCGTCGGCAACGTCGGGGAGGGCGCTCGTTTCCAGATCGAGCTGCCGATATTCAACGCCGGTTAGATAATCAGCGTCGCCTGACCGATGTTGCAGCTTAAATTGGCACCCACATCGGTGGCACCCAGACTCAGGCCAAGTGACTCGAACAGCGGGTCGACGACTGATGTCAGCAAGCCGGTCAGCGTGTTCTCCACAATAGCGTCCAGCGCAACGGTCAGGCTGTTCAGCGTTGCAGCTGCTCCAGTAATGACGTTGCCTAGCACATTGCTGGTCGCAGGTTTATAGACATTCACCTTTACGCTGGAAACCGTGCCGTTCAGCAACGTACTGGGTTTGGTGTGCGCAACGCTCGTCAGGAAATAAGGCGCGCTGTTGATTTCCGGCAGATTGGGCGAGCTGAAGGTTGTACTGACGACCGGTGAGCTGCCCAGCGGCGACTGGCTTACCGTGTCGAACGTGAGACCTATGCCGCCACCGCCGAAGGGGGTACGGGCGGTGCAGTTGCCCAACAGTCCCGCTATCTTCTGGCAGGTCTTGGTGCCTATATCCAGCACCGGTAGAGGCAGTGCGGTGATTGCCGAGGGGTCAGTGCTGGCAGGAAACGCTGCCGTGCTGTCAATCCAGCCAACCTTGGCGCTGAGCAATCCTGCATCTGTTTTGACACTCAAGGTTTTGCTGGTATTGCTGGTACAGGTGTAGCCGGTGACATAGGTGTCGGCGCTGGCCAGTGACAGGCTCAGATCTATCCTGGGGCCGGCGCTGGCAGAAGAGTCCGAGGTCAGAAACTTGAAATCGGTGACCATGCAACTGTTTAGTCCTACGGCGCAGGTGGCTGATGTCACCAGGCCCGCGATGTTCAGGCTCAACGCGCTATTGAGGATCGGTGTCAGGCTGCCGACCACCGAGCCCGCAGTGTTGGTCAATGACGTGATGGTGCCCAGCACCGGCAGATTGACTGACACCAGCGCGCGCATCTGCGCGGTGCGCACGTAGATCCGGTTGGCACCGGTTTTGGGATTGAGCGGGTCGATCTTGCTCGGGTCGCCGATGGCCGATAACTGAGGCGGCTCAACGACCTGAAATCGTGTGGTGACCTGTGCCAGGGTGCCTACATTTATCTGCGCAGCTGTCGATATGCCGGTCTTGTCGTTGGCCAGTTGCGCAAGGCCCTGAACCAGGTCCAGAAGGCGCAGATTGGTGTTCAATGCAGCGAGGTCCGAACTGCCTTGTATCGACAGCACGTCGCCGAGCAACACAGTGGTTGCGCCAGCCGCCAGCTTCAATGCCTGCAGGCCCGCGATGGTGGCCGTGCCGTTCAAGGTCGCGCCGGGGTCGAGCACATTGATAGCACTCTGGATCAACTGGCTGACAGAAACCGATGTGTTGAGCACCTCGCTGTAACCGACCGCAGTCAGGTTAAGGTCGGTCTTGAGTCGGTTCAGATAGCTCAACAGGCTGAGGTCGGTGCTGGCGAGGCCCTGCCAGTTCGCTACGCTCAGGTTGAGTGTGCCACCGAGCAGGCTGCCGATGAGCGGGTTCAGAATGGCCGCCCGAGTGCTGTCCATTGTTACCGCCGCACTGCGAATGGTGAGTGCCGCCAGTGGCGCGGCACTGGCAGCCACGGCTGTGGCGCTGATCGTGATGTTCGCAGGGGAGGGAGTTTTTTCGAACAGGGCAACAATACCGGCAGCAATACTTCGTGGCACCGGATGCGCCGCGACCACTTGAATGGCCAGTGCCTGGGTGGAGTCCGCGACAAATACGCGCTGGCTCTGCAGGCCCACTGTAAGGTTGCCGCAGAGGGTGGTTAGCGTTCGACCTCCGCTATTCGGGGTAAAGCCGTTACGCGTGGCACTTTGTGTGGCGAAACCGGGGGCGGTGGCCGCCCCGCTGCACGTTCCCCTGCGCCCCGCAGCTTCCAGGGCGGCGATGTCCGCAACCCGCTGCAACGAGCGTTTCTCCAGATACAGCCTGCCGCTGTCGACCACTATCAGTGTGCACAGCAGCGCCAATCCCAATGTGAGCGCGGCCATCATGCCTATGGTGCCGCGTTGCCGGGCGGGCATTGCCGTATAACCATCCAGTGGGGACATCAGCACTCCTTCGGCCACGCCGTTGCTCACTCACCTGCTTCAGGGGAGTGTAGTCAACGCCTCGAAAGAGCACTGGCAAGGTGCCAGATTTGAGAAGTGTCGCACCCGATTTGTACGGGCGCGATCAGGTATGCCGATCAGTACTGGTAACGCAGTACTGCGTGCGAGAGGGCGCGCACCGCAAAAATGCCGAGCAGCGCGGTCATTGCCGGGACGATGAGCCACCATACCCGGACCGACATGGCGGGCAAGGGGGCGTTGCGCTGAATGAACGCCAGGCTGGCGGCGCAGACACAGAACGCCAGGAGCATTCCAGCGAGGATGTCGGTTGGCCAGTGAACGCCCAGGTAAACCCTGGAAAGCGCGATGGCCAGTGCCGGAATGCCACCGACCAGCATCCAGCTCAGGCGCAGGCGCACGGGCTGGCCGCGTCCGGCCAGCACCGCCAGCGTCATGAACAGCGCAAAGGCCGCAGAACTGTGGCCACTGGGCATACTGTAAGTGGTCAGCGGCTCTACCAGAACGTCCGGGCGAGTGCGGGCGAAGAACGTTTTCAGGGTGCCATTGGCTATTGCGGTACCCAGTGTTGCGGTCAGGGCAAAAGCTGCGTGACGCCATTGTCTGGCAACGGCCAGCACGATGATCAGCAGGGAGGCCGCCAGCAACTGGGCCTTGAAGTCGCCGATGCTAGTGACGAAGATCACGATGTTCTGTGCGGCCTCGCTGCGATGCTCCTGGATAAGCGTCATCAGGCCGTTGTCGAAGTCCGCCAGATAAGGCCAGCCGATGAACAGCGCCGCGACCAGCGTCAGGCTGAGCACGGAGATAAGTTTGGTTGCATAGCGCTTCTGGCGAATGCTGCTCTGAATACTCAGCCCGAACAGAATCGCCAGACCGGCACCGACCACTGCCGCCTCAGGCCAGAAGCCTTCCGGCAGCGGCAGGCGAATGGCCGCGCCCGCCGCCCAGCCCGGCATCAGGTAGGCAATCGACCAGCCTGCCGCGGCCAGTACACTGACGGCCGCAAAGCGCGGGAGCGGCATGTCGCACATGCCGGCAATCATTGGCAGCATCGGGCGTAGCGGTCCGATGAAGCGCCCGACCAGCAAACTGGCGATGCCGTAACGGTGGAAGTATTTTTCCGCACCTTCCATCCACTCCGGGTGCGTGCGCAAGCCGGGCAACTGACGGATATTCTGATGAAAGCGCCGGCCTATGAAGTACGACACTGCGTCCCCCAACAGCCCGCCGAGAAAACCCAGTAACAGTACTTCGCTCAACGGCAGTATGCCGCTGCCCGCCAAGGCGGCGATGGCAAACATGATGACCGTGCCCGGCACGACGATCCCGACGATCGCGACGCATTCAGTGAAGGCCACCAAAAAGATAGCGACAGCCACCCAGGAAGGATTCGCTGTCAGCCAGCCGGTCATGCCATTGAGCAGATCGCCCATCGGTCAGTTTCCTTGATCGAGAAATAAGTAGTCGCGGCCTTCGACCTGACCGCGTCTGAGAGGGTTCCGTGTGCAGAAACGGGCGTAACCGGCATCCACGAAGCGATACATCAAGTGCTCATCGCGCCCGGCAGGAATGCCCAGACGGGTGGTCTGGATAATGCGCTCGGGTGCCTGGCCGATGTCTTCGACCAGCAACCTCTGTGGGTCGAAGCGTCTGGCGTCCCACTCCGGTACTTTCAGGCCAAGTGCCTTGCACAGTAGCGTCTGGCCAGCGCAGAGCCGTTGCGGCGGGCGGATTGCGCCGCTGGCGTCGGGGTTGTTCAACTGCATCTGCGCCAGGGCGTTTTCGTCGCTGGTTGCGTCGGTCCAGGGAAATGCCGATTTGATCAGCACTGCATTGCCCGGCCCCTCGGCGCTGAAATTCAGCGAGTCACCGCCGCGCGCGTAGTACATATAGATGTGCCCGCCGTCGAGGAACAGCGCTTTGCGCTTTTCGGTATAGCCCAGCGAAGCATGGCTGCCTTTTTCAGCGCAGTAGTACGCTTCTGTTTCGATGATGCGGGCGGCCAGCCACAGCTCGCCCACTTTATGCCGAATGACCTTGCCCAGCAGATCGCGGGCCAGCAACTGGGCATCGCGATGGAAGAAATGATCCGGAAGAGCAGCAGGCATAGTCAGGCAGGTACGTTGAGAAGGTGCCCGATAATAACAAGCGCAACTTTAATTGCAGCTGAATGTGTCTGGATTAGCGGCTTTGTTGTTTCTGAAAGTGACTGAGGCATGACAAACCGGTTAACCCATAAGAGCGTTTTGTGCGTGCGTTTCCCTGCGACGCTGGTCGAGAGGGCGCGCAGGCTGAGCGCTCATCGTTATACACAAGTCCTGAAGAGCCCGGAAAATGGGGTGTTCAGGCTTCTGCCCGCAGGGCGTGGGAGCGAACTTGTTCGCGAAAGCTTTATTTCGGGCAATACACCTCCTGCGGATGTCACGGCCCCTTCGCGGACAAGTCCGCTCCTACGGCTTTCGGCCAGAATCAAAAGCGGACTTGTGTATAACGATGAGGGCTGAGCGTGATAAATGGTGGCGTTCAGGCTTCTGCCCGCAGGGCGTGGGAGCGAACTTGTTCGCGAAAGCTTTATTTCGGGCGATACACCTCCTGCGGATGTCACGGCCCCTTCGCGGACAAGTCCGCTCCTACGGCTTTCGGCCAGAATCAAAAGCGGACTTGCGTATAACGATGAGGGCTGAGCGTGATAAATGGTGGCGTTCAGGCTTCTGCCCGCAGGGCGTGGGAGCGAACTTGTTCGCGAAAGCTTTATTTCGGGCGATACACCTCCTGCGGATGTCACGGCCCCTTCGCGGACAAGTCTGCTCCTACGGCTTTTGGCCAGAATCAAAAGCGGACTTTGTATGTAACGATGAGGGCTGAGGGGGATAGGCATCGGTCTGCGCAATAAATCTGCGCACTGATATCGACCATCCGCCTGTCTGCGCTGTCGTTCGTGCGGCACGACAGCTATAATCAGCCGCTTTCCTCTTTGCCAAGACCTCTGAGACCATGACTGAGTCCGTTCTTGACTACATGACCCGCCTGGGTCGCGCCGCCCGCGAAGCATCGCGAGTGATCGGTCGTGCCAGCACTGCGCAGAAGAACCGCGCCCTGCAAGCCACTGCCGCTGCTCTGGATGAAGCGCGCGCCGAGCTGTCTGCCGCCAATGCGCTGGACCTGGCCAATGGTCAGGCCAATGGCCTTGAGCCGGCAATGCTGGAACGACTGGCCCTGACCCCCGCGCGTATCGACAGCATGATCGTCGGGTTGCGTCAGGTAGCAGGTCTGGCAGACCCGGTCGGTGCGATCCGCGACATGAGCTATCGGCCGTCGGGTATTCAGGTCGGCAAGATGCGTGTGCCGCTGGGTGTTGTGGGAATCATCTACGAGTCGCGTCCGAATGTGACCATCGATGCGGCCAGTCTGTGCCTGAAGTCCGGCAATGCGACCATTTTGCGCGGCGGTTCCGAAGCCATTCATTCCAATCGTGCCATTGCCGCCTGCATCGAGCGTGGTCTGGCCGAGGCCGGGCTGCCTGCTGCTGTGGTGCAGGTGGTTGAAACCACCGACCGTGCAGCGGTTGGCGCATTGATCACCATGCCCGAGTACGTTGACGTCATCGTTCCGCGTGGGGGCAAGGGCCTGATCGAGCGGGTCAGCCGCGATGCGCGCGTGCCGGTCATCAAGCATCTGGACGGCATCTGCCATGTGTATGTGAGTGCCCACGCCGATCTGGCCAAGGCGCAGAAGATTGCCTTCAATGCCAAGACGTACCGCTACGGTATCTGCGGCGCGATGGAAACCCTGCTGGTCGATCAAACCATCGCCGCCGATTTCCTGCCCGCCATGGCCGCGCAGTTTCGCGAGAAGGGCGTCGAGTTGCGCGGTTGCGAGCGCACCCGTGACCTGATCGACGTAACTCCGGCCACCGAAGACGACTGGCACACCGAATACCTGGCTGCAATCCTGTCGATTCGCGTCGTTTCAGGGCTGGACGAAGCCATCGAGCACATCAACCATTATGGTTCGCATCACAGCGATGCCATCGTTTCCGACCATCAAAGTCAGATTCGCCGGTTCATGGCCGAGGTCGATTCCAGTTCGGTCATGGTCAATGCACCGACCAGCTTTGCGGACGGGTTCGAATACGGATTGGGTGCCGAGATCGGCATTTCTACTGATAAGCTGCACGCCCGTGGTCCAGTCGGGCTTGAAGGGTTGACCTGCGAGAAGTACATCGTGATCGGTGATGGTCAATTGCGCGGACAAGCCTGACTTGAACAACCCCACGACAGCGCTGCCCAGACGTATCGGTATGCTTGGGGGTACGTTTGACCCGGTTCATATCGGTCACTTGCGCGGTGCGCTTGAAGTGGCCGAACTGCTGGAACTTGATGAGTTGCGCCTGACGCCCAGCGCCAGGCCTCCGCATCGTGACATGCCGAGTGTCACCGCCGAGGACCGTCTGGCGATGGTTCAGAGCGCGGTTGCGGGTGTGTCGCCCTTGACGGTGGATGACCGTGAACTGAAGCGGGACAAACCGTCGTATACCCTCGACACACTGGAATCGATGCGCGCCGAACTGGCGCCTCAGGACCAGTTGTTCCTGTTGCTGGGTTGGGATGCCTTTTGCGGGCTGCCGACCTGGCACAGGTGGGAAGAACTGCTGGAGCACTGCCATATCGTGGTGCTGCAACGCCCGGACGCGGACAGCGAGTCGCCGGATGCCATGCGCAATCTGCTGGCGGCACGCGCGGTCAGCGACCCCAAGGCCCTGAAAGGGCCGGGTGGACACATTACATTCGTCTGGCAGACGCCTTTATCGGTGTCTGCCACCCAGATCCGTCAACTGCTGGCCAGCGGTAAGTCGGTACGTTTTCTGGTGCCAGACGCGGTACTGGCCTATATCGATGCACGCGGACTTTACCGCGCGCCGAACACTGATGGGTCGTCCTGAAACTGCTTTGATCGATAAGCGTTTGAACGGTCCCACACATACGAGCTGAATGAGTTTTATATGACAAAGCAAAAAATGAGCAGTGAAGAAGTCATCAATGTTGCGATTGCAGCCCTTGAAGAAGTCAAGGGTGCAGACATCCTGACCATCGATGTGCGTGACAAGACCAGCATCGCTGACTACATGCTGATCTGCACCGGTACGTCCAACCGTCAGTTGAATGCACTGGTCGATAACGTCCGTGACAAGGTCAAGGCAGCCGGCCTGAAGTCCCTGAGCGAAGAAGGCAAGGGCGACAGCGACTGGGTTCTGCTGGACCTGGGCGATGTGATCGTTCACGTAATGACCGCTGCGGCACGCCAGTTCTACGACCTGGAACGCTTGTGGCAGGGCGCTGAACAAAGCCGTGCCGCCAGCGCTGCGCACCACACTCCAGGCAACGAATAAGGCCTTGATGTGCGTTTGCGTCTGATTGCTGTGGGTTCGCGCATGCCCAAGTGGGTGGAGGAAGGTTGGCATGAGTACGCCAAGCGGATGCCCTCCGAGCTTGCGCTTGAACTGGTGGAAATCCCGCTCAATACCCGGGGCAAGAACGCCGATGTTGCGCGCTTCATCCGTCAGGAAGGCGAGGCGATGCTGGCGAAAGTGCAGCCGGGCGAGCGGATTGTCACGCTTGAAGTGCATGGCAAACCGTGGAGCACCGAACAGCTGGCGGTCGAACTCGATCGCTGGCGCCTCGATGCGCGTACGGTCAACCTGATGGTCGGCGGCCCCGAGGGGCTGGCGCCTGAAGTCTGTGCCCGCAGTGAACAACGCTGGTCCCTGTCGCCGCTGACCCTGCCGCATCCACTGGTGCGCATTCTGATCGGCGAACAGATGTATCGCGCCTGGACAGTCCTGTCCGGGCACCCTTATCACAAGTAGCATCGTCTTTACTGTGAATACGGCCTAAATGTCTCAACCGATCCGCCTCAAAGACCACGAAAAGGACGCACGCCTGGTGCGCGGCAGGGTCGTGTTCGGTGCCGTGGCGGTGGTGTTGCTGGTGTGCGTGCTGATTGCCCGGTTGTATTACCTGCAGGTCATCCAGTACGAGTATCACTCCACGCTTTCGGAAAACAACCGCGTTCACGTTCAGCCGATTCCGCCCAGCCGTGGGCTGATCTACGATCGTAATGGCGTGGTGGTTGCGGACAACCGGCCCAGTTTCAGTCTCAGCATGACCCGTGAGCGTGCCGGCGAGTGGTCCAGTGTGCTCGACACCATTGTCGAGATCCTGCAGCTCACCCCGGATGATCGCATCATCTTCGAAAAGCGTATGAAGCAGGGGCGTCGACCGTTCGAGCCGGTGCCTATCCTGTTCGAGCTGAGCGAAGAGCAGATCGCTCTGATTGCGGTCAACCAGTTCCGCCTGCCAGGTGTCGAAGTGGTTGCGCAACTGGTCAGGCATTACCCGCAAGGGCCGCATTTTGCTCACTCGGTCGGTTACATGGGGCGGATCAACGAAAAAGAGCTCAAGAGCCTCGATCCGATCAATTACAGCGGCACGCACCATATCGGCAAGACCGGTATCGAGCGATTTTACGAACCCGATCTGCATGGTCAGGTCGGCTACGAAGAGGTCGAGACCAACGCCCGTGGCCGCGTGCTGCGCGTGCTCAAGCGCACCGACCCGATCCCTGGAAAGGACATCGTTCTTAGCCTGGACATCAACCTTCAGGAAGCTGCCGAGGCCGCATTGGGTGGGCGTCGTGGCGCGGTAGTCGCGCTGGACCCTGCCACCGGAGAAGTGCTGGCGATGGTCAGTGCGCCGAGCTTCGATCCGAATCTGTTTGTCACCGGTATCAGCTTCAAGGCCTACGCCGAGCTACGCGATTCAATCGACCGGCCGCTGTTCAACCGCATTCTGCGCGGCCTTTACCCGCCCGGTTCGACCATCAAGCCTGCCGTGGCGATTGCCGGGCTGGACGCCGGTGCAGTAACGCCCGGCTCAAGAGTGTTCGACCCCGGCTATTACCAACTGCCCAATTACGATCACAAGTACCGTAACTGGAACCGCACCGGTGATGGCTGGGTGGATCTGGATACCGCGATCATGCGTTCCAATGACACGTACTTCTACGATCTGGCGCACAAACTGGGCATCGATCGGCTTTCCACCTACATGAACAAGTTCGGCATCGGGCAGAAAGTGTCGCTGGATATGTTCGAGGAGTCCCCCGGTCTGATGCCGTCCCGTGAATGGAAGCGTGCGACCCGTCGCCAGGCCTGGTTCCCTGGCGAAACCCTGATTCTCGGCATTGGGCAGGGCTACATGCAGGCAACGCCGTTGCAACTGGCCCAGGCGACCGCACTGGTGGCCAACAAAGGTGTGTGGAACCGTCCGCATCTGGCCAGAACCATCGAAGGCAAGGCACCTGTGGATGAAAACCCGATGCCGAATATCGTGCTGCGCGACCCGGCCAACTGGGGGCGAGTCAACCACGGCATGCAGGAAGTGATGCATGGCGCGCGTGGTACGGCGCGCAAGGCTGCCATCGGTGCGCAATACCGGATCGCCGGTAAAAGCGGTACGGCTCAGGTAGTCGCCATCAAGCAGGGCGAGAAATACGACCGTACCAAGGTTCAGGAGCGTCATCGTGACCATGCCCTGTTTGTCGGTTTTGCACCGGCCGACAATCCAAAAATCGTTGTTGCAGTGATGGTCGAGAACGGCGAGTCCGGTTCCGGCGTTGCTGCACCCGTTGTGCGGCAGGTGATGGACGCCTGGCTGCTCGACGAAAACGGCCATCTCAAGCCTGAGTATGCCGGTTCCCTGAATCTGGAGGCTGCGGCCCGTGAAGAGTAATTTCGACCGCATCCTGTCCAGCGAAGACGTGATGCGTCGCCGTGCCACTTTTTTGCAGCGCATTCATATCGATGGCCCGTTGTTGATCCTGTTGCTGACCCTGGCGGCTGGCAGCCTGTTCGTCCTGTATTCGGCCAGCGGCAAGAACTGGGACCTGCTCATCAAGCAGGCCAGTTCGTTTGGTATCGGTCTGGTGGCAATGGTGGTGATTGCCCAGCTGGAGCCGCGTTTCATGGCGCGCTGGGTGCCTGTGCTGTATGTGCTCGGCGTCCTGCTGCTGGTAGTCGTGGATGTCATGGGCCACAACGCCATGGGCGCGACACGCTGGATCAATATCCCCGGTGTGATCCGCTTCCAGCCTTCGGAGTTTCTCAAGATCATCATGCCGGCAACCATCGCCTGGTATCTGTCCAAACGCACGCTGCCACCGCATCTCAAACATGTGGCGGTCAGTCTCGCCTTGATTGGTGTGCCGTTCATTCTGATCGTGCGCCAGCCTGATCTGGGCACCTCGCTGCTGATTCTGGCGTCCGGGGCCTTCGTGCTGTTCATGGCCGGCCTGCGCTGGCGCTGGATTATCAGTGTGCTGGCGGCCGCTGTGCCTGCTGCAGTGGCCATGTGGTTCTTCTTCATGCACGACTACCAGAAGCAGCGCGTACTGACGTTTCTGGACCCGGAAAGCGATCCGCTGGGGACCGGCTGGAACATCATTCAATCAAAGGCTGCCATCGGTTCGGGCGGTGTATTCGGCAAAGGCTGGCTGCTGGGCACTCAGTCGCACCTGGACTTTTTGCCGGAAAGCCACACCGACTTCATCATCGCGGTACTGGGTGAAGAGTTCGGTCTGGTGGGCATCTGTGCGCTGCTGATCATCTATATGCTGCTGATCGGACGTGGGCTTGTGATCACGGCACAGGCGCAGACATTATTCGGCAAGCTGCTGGCCGGAGCGTTGACCATGACGTTTTTTGTTTACGTTTTCGTCAACATCGGTATGGTCAGTGGCCTGCTGCCAGTGGTGGGGGTGCCATTGCCCTTCATTAGCTACGGCGGAACTTCGCTGGTGACCCTACTGTCAGCGTTTGGGGTTTTGATGTCGATCCATACACACCGTAAATGGATTGCTCAAGTTTGATTAAGGTGAACTATTCAATGCAAGCAATGCGTAACTGGGCTCGATATGCTCCGGTGGTCGGTCTGGTAGGCATCCTTGGATCGGTGCAAGAGGCGCTGGCCGGCGACTATGAGGGTTCGCCCCAGGTAGCGGAATTCGTCGGTGAGCTGACCCGCGATCACGGTTTTGCCGGTGAGCAGTTGATGAGCCTGTTTCGTGAGGTCGAGCGCAAGCAGGCGATTCTCGATGCCATTTCCCGCCCGGCCGAACGCGTCAAGCAGTGGAAAGAGTATCGGCCGATGTTCATCACCGATACGCGCATCGCCCGCGGCGTCGATTTCTGGCGTCAGCACGAGGCCGCATTGGCCCGCGCCGAGCAGGAATATGGCGTACCGGCGCAGATCATCGTTTCGATCATTGGCGTGGAAACCTTTTTCGGCCGCAATACCGGCAATTACCGGGTGATCGATGCATTGTCGACGCTCGGTTTCGATTACCCTCCACGCGCACAGTTCTTCCGCAAGGAATTGCGTGAGTTTCTGCTGCTGGCTCGCGAACAACAGGTTGACCCCTTGACTCTCAAAGGCTCGTACGCCGGAGCAATGGGCCTGCCGCAGTTCATGCCGAGCAGTTTCCGCGCCTATGCAGTGGATTTCGACGGCGACGGCCATATCAACATCTGGACCGACCCGGACGATGCCATCGGCAGCGTTGCCAGTTATTTCAAGCGTCATGGCTGGGTAGCCGGTCAGCCGGTAGTCAGCCGCGCGACCGCACGTGGCGACCGGGTTGACGAAGGGTTGAGCCCTGCGCTTGATCCGGTAATGTCGGTCGGGGAGTTGCGACAGCTGGGCTGGGCGAGTCATGATGCGCTGCGCGACGATATGCCGGTAACGGCGTTCCGTCTTGAAGGCGACAATGGTCCTGAATACTGGCTGGGTTTGAACAATTTTTATGCTATCACCCGTTATAACCGCAGTGTGATGTACGCCATGGCCGTGTATCAGCTGTCTGAATCGTTGGTTCAAGCTCGAGGCGTCAAGTAATGCGGGCATTGCCGATTCTGCAAACATTCAAGCTTCTGGCGCTGACCGGCCTGGCAGTGCTGGTTGCCAGTTGCTCGTCGCCGTCACGCACAACCTCGTCGCAGTCGCCAAAAGGCGGTGCCGCTGTGCGCTCGATGCCGGGGCTGGACATCAACCGTGCCCACAAGGACGGCGCGCCGTGGTGGGACGTGGATGTCTCGCGCATCCCCGATGCAACGCCGACCCTGCATACCGGTGCCTACAAGGCGAACCCGTATACGGTGCTGGGCAAGACCTATTTCCCGATGAGCGATTCAAAGCGTTACGTCGCTTCGGGCACCGCTTCCTGGTATGGCACCAAGTTTCATGGCCAGAACACCGCCAACGGCGAGGTGTATGACCTGTATGGCATGAGCGCCGCGCACAAGACCCTGCCGCTGCCCAGCTATGTCAAAGTGACCAACCTGGACAACAACCGTACGGTGATTCTGCGCGTCAACGACCGCGGGCCGTTCTATTCTGACCGCATTATCGACTTGTCCTACGCCGCCGCCAAAAAGCTGGGCTATGCCGAAACCGGCACCGCCCGGGTCAAGGTCGAAGGTATCGACCCGCAGGAATGGTGGGCGCAACGTGGCCGTCCTGCACCGCTTATGCTCAATCAGCCGCAAGTGATGGCCCAGGCCACGCCGCCCGCGCTGTCGACATCGACCGGAACCGTCGAGCAATACACGCCGCCACCGCAGCAACATGCCGCACCTGTCGTGCCGTTGCAGGTTGACGCAAAAAAAAACGCTTCAGGACAAGCCGCTGGGCTGTTTCTCCAGGTGGGAGCCTTCGCCAACCCGGACGCTGCGGAGCTCCTGAGGTCGAAACTGAGCGGGATGGTTCGAGCGCCGGTGTTCGTCAGCTCGATAGCTCGCAATCAGCAAACGCTCTATCGGGTCCGGATGGGACCGATCGACACGCCGGGTGAAGCCCAGCAACTGCAAAACAGCGTCAGGTCGGCCAATCTGGGTCAGCCAAGCGTAGTGACATCGGATCAATAAGTTTTTCGACAATCGTTTTCCAGCAACAATGGAGGACGATATGCAGTCGCAGGCAGCGCAGCTTTGCCATCAGGGCCAGCGTTGCAGGTAACTGCCCACAAGGTCGTGTGTCGAACAGGCGACTTTGTCAGCCAGGGTTACAGTCTGGCGCCACGAGCCGTACCGAGGCGTCTTCGCCTCGCCGGTCTGTTCAGTTTTGCCCGCAAGGGCATGTTTGCCCATTAGGATTCTCGAGAGACGGATGAACATCACCACCTTTGCAAAACGTTTGTGCCTGCTTGTTCCACTGATTATCACCCCGACCGTCTGGGCGGCAGAGCAGATGACGCCTGCTGCGCCGCAACTGGCAGCCAAGTCCTACGTACTGATGGATGCCACCAGCGGCAACGTTCTGGTCGAGAACAACGGTGACCAGCGTCTGGCACCTGCCAGTCTGACCAAGCTGATGACTGCCTACATCGCGACCCTGGAAATTCGTCGCGGCCAGATCGGCGAGAACGATCCGGTGACCATCAGTGAAAACGCCTGGCGCACAGGCGGTTCGCGGATGTTCATCAAGGTGGGCAGCCAGGTGACGGTCAGCGACCTGCTGCACGGCATCATTATCCAATCGGGTAACGACGCCAGTGTTGCGATCTCCGAGCACATTGCCGGCAGCGAAGATGCATTTGCCGACATGATGAACAAAACCGCTGGCGACCTGGGCATGACCAACAGCCACTTCATGAACCCGACCGGTCTGCCGAACCCCGAGCACTACTCGTCGGCTCACGACATGGCGATCCTGGCGCGTGCAATCATTCACGAAGACCCGGCTCACTATGCGATCTACTCGCAGAAAGAGTTCTTCTGGAACGGCATCAAGCAGCCTAACCGCAACCTGCTGCTGTGGCGCGACAAGACCGTTGACGGTCTGAAGACCGGCCACACCGACGAGGCCGGCTACTGCATGGTGTCTTCGGCTGTACGTGACGGCATGCGTCTGATCGCAGTAGTGTTCGGCACCAACAGCGAGCAGGCCCGCGCGGCTGAAACCCAGAAGCTGCTGACCTATGGCTTCCGTTTCTTCGAAACCCAGAACTTCTATCAGAAGGGCACCGAGCTGGCTCAGGCAACCGTCTGGAAAGGCACTGAGCGTCAGGTCAAGGCCGGTCTGGCTGAAGATCTGAGCATGACCATGCCAAAAGGTGACATGAAGAAGCTGTCCGCCAGCATGACCATGAACCCGCAACTGGTTGCGCCAATCGCCAAGGGCGACGTGATCGGTAAGGTCGAGGTCAAGAAAGACGATCAGGTGGTTCACACCGCTAACCTGATTGCGCTTGATGCAGTTGAGGAAGGTGGCATTTTCCGCCGCGTGTGGGATAGCATCCGCCTGTTCTTCTACGGCTTGTTCAACTGACCCTCCAGTAACTACTGCCGACCTTCTCGCGGCCTGCTCATGATCTGAGCGGGCTGCGTGTCCGTCGTCACGGCTTGTGAGACCTTTACTGCCATGACTGATACCGACATCAAGTCGCACAAAATCGAATTCCCCTGCGATGACTATCCGATCAAGGTGATCGGTGATACCAGCGTGGGCTTTACTGCTGCTGTCATGGAAGTCCTGCACAAGTACGCACAGGTCGACCTCAAGACGCTCGCCGAGCGTCAGAGCAGCAACGGCAAATACACCACCGTCCAGTTGCACATCGTCGCTACAGGCGAAGATCAATTGCGCGATATCAATAGTGCCCTTCGCGCTACGGGTTTCGTGCACATGGTGCTCTGATGACGGCTGCGCTGGGTTTTCGTGATCTGGGCCTGATCGATTACGAAACTGCCTGGCACGCCATGCAACGCTTTACCGATGGGCGTGGCCGCGAGGCTGCCGATGAGGTCTGGCTGGTCCAGCACCCCCCGGTTTTCACCCAGGGACAGTCCGGCAAGGCCGAACATTTGCTGCTGCCGGGCAATATTCCTGTCGTACAGGTCGATCGTGGCGGCCAAGTGACTTATCATGGCCCGGGCCAACTGGTGGCTTACCTGATGCTGGACGTCAGGCGCCTTGGTTTCGGTGTTCGCGATCTGGTAACACGGATCGAGAATACCCTTATCGCCTTGCTCGCCGACTACGGCGTCAAGGCAGCCGCCAAGGCCGATGCACCGGGTGTATACGTCGACGGCGCGAAAATCGCGTCGCTCGGTCTGCGCATTCGCAACGGCTGCTCGTTTCATGGTCTGGCGTTGAACGTCGACATGGACCTGGAGCCGTTCCGCCGCATCAACCCTTGCGGATACGCCGGGTTGGCCATGACCCAACTGAGCGATCAGGCAGGGCAGATAGAATTTTCCGAGGTAAGTGCCCGACTGCGTGCGCAGCTCGTCAAACACCTCGACTACGCTGAGCAGGCGACCCTTACGGGCGGAATAAACCATTATGACTGACACCGTGCAAACCCTGATCCCGACGCTGGATGTTTCCGAGCGAGTGGCCCGTCCGAAAGTCGAAGCGGGCGTCAAGCTTCGCGGAGCGGAAAAGGTTGCGCGCATCCCGGTCAAGATCATTCCAACGGTAGATCTGCCGAAGAAACCCGACTGGATTCGTGTGCGCATCCCGGTTTCTCCGGAAGTCGACCGTATCAAGCAATTGCTGCGCAAGCACAAGCTGCACAGTGTCTGTGAAGAGGCGTCCTGCCCGAACCTGGGCGAATGCTTCTCCGGTGGCACCGCAACGTTCATGATCATGGGCGACATCTGCACCCGTCGCTGCCCATTCTGCGACGTGGGCCATGGTCGTCCGAAGCCGCTCGACGTCAACGAACCGAAGAGCCTCGCCATCGCAATTGCCGACCTGCGTCTGAAGTACGTAGTGATCACCTCGGTGGACCGTGACGACTTGCGTGACGGCGGTGCTCAGCACTTTGCCGACTGCATCCGCGAAATCCGCCTGCTGTCGCCGGGCGTACAGCTTGAAACACTGGTGCCGGATTACCGTGGCCGCATGGACGTTGCGCTGGAAATCACCGCCGCCGAGCCACCGGATGTGTTCAACCACAATCTGGAAACCGTGCCGCGTCTGTACAAGGCTGCGCGTCCGGGTTCGGACTACCAGTGGTCGTTGACCCTGCTGCAGCGCTTCAAACAGATGGTCCCGCATGTACCGACCAAATCAGGGCTGATGCTGGGCCTGGGCGAGACCGACGAAGAGGTTATCGAAGTCATGCAGCGCATGCGCGAGCACGACATCGACATGCTGACGCTGGGTCAGTACCTGCAGCCATCGCGCAACCACCTGCCGGTGCAGCGCTTTGTCCACCCTGACACCTTTGCCTGGTTTGCCGAGGAAGGTTACAAGATGGGCTTCAAGAACGTCGCATCCGGGCCGCTGGTACGCTCTTCGTATCATGCCGACGAGCAAGCCAAGATCGCCAAGGCAATGCTCTGACAGCACGCCGCAAAAACAAGAAGGGCCAGGTAGCGATACCTGGCCCTTTTTGTTTGCGGTTGATTATCGTGCCAACGCTCCGCGTGGGCATGCTGTTCTGGACGCTCTGCGTCCTCCCGATTATTGCCCCACAGGCTTGCGCAGGGCCTCCAGCAATTCATGCGTCGGGTAACCATCTGCCGGCCAGCCGAATGACTGCTGCGCGCTACGAATGGCCTTGCGCGTATTGGCACCGATAATGCCGTCTGGTGCGCCTGCGTCATATTGACGTGCCGAGAGCAGGGTTTGCAGTTCAATGCGTTCAGAGCGGCTCAGCGGAGTGTCCCCGCGTGGCCATGCACCTACTACGTACCCGGCCCCTTTGAACCGGTCAGAAAGCAGGCTGATCGCCAGTGCGTACGAGGTGGAGTTGTTGTACTTGAGAATTGCTCGGAAGTTATCCAGCACCAGAAAGGCTGGCCCGCGATAACCGGCTGGCAACAACAAGGCGGCTTGCTGCTGGCTGGCTGCGACTGGAATCGCCGAGCCGTCCGGCTGTTTCAGGCCCAGTTGTTGCCATTCAGCGAGGCTCTTGCGAGTGGTCGAATCTGCCAGCGAGTAATCAAACCCGGAGCCGAGTACCACTTCAAAGCCCCAGGGCTGACCGCGTTGCCAGCCAGAGCTTTGCAGGTAATGCGCAGTGGAGGCCAGGGCATCGGCGGGAGTGTTCCAGATGTCACGACGGCCATCGCCGTCAAAGTCGACGGCATGAGTGTTATAGGTGGTCGGGATGAACTGGGTCTGGCCCATCGCACCGGCCCACGAACCCAGCATCTTGTCCGGTGTGATGTCGCCATGCTGGATGATTTCCAGCGCGGCCAGCAACTGGCTCTGTGCAAAACCGGGACGGCGACCTTCATAGGCCAGCGTAGCCAGCGAGCGGATGACGGATTGCGTGCCTTGGAACGACCCGAAATTACTTTCCATGCCCCATACCGCGACCAGCGCCTGACGATCCACACCATACTGCTGCTCGATCTTCTGCAGGTCGTCAGCGTACTGCGAAAGCAGCGCCTGCCCCTTGCGCACGCGTGCGGCGGAGATGGCACCGTCCAGGTATTCCCAGATCGGACGGGTGAACTCAGGCTGGCTGCGGTCGGCCTTGACCACGCTCATGTCGGGAGTGACACCGGCGAATGCCTGATCGAATATATCCGCCCGGATACCTGCCTTTAACGCCTGAACACGAAAACCGGCCTGCCATTCGCTGAAGCTGACGGCGGGTTGAATCGTGAGGCTGTCATCAACGACCAGCGCAGGCGTAGGAGCTACGGCAGGAGCGTTTGTCTGTGCTTTGCTGGATTGAAGAGGCGTGGCATCGGCTGCAGTGGGTTTTTCTGCGCAGGCTACCAAGGCAACAAGGCTGGAGGCAGCGATGAGTTGGCGCAGCTGCGGGCGATGGGTAAAACGAGAAGGCATGCTTGAGTCCAAGGGTATTACCGTTAGGTGCAGACCATAACACGGCTAAGCGGTTGAAAGCGCCCCGGAGATGTTGCTCGATATCAGGCCGCCATAAAGCAGGAAGCCTCCCAGCTTTTAGACTGGAAGGCTTCGCGGCGGTAGCTGCCTTTGCCCTTGGCGGGTTGTTCCTGACGACTGCGGAACAATGGCTGGGCGATGATGGATTTGGCCTTGTTCGGCCGCTTTGGCTTGCTCATGGCGGGGTGCTCCTGATGGGTGTTGTAAAGCGATGCAAATAATCGGGCAGAACGGCGCTTGTGTCTAATAGTCGTGTGCTATGACGCGGGAGGCGGACTTGAATGCAATACCTGTGGGAGCGAGCTTGCTCGCGAATGGGGCGGTGCAGGCTGCTCGCTTTATCGTGCCGGCGCTCCGCGTCGACATGCAGTTCGTGACGCTCCGCGTCACAAGAGGACGCAGAGCGTCCTGAAAGGCGTTACCACGCAGAGCGTGGGAACGAGAGTCGACAACCTCACTCACTCACTCCGCAGGCAGTGCCAGCCGTTGCCCTGCCATCAGCAGCGCCAGTCGGCTGAGGCTGCTCCAAGGCGAGCCTGCTGCCTGGCCTTTGATCTGCGCATCGATGCGTTGTGCATCCATGAGCAACTGGCTCCAGCGTTTTGCCGAATGGCGTTGCAGGGCTTTGCTCATCAATGGCTTGCGCTTGTCCCAGATCGGTGGGCGGGCCGAGCTGAACACTTTGTCGAGTGGCATGCCCTGACTGAACTGCTGGGACATGTTGGCCAGCGCGCGCAGCTCGCGGGTCAGGGCCCAGAGGATCACGGGGGTTTCGACCCCTTCGCCGCGCAGCCCTTCCAGCATGCGCAAGGCATGGGCAGCTTCGCCGTTGAGCACTGCATCGGTCAGACCAAATACGTCGAAGCGCGCACTGTCGGCCACGGCCGCCTGCACAGTCTCGACGGTTATCTGGCCTTCTTCGGCCATCAGCTTGAGCTTTTCGATTTCCTGCGCGGCCGCCAGCAGGTTGCCTTCGACCCGGGCCGCGATCAGTTCGACGGCATCCTGAGTCGCTGCCAGGCCCGCCTGCAACAGGCGCTGGCGAATCCATTGCGGCAGCTGGCCGACGTCCACCGGCCAGATTTGCACGAACTGGGTTTGCGCACCCTCAACCAGAGCCTTGCCCCATTTGGTTTTCTGCGCACTGCCATCGAGCTTGGGCAGGCTGATCAGCAGCAGGGTGTCTTCGGCAGGTCTGGCGCAATATTCCATGAGCGCCGCAGCGCCTTTGTCACCGGGTTTGCCTGAGGGCAAGCGCAGTTCCAGAAGACGGCGCTCGGCGAACAGCGACATGCTGGCGCCGGCCTGGAGCAGCGTACCCCAGTCGAAGCTGGCGTCAGCGCTGAATACCTGCCGTTCATCGAAACCTTGCTGGCGCGCAGCAGCACGCACGGCATCAGCAGCTTCCTGGCAGAGCAGCGGATCGTCACCGCTGATCACGTAGACGGGCGCAAGTGTGCCTTGCAAGTGCTTGCCGAGTTGGGCGGGGGCGAGTTTCATGAGTCAGAGCATGCCGGGGCCAGCTGACTGGCCCCGGACACTTACCTGGCCGGTACTTCGACAGGCGATTGCTGAGGCGTCTCGTCGCGGATCCGCTGGGCGGCTTCCTGTGCGTCGGCTTCAGCCTTGGCAACTGCGTCGGCCTTGGCCTGCAGTTCTTCAAGGCGTGTCGGCGTCATTTGCTGCAAGCGCGCCATCAGTTTCTGGATCAGGTCGTTGCGCATTTCCTGACGAACCTGAGAGGCTTCCTGATCGGAACCGGTCAGGTTGTTGCCATCGTGAACGTAGGAGCGGTCTGCGGTGACCTTGTCGCCGAGCAGGAAACGATCTCTGTCGCCATGCACTTCATAGGTCAGGGTGGTGGTCAGCTGGTATTCAGCCGAACGACCCGAACCCGAATAGCTGATGGCGCGCTGGGTTTCTGCTTCGTTGGTCAGCATGAGCTTGTAAGGCGCGCCGGTGTAGACCTTGACGCCGGAACTGGTCAGCAGGCGAGTGAGTTGGGTCACGGTTTCGCCATAAGCGTTACGCGCGCTTACATCCAGCTCCTTGATGGCCAGCTCGGTGGTGCCGGTGCCGCGCAGCTGGAAGCCACAGGCACTCAACAGAACAGCCAGGCCCATCACCAGCAAATTGCGTTTGATCATCTTGATGCTCCCCTTGAATCCGTTTGGGCCGACACTGCGTACCCTGGAAATATGTTCGGCGCCCGGCGTCTGCCGGGCGCCCGATCCAATCAGCTTGCGACGATGTTGACCAGCTTGCCAGGCACGACGATCACCTTGCGAATGGTCAGGCCATCAGTGAAGCGCAATACGTTCTCGTTGATACGTGCGGCCGCTTCGACTTCTTCGCGGCTGGCGCTGGCGGGCATTTCGATATGGCCGCGCAGCTTGCCGTTGACCTGAATCACCAGTTGCAGGCTGTCCTGAACCAGCGCATTTGCATCGAATGCAGGCCAGCCAGCGTCGATGACCGGCTCATTGTGGCCCAGTTGCGTCCACAGCTCGTGGCTGATGTGCGGCGTGATCGGTGCCAGCAGCAGGGTGACCGTTTCCAGACCCTCCTGCAGCAGCGCGCGATCCTGCGGGGTGACCTGCGGGGCTTTTTCCAGGACGTTCATCAGCGTCATCACTTGTGCGACGGCGGTATTGAATTTCTGGTTCTGGCCAATATCCTGGCTCGCCTGCCTGATCGCCTGGTGAATCGAGCGGCGGATGGCTTTCTGGTCATCCGTCAGTGCCGCAATGTCCAGACCGGTCGATGCGCCTTGAGCGACATGCGCCTGAGCCAGACGCCACACGCGGCGCAGGAAGCGATGCGAGCCTTCGACGCCCGAGTCGGACCATTCCAGGCTCATGTCGGGCGGGGAGGCGAACATCATGAACAGACGGCAGGTATCAGCACCGTACTGATCGATCATGGTTTGCGGGTCGATGCCGTTTTTCTTCGACTTCGACATCTTTTCAGTGCCGCCGATTTCCACCGGCAGGCCATCGCTGGTCAGCTTCGCGCTGATAACCTTGGCCTTGGCGTCTCTTTCGAGAGTCACGTCGGCCGGGTTGATCCAGGTTTTCTTGCCGCTGGTTTCCATGCGGAAGTAGGTTTCGGCGTTGACCATGCCCTGGGTCAGCAGGTTCTTGAACGGCTCGTTCGAGGTCACCAGGCCTTCGTCACGCATCAGCTTGTGGAAGAAGCGCGCGTAAAGCAGGTGCAAAATGGCGTGTTCGATGCCGCCGATGTACTGGTCCACCGGCAACCAGTGGTTGGCAGCATTCGGCTCGACCAGACCACCCTCGTAATGCGGCGACGCATAGCGAGCGTAGTACCACGAGGACTCGACGAAGGTGTCCATGGTGTCGGTTTCACGCTTGGCCGGTGCGCCGCATTTCGGGCAGCTGCATTCGTAGAACTCGGGCATGCGCGCCAGTGGCGAGCCAGCACCGTCGGGCACTACGTCTTCGGGCAGGACAACCGGCAACTGGTCTTCAGGAACCGGCACGTCGCCACAGGTATCGCAATGCACGATAGGGATCGGGCAGCCCCAATAACGCTGGCGGCTGATGCCCCAGTCACGCAGACGGAACTGGGTGCGCGACTGACCGAGGGATTTTTTCACCAGTGCCGCTTCGATGGCATCGAATGCGGCCTGGAAATTCAGGCCGGTGAACTCGCCGGAATTGATCAGCTCGCCATGCTCGCCGTAGGCCGGCTGCCATGGGGCAGGCGTCTGGTCGCCGGCGCTGGTGCGTACTACGGGCTTGATCGGCAGACCGTACTGGGTGGCAAACTCGAAATCACGCTCATCGTGTGCCGGCACGGCCATGACTGCGCCATCGCCATAATGCATCAACACGTAATTGGCGACCCACACCGGCAGTTTTTCGCCGGTCAGCGGGTGCTCGACGAACAGCGAAGTCGGCTGGCCTTTCTTTTCCTGAGTGGCAACGTCGGCTTCGGCAACGCTGCCGCCTTTGCACTCATCGATGAACGCTTGCAGCCCAGGGTTGCCTTGCGCGGCCAGGGTCGCCAGCGGGTGTTCGGCGGCGACGGCGACGTAGGTCGCGCCCATCAGGGTGTCAGGGCGAGTGGTGAAGACTTTCAGTGCACCGGCTTCGCCGATCGAGGCCTGATCGTACGGAAACTGCACTTCCATGCCGCGCGACCTGCCGATCCAGTTGCGCTGCATGGTCTTGACCTGTTCAGGCCAGCCCGGCAGTTCGTCGAGGCTTTCCAGCAGCTCATCGGCGTACGCGGTGATCTTGAAGTAGTACATCGGGATTTCGCGCTTTTCGATCAGCGCGCCGGAACGCCAGCCGCGGCCATCGATGACCTGCTCGTTGGCCAGTACGGTCTGGTCGATCGGATCCCAGTTTACGGTGCCGTTCTTGCGGTAGATCACGCCTTTTTCGAACAGGCGAGTGAACAGCCATTGTTCCCAGCGGTAGTAATCAGGCTTGCAGGTGGTGACTTCGCGCGACCAGTCGACCGCCAGACCCAGGCTCTTGAGCTGGTTCTTCATGTAGGCGATGTTTTCGTAGGTCCACTTGGCCGGCGCGACGTTGTTGTCGATGGCTGCGTTTTCGGCCGGCATGCCGAACGCGTCCCAGCCCAGTGGCTGCAGGACATTCTTGCCCAGCATGCGCTGGTATCGGGAAATGACATCGCCAATGGTGTAGTTGCGTACATGACCCATGTGCAGCTTGCCGCTTGGGTAAGGAAACATCGACAGGCAATAGAAAGTGTCCTTGCCTGGCTGTTCACTGACTTCAAAAGACTTTTGCTCATCCCAGAATGTCTGGGCAGCGGCTTCGATTTCGCGGGGCTGATAGAGTTCGTGCATGGCTACTTTTTACTAAAGATTAGTGACCCTTGACCTCTTCATTGCTTCGCCGAGTCAGGTCGGCACCGCGTGGCGGACAATTGCAACTGTCTGTGCGGTGCGTTCGGGCTCAAGAGCACGGAAGTGGAATTACAGGAAGCGCAGTAGCATACATGAGGGCTGTCTATCGAGGGAAACCCTGATTGCGCCTCGCAGCGCTCAAAGCCCGGCTGACAGCCCTATCTGCCCGTTGGTCGCAGTTCCATGCCGGTTTGTACAGCAGCGCTAAGCTCAATTTCGAGGGTGATGATTATCTTCGATGAGGTGAGCGGATGACCGAGTTGCAGCATGTAGTAAGCCTGTCCGAACTGTATGAGCGTCTGATCGACCGCCTCGGGCTTGCGCTCGAGACGGCGAGTACCTCGGTCCGGCTCCGAAACGAGACGCCAGCCGAGCTTGAACTCAAGGGCTTGAGCAGTGCCGAACTCCAGCTGATCGAAGCCTATCTGGAAAAAGGTTTGGGGGCCGCAGACGTCTCTGTCAGGGATCGCCTGTTCTTCCAGCCAGAGCTCGGCAGGCCGTCCAGAGCATCAGCCACTATCATTTGGCTGAAAGACAGGCGACGGGGCAAATCTTCGGCGCGGTTGGGCCGTCATAGTTAGGCATTTGAATTATCTTCTCTACGCGCAGGTAGGACCTGCCTACTTCAGGCGTTGTCGCCTGGCTTCAAACATTCTAGGCTGCGGACATCCTTGGAGATGTCCCGATGCCTTTGCGCTACCTGCTCAAAACCCTCCTTTTGCCGCCCGGTGTCCTGTTTGTTCTGCTCATTCTTGGCTGGTGGTTGCGTCGTTCCCGTCCGCGCCTGGCAACGGCATTTTTTGCCTTCGGTCTTGGTGGGTTGTGGCTGATGAGTCTGCCGGTGGCGGTAGAGTTCGCTGCCCGTAAAATTGAGCAGGTCCCGCCCTTGCCGCAGCAGCAATGGGCGACACTGGCGCAGCAGGCGGACGCCATCGTGGTACTGGGCAATGGCCGTGAGCGCAATTCTCCGACGTGGGGCACAGATACACCGACTGGTCTGGGGCTGGAGCGATTGCGTCTGGCGGCGCGGTTGTCGAAAACGTCCGGACTGCCAATACTGACCACCGGCGGCTTGCACTTTGATCAGCCGCCCAGCGAGGCGTCGATCATGGCGCAGTCGCTGCACGATGATTTTGGTGTGACGGCACGCTGGCAGGAAGGGCTGAGCCGAACGACATGGGAAAACGCGACAATGACCGCTGCGGTTCTTCAACCGCTAGGCATCAAGCGCGTGGTGCTGGTCACGCAAGCCTGGCATATGCAACGAGCGCGCTGGAGTTTCGAGAAGGCTGGTTTTACCGTGGTGAGTGCGCCGGTCGGCTTTCTTGGTGTCGACAACGCTCGCCCCTTTGGAGGCTGGCTGCCTGAAAGTCGTGTGTTCACGCAAAGCGGCGTGTTGCTTAATGAAGCGGCAGGCTTGCTGGTTTATCCGTGGATTTATCCGCCCAGCCACTGACTCTTTAGCCGGTATCGCCTGAAAGCAGGCGATACCGGCTTCGTGCACTCAGACGGTTTTGGCAATCCGTGCTGCCATCAATGCCCAGCCGAACAGCAGCAGGCAGACAATTGCCAGTGGCCATGAGCGCCAGCGCAGGTAGGGCGTGAGTTCGTGCATCGGTACCACTTCGCCGTACAACACGCCGCGTTCGAACTGCGGAATCTGTACCGTAATCCTGCCAAACGGGTCGATCAGCGCGGTCACGCCGTTGTTGGTGGCGCGGATCATCCAGCGGCCCGCTTCAAGGGCGCGCATCTGGGCCATCTGCAAGTGTTGCAGCGGACCGATCGAGGTACCGAACCAGGTGTCATTGCTGACCGTCAGCAACAAGTCGCTTTGCGCCGACAGGCCTGCGGCGAACTCTGGATAAACCACTTCGTAGCAGATGAACGGCGCGATGTGGTAACCCTTGGCCTGCAACAGCGCCTGGTCGTTCGGGCCGCGGGCGAAGTCCGACATCGGCAGGTCGAAGAAGGAAATCAACCCGCGCAACAGGTCCTGCAGCGGCACGTACTCACCGAACGGCACGAGCTTTTGCTTGTAGTAGGTGCCATCGCCTTGGCCGGTAACCGTGATGCCGTTGTAATAGCGATACTCGCCGCGCCCGGTCGGCTCACGCACTGGCACGCCGGTGATCAGCGCTGCGCCGCGGTCCGAAGCGAACTTGCCCATCATCGCCAGATAGCCTTCTGCGCTTTCTTTGAGTACCGGCACGGCGGTTTCCGGCCAGACGATCAGGTCCGCCTGCTGTGAACGGAAGGTCATGTCCCGGTACAGCGCGAGCTGATCATTGAGCTTTTGCGGGTCCCACTTCATGCTTTGTTCAATGTTGCCCTGCATCGCCGCGACTTTCAGCGGCGGGCCGGACGGTGATGTCCAGGCATGGTCCTTGAGTGCCAGGCCTGCGATCCAGGGTGCCAGCAACAGCACCACACCCGTCGCCAGGAACGATTTGCGTGCCCGCAAGCGGTGCAGGTTGCACAACAGTGCGGCAGTCAGGCCCAGCAAGAACGAGATTAGCCATACACCACCGACCGGGGCGAGCCCGGCAAGTGGTCCGTCAAGCTGGCTGTAACCGGAATAAAGCCACGGGAAGCCGGTAAGGAACCAGCCGCGAAATGCCTCCTGCCACAGCCATAGTGCTGCAAACGCCAGTGCATCGGCCAGCGGCGCCTCGTTGCGACGTAGCCAGCGCGCCCAGACCCAGGCGGGCAGGGCGAAAAACAGGGCAATGGCAGCGATGAACAGCAGCATCAACAGCCCGGCCAGCAGTACCGAAGCACCACCGTAGGTATGGATGCTGACGTAGATCCAACTGGTGCCCGCGCCGTACAGGCCAAAGCCGTAACACCAGCCACGAGCCAGCGCCTGGCGCGGATTCAGCTCGCGCAGCCCCAGATAGAAGAGGGCCACCGACACCAGCACCAGCGGCCAGAAGTCGAAGGGCGCCAGGGCCAGGGTCGTGAGCCCGCCAGCCGCCAGGGCCAGCAGGTTACCGGGCCAGCCGGGGCGGGTTATCCAGCGCATGTAGATTCCTTAAAACAGCATCAAGTGGTTACGGACGTGAAATGGGAGTCACGCGCAGCAAATGAATGCGACGGCTGTCAGCGCTCAGGATGCGGAAACGATACGCACCGATTTCAGTGATTTCGTTGCGCTTGGGCAGATGGCCGAAGGCATTCATCACCAGACCGCCCACGGTGTCGAACTCGTCATCGGAGAACGCACTGTCGAAGAATTCGTTGAAATTCTCGACCGGCGTGAGGGCCTTGACCAGGAAGTCACCGCTGGGCAGTGGCTTGATATAGCTGTCTTCCTCGACGTCATGCTCATCTTCGATATCGCCGACGATCTGTTCCAGCACGTCTTCGATAGTCACCAAACCTGCCACACCACCGTATTCGTCAATGACGATGGCCATGTGATTGTGGTTGGCGCGAAACTCGCGCAACAGCACGTTGAGGCGCTTGGATTCGGGCACGAACGTAGCGGGACGCAGCAGCTTCTTGACGTCGTCGCTGTCGCCGTCGGCTTTAAGGATCAGAGGCAGCAGATCCTTGGCCAGCAGCACGCCGAGTACGTCATCGTGGCTCTCGCCGATCACCGGGTAGCGCGAGTGCGCAGCATCGATGACCGCAGGCAGGAACTCACGGGGTGTCTGGGTCGCCTTGATGCTGATCATCTGCGAGCGCGGCACCATGATGTCGCGCACTTGCAGGTCAGCCACTTGAATGGCGCCCTCGACGATGGCCAGCGCTTCGCTGTCCAGCAGTTTGTTCTGGTGGGCTTCGCGCAACAGCTCAAGCAGCTCCTGGCGGTTTTTCGGCTCATGGACAAAGGCCTGGGTCAGTTTACCCAACCATGACTTTTGCCCGTTGCTCGATCGGTCTTCGCTCATAGCCCTTACTCGTGGTCCTTGCTTGGTGTGTCTGAATGGGGGTGGTCGGCACTTTCATCTTCTGCGTAAGGGTCGGGGTAGCCCAGCTCCTCAAGCAACGTTCGTTCCAGTGCTTCCATTTCTTCGGCTTCTTCATCATCGATGTGGTCGTAACCCAGCAGATGAAGGCAGCCATGAATGACCATATGTGCCCAGTGCGCGTCGACGGACTTGCCTTGTTCAGCAGCTTCACGGTTGACCACAGGGACGCAGATGACCAGGTCGCCCAGCAACGGGATGTCCAGCATGTCGTCTGGAACATCCGCCGGGAATGAAAGCACATTTGTAGCGTAATTTTTATGTCGCCAGGTGTGATTGAGCTCGCGCCCTTCGTTTTCGTCGACGAGGCGGATGGTCAGCTCGGAATCGGCACTGCGCTGACGCAAGCCCATTTCACACCAGAGGCGGAATCGGGCTTCGTCGGGGGCGCTTGTTTCGCTTGCAATCTGCAGGTCCAGCTCAAGCATCGCGGTTCTTGTCCCGTGGGTAACTGTTGTTGCCCGACGAACCGTCGCTGAGCTGATCATCGAAACGCTCATAGGCCTCGACAATGCGCTGCACCAGCGGGTGGCGAACCACATCCTTGGGTTTGAAATGCGTGAAGCTGATGCCCGGCACGTCCTTGAGCACATCGATGACATGCGTCAGCCCCGACCGGGTTCCCTTGGGCAGGTCGACCTGGGTGATGTCGCCGGTGATCACGGCGGTAGAGCCGAAGCCGATACGGGTCAGGAACATCTTCATCTGCTCGACAGTGGTGTTCTGACTTTCGTCGAGAATGATGAAGCTGTTATTAAGGGTACGTCCGCGCATGTAAGCCAGCGGTGCCACTTCAATGACCTGCTTCTCGATCAGCTTGGCGACGTATTCGAAACCGAGCATCTCGTACAGCGCGTCATACAGCGGGCGCAGGTACGGGTCGATCTTCTGGGCCAGATCGCCGGGCAAGAAGCCCAGTTTCTCGCCCGCTTCGACCGCCGGACGCACCAGCAGGATGCGACGAATCTGCTCGCGTTCCAGCGCATCGACTGCGCAGGCAACCGCCAGGTACGTCTTGCCAGTACCCGCAGGGCCGATGCCGAAGTTGATGTCGTTGCTGAGGACTTCCTTGACGTAACGCTGCTGATTCAGGCCGCGCGGGCGAATCATGCCCTTTTTGGTGCGCAGCGAGACGCCGACTTCGGCGGCAGGTTGGTTGTCGAGGCCGTCCACGCCTGATTCCTGAAGGAACAGGTGGACCATGTCCGGCGTCAGCTCGGTACCCTTGGTTTCCCGGTACAGGCGGCGCAGAAGATTCTCGGCGGAGTGATTTTGTTTTGAATCGCCAATAAGCTCGAATTGATTGCCGCGATTGCGGATCTCGATGTCCAGGCGTTGCTCGATCAGGCGCAAGTGCTCGTCGAGTTGCCCGCACAGGTTGGCGAAACGATGGGCCTCGAAAGGCTCGAGGGTGAAGCGATGAGGTTCTATGGGTGCGTTCAAGGTCGTTTAATGGCCGTCCGGCGGCAATTGAGATGTATTGAAGAATACCCCTGGCGCTGGTTGTGTGAAAGCTTTGCCTTGTTAAAGGCCGCGCCAGGGATTCACCGTGCTCAATGGTAGGGACCGCGCAGAACCGAATTCATTCGGCGATTCGTTTCTGCGGCGACATTCAAGGTTTACTGTAGCAGCGAGCCACGCAGAGAGTGAGGCTGCGCATCATCAATGTGTACGTTGGCAAACTGCCCGATCAGTTTCGGATTGTTGCAGCGAAAATTCACAATCCGGTTGTTCTCGGTGCGGCCCTGCAGTTCGCCAGGGTCTTTCTTCGAATAGTCGGTTACCAGAATGCGCTGGATGCTGCCCACCATCTGCCGGCTGATCTCGAAACCCTGCTGGTTCAGGCGGTGTTGCAGCGCGGCCAGGCGCTCTTTCTTGAGCGCTTCTGGCGTGTCGTCTTTCAGATCTGCGGCAGGCGTACCCGGGCGCGGGCTGTAGACGAACGAGAACGAGAAGTCGAAACCCACGTCTTCAATCAGCTTCATGGTGTTGTCGAAATCTTTTTCGGTCTCGCCGGGGAAGCCAACAATGAAGTCGGAACTGATACTGATGCCCGGCACGGCCGCCCTGAGCTTGCGCAAGCGGGACTTGTATTCCAGCGTGGTGTGGTTGCGCTTCATGGCCGCCAGAATGCGGTCGGAACCCGACTGCACCGGCAAGTGCAGGTGTTTGACCAGCTCCGGCACCTCCGCATGGGCCTGAATCAGGCTGTCGGAAAACTCCAGCGGGTGCGAGGTGGTGTAGCGAATTCGGTCGATGCCATCGACGGCGGCGACCACGCGGATCAGGTCCGCCAGATCTGCAACCCGCCCGTCGTGGGTGGTGCCGCGATAACCGTTGACGTTCTGCCCCAGCAGGGTGACTTCACGCACGCCGTTTTCGGCGAGGTGGATGACTTCGCTCAGCACATCGTCAAACGGCCGGCTGACTTCCTCGCCACGTGTATAGGGCACCACGCAGAACGTGCAGTATTTGCTGCAGCCTTCCATCACCGATACATAAGCGCTCGGGCCATCGACGCGAGGCTCGGGCAAGTGGTCGAATTTTTCGATTTCCGGGAACGAGACGTCGACCTGCGGCAAGCGGGTGATACGCGCTGCGTCGATCATTTCCGGCAGGCGGTGCAGGGTCTGGGGGCCGAACACCACGTCCACATAGGGCGCGCGATCACGAATGGCTGCGCCTTCCTGGCTGGCTACGCAGCCACCGACAGCGATCACCATCTCGGGATTGGCCAGCTTCAATTCACGCCAGCGGCCAAGCTGGGAGTACACCCGGTCCTGGGCGCGCTCGCGAATCGAGCAGGTATTGAGCAGGATCACGTCGGCGTCTTCCGCGCGAGCGGTGACTTCCAGGGCCTGATGTTCGCCCAGCAGATCGACCATGCGCGAGCTGTCGTACTCGTTCATCTGGCAACCGTGGGTTTCGATATAAAGCTTCTTGGCCATGCGTGATCATCAACCGTATCAGTGAACCGAGCATTATAAGGATGAAGGGCTTGGGTTCCTAGCGTTGGCTGTCCGATGGACATGCTATAGTCCGTGCCCCTTTTTCATCTCCGATCGTTACCCGCCCGTTATGACCAAACGCGAAGCTCCAATCTACAAGGTGATTTTCCTCAACCAGGGACAGGTGTTCGAGATGTACGCCAAGCAGATCTATCAAAGTGATCTGTGGGGCTTTCTGGAAGTTGAAGAATTCGTTTTCGGCGAACGCACGACGGTTGTGGTGGACCCGAGCGAAGAGAAGCTCAAGGCTCAGTTCGAAGGCGTGGTGCGCAGTTTCGTACCAATGCATTCGATTGTGCGCATCGACGAAGTCGAGCGCATGGGCGTGCCGAAGATCAGCGAAGCGCGCGGCAGCAGCAACGTAATGCCGTTTCCCATGCCGATGCCGGAAAAGTAAGTCTGAATCGCAAGTGCCCTGAGCTATTGCTGGTCAGGGCAGCGGAGAGAAGGGGCTGCGCCCTTCGGCGGTCTGCAGTTCAAGCAGGTATTTGCGGAAGATCTGCCCCAGTACCTGGGTGGCAACTTCCAGTTCGTCGCGCTGCATCTTTGCCGATACCTCGTCGGCGGCATCCAGCGCCTCTTCCGAGCCATTGACTGCGGCCATCTTCAGCACGATATACGCCTGAATGTTATTGGCCTGCACCCCTTCACCACGGCTGAACATCAAGCCCAGTTGATACTGCGCCTGGGCATGGCCCTGCAATGAGGCCTGCTCGAAGTAATTCAGCGCCTGCGGCAAATCGCGAGGTGCATTTCTGCCCTCGTAATAGAACTCACCCAACTCGTACTGCGCCTGCGCATCCCCACCCTTGGCGGCCTGCTGGCACGCTTCAAGCGCAGCGGGCAGGTTCTCTGGCTGGGTATTGAGGGTGCAACGACCCATCGCCGGGATTAACAACGAGTTGCCGCCAGCAGTCGCCAGCAGGGGATAGACAAGCAACAGGCAGCCCAATACAAGGGTGCGGCCGGTGCGGTTCATGGGAGTCGACTTACCTCTGAAAAAGGTGCGGGCATGCCCGACCAGCTAAACGTGCTGGCTGCGCATTATGAAATAAGCAGAGCCAACCTTACAAAGTCTTTACGGATTTTCTGCTGCACGGCGTTGAAAGCGCCCTTCTTTAGGGGAGGCATTACCTGAAACAACACTTCCAGTGACCTGTGTTTGCAGCATCCGCACTGCATTGTAGAAGCAAAATACGTACTTAGCGTTCCGTTTCATTCACAGGCATCACTCGCGCCGGTTCAATGACACACCGGCGCGGGTGAGTCTGACGAGCTTATTTCAGCGCAGCAAACGCTTTTTCCGCGGCATCGAGTGTCAGTTTCAACTCGGCATCGCCGTGGGCGATGGAGGTGAAGCCGGCTTCGAATGCGCTCGGCGCGAGGTACACGCCGCCCTCCAGCATCAAGTGGAAGAAACGTTTGAAACGCTCGGCATCGCTGGTCATCACGTCTTCAAACGTTACGATTTCACGCGCTTCACTGAAGTACAGGCCGAACATGCCACCCGCCTGGGTTGTCACGAACGCAATGCCTGCTGCATCGGCGCGCTGTTGCAGGCCTTCAAGCAGGCGACGGGTGTAGTCGCTCAATTCATCGTGAAAGCCCGGGCGGCTGATCAGGCGCAGGGTAGTCAGGCCAGCGGCCATCGCCAACGGGTTACCCGACAGGGTGCCCGCCTGATAGACCGGACCAAGCGGTGCGATGTGCGACATGATTTCGCGTTTGCCGCCAAAGCAGCCGACCGGCATACCGCCACCGATGATCTTGCCGAAGGTGCTCAGGTCGGGCGTCACGCCGTAGTAAGCCTGTGCGCCACCGAGGGCTACGCGGAAGCCGGTCATCACTTCATCGAAAATCAGCACCACGCCGTGCTCGTCGCACAGGTCGCGCAGACCTTGCAGGTAGCCAGGCGCAGGCGGCACGCAGTTCATGTTGCCAGCAACGGGCTCGACGATGATGCACGCCACTTCCTGACCCACTTCAGCCAACAGGTCACGCACGGCGTCGAGGTTGTTGAAGGGCACGGTCAGAGTGTGTTTCGCAAACGCTGCCGGTACGCCAGGCGAACTGGGTACGCCCAGGGTAAGGGCACCGGAGCCGGCCTTGACCAGCAGGCTGTCGGAGTGACCGTGGTAGCAGCCCTCGAACTTGATGATGCTGTCGCGGCCGGTAAAGCCTCGGGCCAGACGGATCGCGCTCATGGTCGCTTCGGTGCCGGAGCTCACCATGCGGACCATTTCCATGGACGGCACCAGTGCGCAGACCAGATCGGCCATTTCGGTTTCCATGGCCGTCGGTGCGCCGTAAGACAGGCCGTGTTCCAGCTGGCTGCGCACGGCATCGAGCACTTCCGGGTGGCTATGGCCAAGAATCATCGGCCCCCAGGAGCCAACGTAATCAACATAGCGTTTGTCGTCTTCGTCAGTCACGTAAGCGCCCGCAGCGTGCTTGAAGAACAGCGGCGTGCCACCCACGCTTTTGAAAGCACGAACCGGCGAGTTGACGCCACCGGGGATGTGTTTTTGGGCGTTGGCGAACAGTGTTTCGGAACGGGACATGATCGGGTCTCTGCTTTGAAACGGGGAATTCGTGTCTACGCTGGGGTCAGCCGAGGCGTGCAGCTTCAGGGTGGGCTGCTTTATTGGTTGGCATGAGCCAGAGAAGGCGCAGGAACGCGCACTATATCAAATGAAGAAGGATCCACGTACTCGTGGGAGCGAGCTTGCTCGCGAAGGGGGCGGTGCAGGCCCCGAAAACAGAGCATTTTGAACCATCGCCTTCGCGAGCAATGCGGATCGCCGCCCCGGTCACTCCCACAGCTGCTCTACAACAACGCCATGAAGGCTTTTGCCCGGCGAGTGACTTCCTGGGCGTTTTCAGCGCCGAACAGGCCCTGTACCACGGCGAGCAAATCTGCTCCATGTTCGACCAGTTGCGGGGCGTTTTCCAGGGTGATGCCGCCGATCACGGCAATCGGCAAGTGAACCCTTGCACGCACCCGAGCAATCAGGTCCAGCGGTACTGCGGGTGCACCGGGCTTGGTCAGGGAGTTGAAGAACCTGCCAAATGCTACGTACGTCGCGCCATCAGCCTTGGCCTGCTCGGCCAGTTCCAGACTGCCGTGACAGGTGGCACCGACAATCGCCTTGTGCCCCAGCAGGGCACGCGCATCCGGCAACGAGCCGTCGGTCTGGCCCAAATGCACACCCACGCCCAGACGCGCTGCCAGTTCGGCGTCGTCGTTGATGATCAGCCGCGTCTTGTAGCGTTCGCAGAGTTTGAGCAACTCAGTCGCTTCGCGCAGACGGCGGGACTCGTCACTGGTCTTATCGCGGTATTGCAGCAGCGTCACGCCGCCATCCAGCGCAGCTTCGACGTACGAGAGAAATTTGCCGGACAGCAACTGACTGTCGGTAATGGCATACAGGCCACGTAGTTTCATGAATCGAGCCTCATGGCGATGTGTTACGAGCAAAAATCCAGCGGCAACCGGCGAGGCACAAATTGCCCGCGGCCCAGCTGTTCGGCGTCCCTGAGCGTTCGCCAGGTGTAGTCCAGCGCCGATCTTACCGCGCTGACCAGTTCTTCTCCCTGGGCAATACGCCCGGCCAGTGCGCTGGCCAGTGTGCAGCCTGAACCGTGGTAGCTGCCGGGTAGACGTTCGCAAATGAAAGTGTGGGTCTGGCCGCCACGCACATAAAGACGATTATGGATTTGCTGTTCGTCACCATGACCGCCAGTGATTAACAGGTATTCACAAAACAGCAGTAGCTTGTCGGCGCACTCGTCCGCAGTACCCTCAGGCAGCTCGGCAAGAATGCGTGCTTCCGGAAGATTGGGGGTGGCGATGGTCGACAAAGGCAGCAGCCGTTCGCGCATGGCGTAGCCGACTTCGTCCTTGCCCAGCCGTCCGCCGCCGCCAGCACGCAGCACCGGGTCGCAGACCATTGGCAAATGCGGGTGAGCAAGAAGCAGGTCGACGACCGTGTCGACCATCTCCAGCGAACCGAGCATGCCCAGCTTGACGGCGGCTACGTTCGAATCGTTGAGGACGGCATTGGCCTGTGCCATGACCCATTCGCGATCGAGCACGCGAAAATCACTGACATTTACAGTGTCTTGCACGGTGAGCGCAGTAATCGCCGGAGCGGCGTGACAGCCTTGGGCGAGCAGGGCTTCTATATCGGCCTGCATACCGGCACCGCCACTAGGGTCGTGGCCGGAGAGGCAAAGGACAACGGGGCGGGAGCTATAGATATTCATGGTGCGCGAGCTTATCACTAAACCTTTCGCGGGCCGCTCGGGGTGCCAGGTTTTTCTTGCTGGTGATGGTCCGTCGGCGACTGTCGCAGATTCGACAAACCTGCAAAAAATACTCATGTTTGGCCTGAAATAGCCGATGTAGAGCTATTGCCTTGATTTTTATCGCGATACTGTCTTTACGCTATTAGCGGCTATGCTTGTGTGGTCAGACCGATTACCGACGGTTTGCATCGTTTTTTATACCGATGCCAGCCAGGTCATCCCTACGTTCAATGGTCTGTTTGAATCATTAGCCTGTTTCAAGGACAGAAAATTGCGGGACGTCGTAATCAATGGATGGATTGAACGCGACGACCCACCTTGGGGCTTCAATGCGCTATCTGTTGATCATTCTGGCTCTTTGGCTGCCGTTGCAGAGTCATGCAGTCGAGTTTGATGAAAACACTCGTTTTCTGCCGTTGGGTCGTGCCATTCAGGTATTCGAAGACCCGACCGGCGATGCGACCATTGAAAGCGTCAGCGCCGCCGCTCACGCCGGTGCCTTTCGGTCCGTGCCTGCCGGGACCTTCAACGCCGGGTATTCGCGTTCCGCCTTCTGGCTGAAAGTCGAGCTGACCTATCGCCCGATAGACGCCAGCATCCATAACGACTGGTTGCTGGAATTGGCCTATCCGCCAATGGACCACGTTGATTTCTATGTCCCGGATGCCGACGGGAATCCCGGGCGGGTCTGGCAGACCGGCGACATGTTGCCGTTCTCCAGCCGCCAGTTCGCCCAGAACAACTACCTTTTCCAGCTGGACCTGCCAGCGGGTCAGACGCGAACCCTGTACATGCGCATACGCAGCGAAGGGTCGGTTCAGGCTCCGCTCAATCTCTGGTCTACTCACGCCTACCTCGAGGCGCAGCCCACCAAGGTTTACGTCTTCGGGCTGATCTACGGCGTGCTGCTGGGCATGCTGGTCTACAACCTGTTCATCTACCTCAGCGTCCGTGAGGTGGATTACCTGTACTACCTGCTGTATGTCGCCTCGTTCGGGCTTTACCAGATGTCGATCAACGGCGTCGCAATTGAATACCTGTGGCCTGACAGCCCCTGGTGGGCAAATGCGTCGACGCCCTTTCTGATGGCGCTGGCCACGCTGTTCGCGTGCCAGTTTTCGCGCAGTTTTCTGGGTACGGCACAGTTGGCGCGCTGGCTGGACCGCTTGCTGCTGATAGTCATCGGCGCTGCTGTGCTGGTGATGGGCATGGCCTTGTTCCTGGGTTACGGGCCAGCCCTGCGCGGGGCCACTCAACTGGTCATGACAGGGGCCGTGACGATCTACCTGGCGGGCATTGTCGCCATCATGAAAGGCGAGCGGGTAGGGCGCTATTTTGTGCTGGCCTGGTCTGTCTTCATGGTCAGCGGGCTGATCTTCGGGCTGATGCTGCTGGGCTATTTGCCCAACACCTTCCTGACCATGTACGCCTCGCACATCGGCACGGTGCTGGAAATGGCATTCCTTTCCATGGCGCTTGCCGACCGTATCAACCATGCCCGGTGCCAGCAGGCGCGAACGCTGCTGGCGGCAGGTCAGGATCTGGAGCGTCTCAACCAGCAACTGGCCAACAGCAACCGGCTGAAAGATGAGTTCCTTGCCACGCTTACCCATGAGCTGCGCACGCCGATGAACGGCGTGATCGGGTCGCTGGAAGTGATGCAGACGCTCGATATGGATGACGAACTGGAGATGTATCAGCAAACGGCTGCCAGTTCCGCGCGGGACATGATGAGCATGATCAACGGCATTCTGACCCTCACCGAACTTCAGGCCGGAGTGCTGTATGCCGACTGCAATGCCTTTTCGCCCGAAGACCTCACCGACAGGCTACGCAATCGCTTCCTGGGCGCGGCTCAGTCCAAGGGGCTGATTTTGACGCTCGATCTGGACGATAAGCTGCCGCCTTACCTGCGTGGCGACATCGACAAGCTCTACCAGTGCATCGAGTGCCTGGCGGACAACGCGATCAAATTCACCCGTAAGGGCGCGGTGCAAGTGCGCTTCAGCGGGCACCCGCAGGATCTGGAGCGCATGTACCTGCGGGTTGAAGTAATGGACAGCGGCATCGGTTTCAGCCGACTGGACGAAGCCCAACTGTATCAACACTTCTTTCAGGTCGACGGCTCCATGACCCGCGAATACGGCGGGCTGGGCATCGGTCTGGCGATTTGCCGGAAACTGGTCGAGTTGCAGGGTGGCGAGCTGAGTCATCGTTCCGAGCCAGGCAAGGGCAGTTGCTTTACCTTGAACGTCCCGATGCTGATGGTTGTACCGGGCGCAGTGCGCAGAGCCCCAGAACTCAAGGCTCAGTGGGGTATATAAAGCGTCATTTGATACGCGCATCAGGTAAAAGCGCCGAGATTTCGGCGGCTACGGCACTTTTGCAAGTGTCGGGCGCGTGATTCACTGTCTGCATGTTGCGCGTGCACACAGGCAGGAGATGACTCATGAACCTGAATCAATTCGCCGAAACCCACGAAGTCACCAATCAACCGCCACCGCTGGACGGGGCGAACCTCTACCGTATCGACGTGCCGCTTCAGGAGTGGAGCAGCCGCTTCGGTGCGGGCTGGGCGCAACCGCGTATCGACGCTTACGGTGCGCTGGCAGGTGGCCCGCTGATGGAGGCTGGCTTTCTGGCCAATCAGAACAAGCCTGCATTCGCCAGCCATGACCGTTATGGGCACCGCATCGATCTGATCGAATTTCACCCGGCGTACCACCAGTTGATGAGCACGGCCATCGAGCATGGCATCCCGTCGTTGCCATGGACCGATCCACAACCCGGTGCTCATGTGGCGCGCGCGGCCATGAGCTATCTGCATACGCAGGCAGAACCGGGCAGCGGCTGCCCGCTGACCATGACGTTCGCCAGTGTTCCTGCGCTCAGGCTGCAACCGGATCTGGCTGAAATATGGCTGCCCAAGGTGCTGTCGACTGAGTACGACTCACGTAACGTGGGCATTGCGCACAAGCGTGGCGCAACCCTCGGCATGGCCATGACCGAAAAGCAGGGCGGCACCGACGTGCGCGCCAACACCACGCGCGCGTTCCCGGTAGGCGCAGGTGGCCCCGGCCAGGCTTATGAGCTGGTCGGACACAAGTGGTTCTGCTCGGCACCGATGTGCGACGCGTTTCTGACCCTGGCGCAGACCGATAAGGGCCTCAGCTGTTTTCTGCTGCCGCGCCACCGACCGGACGACACCCGCAACGAGTTCTATATCCAGCGCCTGAAAAACAAGCTCGGCAACTGGTCCAACGCATCGAGCGAAGTCGAGTTTCGCGGCGCGCTGGCGTGGATGATCGGTGAGGAAGGGCGCGGCGTACCGACCATCATTGAAATGGTCGCCATGACCCGTTTCGACTGCATGATTGGCTCCAGCGCCTTGATGCGTCAGGCGCTGACGCAGGCCACGCATCATTGCGCGCATCGTGCGGTCAGTGGCAGGGTGCTCGCCGAGCAACCGTTGATGCAGAACGTTCTGGCGGACCTGGCGCTGGAAAGCGAGGCCGCGCTGGCCCTGACCCTGCGCATGGGCCGTGCGCTGGACCATCTCGATGATGATCACGAAAAACGCTTTGTCCGTCTGGTCACGGCGGTGGGTAAATACTGGATCTGCAAGCGGGCTCCGGCCATGATCAACGAAGCCGCCGAATGCCTGGGCGGTGCCGGTTATGTTGAGGACAGCATTCTGCCCCGGCTTTACCGCGAAGCCCCGGTCAACTCCACGTGGGAAGGCTCGGGCAATGTGCAATGCCTGGATGTGCTGCGAACCCTGTCCAAAGAACCAGGCGCGCTCGATGCGCTGTTCGACGAACTGGGCGCCGGGCACGGCGATCGGTATCTGGCGGCGCATATAGCTGCATTGAAAGGTGCGTTTCAGGACACGAGCGATATTCAGTACCGCGCCCGCCAACTGACCGAGGACATTGCCGTCGCCTTGCAGGGCAAGCTGTTGCTGGAAGCGGGCAATGCCGCTGTCAGCGATGGCTTTATCGCGGGGCGAATAGCCTCTGGCGGGCGGGTGTATGGCACATTGCCGCGTGGTGTCGATGTCGAAACATTGCTGCTCAGGTCCTCGCCACAGGTGGCATGAGCACGCGAACCCGTTACGATGCACGTCTGCAAGATCAGACAGGACATGAATCGTGACCCAAGCCTTTGTTGTTGTCGACACCGCCGAGCAGGCCGTAGAGCGGCTCGCCGAGCTGCATGAGCGCGCGACCAGCGCGCTGAGTCAGGCGCTCAAGCGCTATTTGAAAGACCGCGTCGAGCCCACTGCCGAGGAGCGAGCGCAATTCAGCTACCCGGAACTGCGCCTGGTCTACCAATGCAAGGGCGAAGTGCCGGTAACCACTCGTGCCTACGCCAAGGTGCAGCTGCCGGGCACTTACAGCGTTACCGTCACGCAGCCCAAGGCCTTCAAGAAGTACCTGCTCGAACAACTTGTCCCGCTGATGAAAGATTTCACCGTGACGGTCGAAGTCGGCATGAGCGAGCAGAGCATTCCTTATCCTTACGTGGTCGAGCAGGGCGATGAGCTGGCCGGCACTGGCGTTACCGCAGCGGCGCTGGCGCGGGTATTCCCCAGCACCGACCTGTCGGCTGCCACCGATGGTATTGCCGACGGCCTTTATGACTGGGCCAATGTCGACCCGCTGCCACTGGCGCTGTTCGATGCCGCGCGGGTGGATTTCTCGCTACGCCGTCTGGTGCATTACACCGGCAGCGACTGGCGTCATGTGCAGCCGTGGATTCTGCTGACCAACTACCACCGCTATGTCGACCAGTTCATCCTGCACGGGCTGGAAAAACTCCGCGAAGACCCGCGTTTCGTGCGTATGGTTCTACCGGGCAATGTGGTGGTCGACAAGAGCATGAGCCTGGATGAAGCCCAGGCCATCGTCGCCAGCGTGGTCTGGCACCGCTATCAGATGCCTGCGTACCACCTGATCGCCGAAGACGGCCATGGCGTGACCCTGGTCAACATCGGCGTCGGCCCGTCCAACGCCAAGAACATCACTGATCACCTGGCAGTCCTGCGTCCGCATTGCTGGCTGATGATTGGTCACTGCGGCGGCCTGCGTCAGTCGCAGACCATCGGCGATTACGTACTGGCCCACGCCTATATGCGTCGCGACGGTATTCTCGACCGCGTGTTGCCGCCGCATATCCCGATTCCGGCGCTCGCCGAAGTGCAACTGGCCTTACAGGAATCGGCGGCGCAGATCACCGGCGAACGCGGCGAAGAGCTCAAGAAGCGCCTGCGCACCGGCACGGTGTTGACCTATGACGACCGGAACTGGGAGCTGCGCTGGGCTCAGGAACGTCCATTGATCAACCTGTCGCGTGCCGTGGCGGTCGACATGGAAAGTGGCACCATCGCCGCTCAAGGGTATCGTTTGCGTGTGCCTTACGGCACGTTGCTGTGCGTATCCGACAAGCCGTTGCACAGTGAAATCAAGCTGCCGGGTTCGGCCAATGCGTTCTACGAACGTGCGGTCAGCCAGCACCTGAAGATCGGTATCGCCGCGCTGGACCTGCTGCGCACCGAGCTGAACTCGCTGCACTCGCGCAAACTGCGCAGCTTCGACGAGCCGCCGTTCCGTTAATAGATTGGTATTTGCACGAAGGGCCACTAAAGTGGCCCTTTCTGTTTTTTGATTGCCAAATTCCCATGTCCCGCACCCAACGCCCCGTTTCCCGCCGTCCTGCCTCCAACCCGGCAGGCGCTGCCCGGCGTGTCGCCAAAGCGCCACCGGCCGAGCCGAAGCTGTTCCTCTTCAACAAGCCATTCGATGTGCTGACTCAATTCAGTGACGAAGGAGGGCGCGCCACGCTCAAGGACTTCATCAAGATCCCCGGCATTTATCCGGCCGGACGACTGGATCGTGACAGTGAAGGCTTGTTGCTGCTGACCAACGACGGCCAGTTGCAGGCGCGCATCGCCGACCCGAAACACAAACTGGCCAAGACCTACTGGGTGCAGGTCGAGGGTGAGCCGACCGATGAGCAGTTGCAGCAGTTGCGCGACGGTGTCCAGCTCAACGACGGCCCGACCTTGCCCGCCGAGGCGCGGCAGCTCGATGAACCGCAACTGTGGCCGCGCAACCCGCCTGTGCGCTTTCGCAAGAGCGTGCCGACCAGCTGGCTGGAACTGGTGATCAAGGAAGGGCGTAATCGGCAAGTGCGACGCATGACGGCTGCCGTTGGCTTACCGACCCTGCGGCTGGTGCGGGTCAGAATTGGCGACTGGACGCTGGATGGCCTGGATCAGGGCCAATACCGGGAAGTCGCCGCAAAGCTGTGAGGTCGAGCGGGCTCAGTTGCGCAAGTGGGTCAGCGGCATTTCGGTGCTGGCCAGCACCTGATTGAGCACAAAGCTGGACTTGACGCTGGTCACGCCCTCGATCCGCGTCAGATGGCCCAGTAGCAGTTTCTGGTAGTGATCCATGTCCGGCACCACCACTTTCAGTTGGTAGTCTGCGTCCATGCCGGTCACCAGGCTGCATTCCAGAACCTGAGGCAGGTTACGGATTTGCTGCTCGAAATTCTCGAAGCGCTCGGGCGTGTGCCGGTCCATGCCGATCAGCACGTAGGCGGTGAGGTTCAGGCCAAGTTTCTTGCGATCCAGCAGGGCCACCTGGCGCACGATGTAACCGTCGTCCTCCAGTTGCTTGACCCGGCGGGAGCAGGGCGAGGGTGACAGACCGATGCGTTCGGCCAATTCCTGGTTGGATATGCGTGCGTCCCGTTGCAATTCAGCCAAAATGCTCAGGTCGTATCTGTCGAGCTTGCTCACGATGCACCCCTTTATCAATTCAATTGCGCTGGATTATTCATCTGAAGTCAAAAATTGCGCAAGTAATGTTTTAATCCGCAATATTAGCAATCCTCTGCCTTAGCCTCAGGCCTATTCTTTTAACCAGAATCACTGCCCGGACACAGCGTCCAGCGCGACTCGCCGAATCAGGCCAGTCGCGGCCTCCCACCCAACAGGGTGTGCCAGGCCCCCGGGCTACATACTGTCCAGAAGACGGTATGAGGTGAGCCAACGTCAAAAGCGTTGCGCCAGGGCGAAGTATCTCAAGGGGGCCATTTGGTCCCCTTTTCTTTGTCTGCTGATAAAGTGCGCAGAACGGCGCTACGCTTAAACAGTCTTAATGACGTCAACCCGCGCTCTAGTGAGGAAAGCATGAAATCTGGCATCTGGCAGTTTGCGGGTGTAAGTCTGTTGTGTCTGAGCATCAGCGCTCAGGCATTGGCCGACGAACGTGATGATTCGCCGCGCAATCAGCTTTACAACAGCTCTGGCGAAAACGGGCAGCAGCGTCAGCAGCAACAACAGCAGCAGCGCTTACAGGAACAGAATAACCAGCAGCGTCAGATCCAACAGCAGCAGAATCAGCAGCGCCAGGTCGAGCGTCAGCAGCAACAACAGATCAACCAGCAGCAGATCAATCAGCAACGCCAGATTCAGGAACAGCAGAACCAGCAGCGGCAGGTTGAGCGCCAGCAACAGCAGCAGATCCAGCAACAGCAGATCCAGCAGCGCAACGTCGAGCGTCAGCAGCAACAGCAAATCGACCAGCAGCAACGTGATCAGCAGCGTCAGATTCAGCAGCAGCAAAACCAGCAGCGTCAGCAGTTGCGCCAGGCTCAGGACAACCTGCCGATTCAGAGCGGTCCGAAAGAGGCGTGGCAAACCCAGCCGCCGCGTCAGGGCTATTACCAGGACATTCCACGCGGCAACAATCGCAATTGGCAGGCCGGTAACGGTCGCCCTAATGATCACTGGGAAGGACGCCCCGATGGGCGTGGCAACGGCTGGGGACCCGGCCCGCAATACCGGCCTGGCTATGCGATAGATCGCGTACCGGGTGGCTACTCGCGTATTCCCTATCGTGGTCAGGACTATTACTACTCGGGTGGCTACTGGTATCGCCCGCAAGGCCCGCGTTATGTCGTGGTGACACCGCCTTACGGTGTGCGTGTCAGCAGACTACCGTCCTATTCGCAGGAAGTATGGATCGGCAGCAGCCTGCTGTTTCTGGCAGCCGGTACTTATTATGCCTACCAGCCTGACAGTCAGGACTACGTGGTGGTCAACCCGCCGCAGAACGAGGCGGTGTATCAGGCCCCTGCTGGACAGCAGGTCAATGGCTACGACCCGGTTGCCTACCCTGCCAATGGCCAGAGCCCGCAACAGGTCGAACTGGATCACTATCAGTGCTATTTGCAGGCCGCGCAGCAGAGCGGCTTCGACCCGGCCAATGTCAGCGGCCAGCCGCCGCCGGACTTGGTGGATGCCTATCGTCGCTCGATGGGCGACTGTCTGGCAGCGCGCGGCTACAACGTCAGCGCCAATTGACGCTGATCAGGCATTGGCCTGCTTGACGACTTCCTGAGGGTCGGCGTGCACCAGCACTTCGGCCTTCGGGAATTGCTCGTGAATAGCATCGGCGACCTTGTCGCAGAGCGCATGGGCGACCGACAGGGTCAGTGTGCCCGGCAACTCCAGATGTAGCTGCACAAACCAGTGATTGCCGGATATCCGTGTACGCAGATCATGCGCCCCAAGCACGCCCGGCACGTCGCACGCCAGCGCCAGCATGCGCGTGCTGACATCGGCGGGCAATTCTTCATCCATCAACACCGATACTGTTTCGCGGGCGATCTGCAAAGCGCTCCACAAGATGTACAGCGCGATGCCCAGACCAAAATACGCATCCAGCTGTTGCCAGCCGAAATACGCAAGGGTCAGCGCCACCAGAATACTGGCGTTCAGCAGCAAGTCGGAACGGTAGTGCAGTGAGTCGGCACGGATAGCCGCCGAGCCTGTCGCCTTGATCACCCGGTATTGCAAGGTGAGCAGTGCGAGCGTCAGTGCGATGGAAATCACCATCACCACCATACCCAACAGCGGCGCGCCCAGCGGCTCCGGGTTCTGGATGCGTTCGACCGCCTGAACAGCGATCAGCACGCCACTAACGGTGATGAACAGCGCCTGCGCCATACCCGACAGCGCTTCCGCCTTGCCATGACCATAGCGATGATCCTCATCGGCTGGGCGCAACGCGTAATGCACCGCCAGCAGATTGAGGAACGAGGCCGCGCCATCAAGCAACGAATCGGTAAGGCCGGCCAACAGGCTCACTGAACCACTGAGCCACCAGGCAACGCCCTTGGCCAGGATCAGCGTCACGGCAACCGCCAGCGAGGCCCGCGTCGCCAGGCGCAGCAGTCGGGAATGTTCGGCAGTGGTGCTCATGACGCTTCCTTGAACCGTATCGATATCAGGCTGCCGGGACCAGGCCCAAGGCTGCCAGTTGTTCCACGCTGCCTTTGTGCTGAATGAGGCGTGGGTCGTTCAGTGGCAGGGAACGGCCCAGCTCGGTTTCAATGATGGCTTGCAGCTTGGTGTTGTCGACGCTGCCGTCAGCCTTGATCGCCTTTTGCAGCTTCTGCGGATCGATCTGCGCATGCTCGCCGGGCGCGTAATAGATCGCGCCCGTCGCGAAGTCCACTGCAAACGCAATCACCCCGGGAACGATATAGAACAGCAGCGCAAAAGCATCCAGCGCCGCAATGGCCGGGTCAACCTTGCCATCGATCTGACCGCGACGGTCAGGATAGAAAATACTGCCGCAGGCAGAAATCTGAGTCAGCAACGTGGCGACCAGAACGCCACCGATCAAGCGAGAAGGAATGCGCATGGAAAGCTCCTGAGATGAAGAGGGCAACTATACAAGGCAATGGCTGCAAGGCTAAGACTATTGAGTGATGGCGTGGTTCTGCGAGCGTACATCTGACTGAACTGCAGAATTGCAGCGGTAGGAGGAAAACAGTTCCCGCGCCGATGCCCCTTACCGCCCACTATTAACATCTGGTTTACTGTGCCCACGATAATTACAAAAACTCAGGAGTCATGTATGCAACCGATTCGTCTCGGTCTGGTGGGCTACGGCAAGATTGCGCAGGATCAACACGTCCCCGCCATCCACGCCAACCCCGCATTTGAGCTGGTGGCTGTCGCTACGCAAGGGCAGCCGTGTGCCGGGGTGGAGAACTTCAAGTCGCTGGGTGAGTTGCTCGAGAGTGGAGTGCAGGTTGACGCTATTGCGTTCTGTACGCCCCCGCAAGGTCGGTTTGCCCTGGTGCAAGAGGCGTTGGCGGCAGGCAAACACGTGCTGGTCGAGAAACCGCCATGTGCGACGCTGGGTGAGGCGATGGCGTTGGTGGCGCACGTGTCGGAGCAGGGCGTCAGCGGTCTGTTTGCCTGGCATTCGCGTTACGCGCAGGGTATCGAAGCGGCGCGTGAGTGGTTGTCCACCCGTACTCTGCAAAGTGTCCAGATCGACTGGAAGGAAGATGTGCGCAAATGGCACCCTGGGCAGGCGTGGATCTGGCAGCCCGGTGGCCTGGGTGTGTTCGATCCAGGCATCAACGCCCTGTCGATAGTGACTCACCTGCTGCCACTTCCATTGTTCGTCGAATCTGCCGAACTGCGCGTGCCGAGCAACTGCCAGTCGCCAATTGCCGCTTCTATCAAGATGTCCGACACGCGCCACCTCGATATTCATGCCGAGTTCGACTTCGATCACGGTCATGACGAACTCTGGAGCATCGAGATTCGTTGCGCCGAAGGCACCTTGCGCCTGGATAACGGCGGCGCACTGTTGAGTATCGATGGCGTGCGCCAGACGGTTTCGGAGGAAGGCGAGTACGCGGCGGTGTATCGACACTTCCAACAGTTGATCGGCAACAAGGCCAGTGACCTGGACCTGCAACCGTTGCGGCTGGTCGCGGACAGTTTTTTCGTGGGCAGTCGGGCATCCGTTGAACCGTTCTACGACTAAGAGTCTCTCAGGTACAGGTGGGGGCAAGCGCTTTGTCGGCCCCCGCACACGTCAGCCTGACAAGAGAGCAGAAATTGGACAAAAAACAGCCTTGGCCTTGCAGTGAGCAGGAGTTGTCAGAAGTGCGACGGTTTAATAAAACCCTCGCGCGAATGCCGCGTTTCCAGATTCGCAATCGTGTTACACCCCGGTTGATTCAGGCGTTATTGCGTGCGGCTCAGATTGGCAGCGCTTTCAAACCGGGAGGGCATGGGCTGCGGATTGAAAAAAGAACGGTCAGCACGGATAACGTACCGGTCCCCGTGCGCATCATCCGTCCCAAAGGCAAACCCAAGGGCGTGGTGTTCGACATCCACGGTGGCGGATGGGTGATTGGCAACGCCCAGATGAACGATGAGCTCAACGTCGGCATGGTCAACGCCTGCAATGTGGCAGTGGTTTCTGTCGATTACCGGCTGGCGGTGACAACCCCCATTGAAGGCCTGATGGAAGATTGCTTTTCTGCCGCCTGCTGGCTGTTGGGAAACGAGTGCGACGAGTTCGCCGGTCTGCCAGTTATTGTCGTCGGCGAATCAGCTGGCGGGCATCTTGCCGCAGCCACGCTTCTGAAATTGAAAAGCCGACCTGATCTGCTCGAGCGGATAGTGGGTACGGTCCTGTACTACGGCGTCTATGACCTGACGGGCACCAAGAGCGTGCGTACCGCAGGGCCGGAGACGCTGGTGCTGGACGGGCCGGGCATGGTCGGTGCAATGCGTTTGCTTACCCCCGACCGAAGCGACGATAAACGCCGCGAGCCGCCACTATCGCCTTTGTATGGCGGCTTGACTGACTTGCCGCCTGCACTGATGTTCGTCGGGGAGATCGACCCTCTGCTGGATGACACACTGCAAATGGCCGAGCGCTGGGCCGACTCGGCAGAGGTTGAAATGCACCTCATGCCCGAGTCGCCGCACGGCTTCATCCACTTCCCGACTACCTTGGCGCGCAAGGCTCTGGCGCGGAGCCGCGAGTGGATCAATGAGCGGATCGACGCGCTGGATTGAGCTCGCCTCTCAGCCTATCTCCGTGACCCACTTCGATACTGGGTCGCCACTGCTCAAGCCCGGCTGCACAAGACCGTCGATCATGAAGGTCGGCGAGACGTGTATGCCGTTCTGGCGGGCGTATTTAGCATGCCATTTCACAGCGTGCTCAAGCTCGGGATTGGCGAATGCGTCAGCCAGCGCAAGGCCGCTGTAACGCTCGATACGCGCGATGATGTCGTTGGGCGTCGCGTCCATGTTCGGGCCGCTTGCGTGGTGTTCAAACTCGAACTCTTCACGGTGCGAGGCAACCGCTGTCATGACGGCCTTGGCACTTTCCTTTCCGCCTTCCAGCGTCGCAGCCGCCAGAATGCAGTGCACGATAACGCCCGAAAACATGTGCCAGGGCTGCGATTGCAGGCGGATTTTGACCGTGATCCTGTCTTCTCCGGCCTGAGCCAGCAGCTCATCGAGCTTGAAGAAGGCCTTGACCGAAAAGGGGCAGGTTGGCTCAAGGAAGACTTCGAACAGACGAGGTCCGTGGCCCCAGGAAAGTACGTCTGAATACATGGTCGTGTTGCTCCCGTCGATGGTTATGTAGAAGACGCGCTGGGCTGATTGCATTGCGACGAGCATGGTGGCCAGAAGCGTTCTCCCGAACACCTCTCGTTCCTCACGCAGAGCATTGGCGCGAGATAAACAAGGCGCGCCCGGCTGATTTGCCTTGCGCCGGGCATGGTCACGAGAAGTAATGTCCCGGAGACCTCTCGTTCCTCACGCTCCGCGTGGGAATGCAGTTCGTGACGCTCCGCGTCACATTGCAACTTTGACGCCACCAGATGAAGGCGCCATAAAGCCTGAACTGTGGATCATGCGGATTTGAGAGCAAGTTCGTGCACGAGTTCGATTTTCAGGCCAGCAATGCGCTAATCCAGCGAATCTGCTGCGCAACCTCCTGCCATTTTTCTTCGCTCACGCCTTTCTGTGCCCTTTCGAAGTTGTTCAGCGTTTTCTGTTTTTTGCCCAATAAACGCTGCCACTTGAGCAGAAATGCCGGGCTGCGCGCCTGCATCTGCAGCGGGCCGAAATACAGCTCCTCGGCGTTGTATTTAACGGGCCCGGTGCGCTCGGCGACGATGATTTCGTAGTCGAAACGGTTTTCCCGCAGCACCTCTTCGCTGACGATGCGGTAGTCATGCTCCATCAGCCAAAGCCGCAACGGCTGCTCGCCGCCATTGGGTTGCAGGATCAAGCGTTCCTGACCGCTCAGGCGCGCCTTGCCACGTTCAAGGATGTCGCGGATCGTCTCGCCACCCATGCCGCACATGCTGACCGCTGTTATCCCGTCTTCCGCCTCAATCGCCGCCAGACCATCGGCCAGACGCACGCTAACCTGTTGCTCCAGTTCATTCTCGCGCACCGTACGTTCGGCTGCGTGGAACGGCGTCAACGCCACCTCGCCAGCCACCGCCGCCGAGATGGCACCACGGTTCAGCAGCGCCACCGGCAGATAACCGTGATCCGAGCCGATATCAGCCAGCCGCGCACCGGTGGGTACGTGCGTCGCCACACGCTCCAGGCGCATGGACAATCTCTGTTCGTTCAACGGCAACCCCTTTCAGCACAAGCGTCCGGCAGCACGGCCGGGTCCGGGCGCGATTCTGTAGAGCAACGCGGCGCATTTCAACTTTCCGCGACATAGCCCGCGACTCGACCCCTAACTGACGCTCGCGTAGGCTTGGCGTTTTCCGTCCTTTGCAAAGCAGAGATCTTATGGCAAACGCAGACATCATCTTCACCCCCGATCCCGATGCGGACTCCATCTCGTCGGACGTCGCCGACTTCAACGGCGTGCTGGTCAGCACCCAGATCCCTACTCATCCCGACGGTAGCCTGGAACTGGGCGGCATCACCGAGCAGAGCGAATGCACCCTGCGTGCCCTGAAAGACGCCCTCGAACGCGCCGGCAGCTCGATGGACCGGGTCATGCACCTGACCATCTACCTGACCGACATGGCCGATCGCGCCGCCTTCAACGAAGTGTACAAACGCTTCTTCAAAAAACCGTGGCCAGTGCGCGCAGCAGTGGGCGTGGCATCGCTGGCGGTTGAAGGTATGCGCGTGGAAGTAACGGCGATGGCGGCCAAGGCGGGCTGAATGCAGTCGCTCGTCCCACACTCTGCGTGGGGACGCATTTTGTAACGCTCTTCGTCATAACATGCTTGTCATGAATAATGAGGCGAAACACGTCTGTCAGCCTCCAGCAGCACTAAACATAAGGAGATGTATGTGAGACCGGGTCGTAGACTGTCGATGATCGCGGGAGGGCTGGCAGTGCTGGGTTTTGTTGGCCATGCCGTATATGAAGCTCTGCCCGGTGATATGGGTAATGATCATATCAATGTCGTATGCGAGGAGGTTGTTAGCGGGCGCTTTAATGGAGACGGGACCATTGATAATTCAAAAAAGAAGACACGAAAGTGTTCTTCGGATCTTCGTACCCTTTCTGCCCATTACGTGGTGCTTGATGACGACGTCTATTGGATGAACCAAGTACGTTATAGGGAGAAACCCTGTATTACTGGCGCCGGTGATGCCTCAGGAGCGATTAGTAATTTTTCGTTTTCATGCCTGTTATCAAAACAAGCTCAGATCAACTCGATCGAGACGCGCGAGCTTAACCTGGTGGCACATTACTCGCCTTCCTTCAAGCCGCTGGAGGGCAGCCTTCAGGGGATTGCTGACTGGCAGACTGATCAGCTTGCCTATTACGCCAAAGACGATATTTCTGTTTACTATGAGGGACGAAAGATAAAGGGCGCAGATCCACATCTTTTTTCGGTGGTTTTTCCTTTGGGCGATGACAAAAAGTGGCGCAGTCTTAGTGTCTCTATGAGCGGCAACGAGATGTTCGTCGGCGGTTTGAGTATTGGCGACATTGATTTATACGATTTTCGTCCGTTGATTCCTGTTGATTGTCCTGAACACGGTATTTCTGAATGTGCGGGGCATAGAGAGTTAGAAGATTTTTTAAAGTATGATAATTGGGGTCAAGGCCTGCTGGGGGTGGTAGGCAATGATCTCGTCTTTCTGCATACCTCTGGCGCTGAGCGATTTGCTGATATGGCGTCTTCCGACACATTTATGTTCGCGACCAGCAAGAAAATCTATGTTTACACCAAAGCGAAATTTTATGAACTCGGCGGTGAGTATTCATTTAATAAAAAATTGGTACCGATGGACGTGAATGACTTTACAAATAATCGTGGGTGATTCGATTTTTGCGATGGCGGCCAAGGCGGGCTAACCATAAGGAGATGGAATGCTACAGATACTGGGCAAAGCCTCATCGATCAATGTCCGCAAAGTGCTCTGGACCTGTGCAGAGTTGGACATCCCGTTCAAACGGCAGGACTGGGGCTCTGGTTTCAGGGAAACCAACACGCCTGAATTCATGGCACTCAACCCTAATGCGATGGTTCCAGTCATTGAGGATGATGGCTTCGTTCTGTGGGAGTCGAACACGATCATCAGGTACCTGGCGAACCGCAGCAACGCCGTGCATCTCTATCCAGCGCACGCAATAGCCAGAGCCAGAGTGGATCAATGGATCGACTGGCAGGCCACAGATCTCAACAAATCCTGGGGTTATGCCTTCATGTCGCTGGTCAGGCACAGCGTCGCCCATCAAGACCCTGACGCGCTGGCTGCCGGATGCCTTCAATGGACCCGACACATGGCGATCCTGGATCGACAGCTTGATGCTACCGGGGCGTACGTTAGCGGCAGCGAGTTTTCGCTGGCAGACATCCCGATGGGCCTTTCAGTAAATCGCTGGTTTGAAACCCCGTTAAGTCATTCAGACTTCCCGGCAGTGAAGGCCTATTACGAACGACTGAGCGAACGTCCCGGCTACCGCTTGCACGGCCGAAACGGAACGCCGTGAGCCTTATACCCGAGCCCTGCATCGAATATTGACTCGCCCGTGGAACCAGATCCCGTTGCTTGCCACCAAGACGACAATGAGTTTCCGGGGACGCATATGATCAACCTCACCAGCATTGCATCTTCGTTGGCGCGTGTAGCGCTCAGCGATTCGACAAGGCCAACGATAGACCGCGCGATGAACGTCGTTAGCCATATCGCTGGCAAAGTGGCGTTGCAGGTCAACAGCTCATTGCTGGAGCAGAAAGGCCGGCTCAACGAGCGTCAGCAGAAAGGCCTCGCGGTAATCCTGGACGCATTGCGCGGCAAGGAACCGGTGACCAATGTCGAGACTCACGAAGGCGGAGGCCGATTCAATCTGGCGCGAGCTGCCTTCGACGTGACCAGCGTTGTCTGGGAGCGCGACAAGTCGATGCATAACGTGATGAGCTTTTTGGGCGTCAGCGACAGCCAGGGCAAGATGTTGTTCTCTCTGGGCAAGAAGCTGACCGACGCGATGGCCAAGCTTGAACCCGCGCAGGGCAAGGATAACTGTGAGGCGCACCACGCGTTCTTCTCCAGCAACCTGAAGCTGAACAAGCTGATGAACGACATCGCTGACCAGTTGATCAACGAGATTCGTCAGTCGAACACCGATCGCGTACGACGACCCACACCGGGCCCATCCTGGAGACCTGAAAGCGCCCAACAGCAAGCACATCCGCAAACGCCCCCACGCACTCGCCCGCAGGCCAACAGCACACCGCCGCCACCGAAAGCAAAGCCCAATGCAGGTGCTGAGCGGCCGTCAACGCAACGGCCCCACAACACACCAGCCGCTGACGCTTCCTCGAAGGTGGGCGATTCCGGCCCCGCCAAGCCACCCGTCAAGCCGTTGTACGAGCATCTGGGACTCTCGGACATGACGGCAGACCTCTCCGCAGTCAAAACGGCCTACAAGAAAGCCTCGCTGAGGAATCATCCTGATAAGAACGTCGGTAACGAGGCTGAGGCGACTGAGCGTTTCAAAGTGATTTCAAATGCGTTCAAGATTTTGTCCGATCCAGAATTGCGCAAGAAATACGACAATGGCCTTATTGATGAGAAAGGCGACGAGGTCCAGGTCTGATTTTTCGGCGTGAGGCATGCTTGCGGCAGTCTTTCTGGCGACTGCCGTTCAGCTAAAACACGCCGCCTGATTCCCCAACCCCACCCCGGTATACTCCCCGCATCTCTCCGGGAGCCCCCATGATCTCGTTACCCATCGATGCCGTCCTGCCAGCCCTGCGCCAGGCCCTGACCACGCGCTATGAAGCCGTACTCGAAGCCCCTCCCGGCGCGGGCAAGACCACGCGTGTGCCGCTAGCGCTGCTTGAGGAAACCTGGCTGGCCGGGCAGACCATTCTGATGCTGGAGCCGCGGCGACTGGCGGCAAGAGCAGCCGCCGAGCGGTTGGCCAGTGAGCTGGGCGAGAAGGTCGGTGAGACGGTGGGTTATCGAATTCGTCTGGAAAGTCGGGTCGGCCCGAAGACGCGTATTGAAGTGGTGACTGAGGGGATTCTCACGCGTCGCTTGCAGGACGACCCTGCGCTGGAAGGTGTGGGGCTGCTGATTTTCGACGAGTTTCATGAGCGCAGTCTGGACGCCGATCTGGCCCTGGCCCTGAGCCTCAATGGTCGTGAGCTGTTTCGTGACGATCAGCCGCTGAAGATTCTGCTGATGTCGGCCACGCTGGAAGGCGAGCGGCTGGCGGTGTTGCTGGACGACGCGCCGGTAGTGCGCAGCGACGGGCGGATGTTTCCGGTGACCATGCAGTGGGGGCGTCCTTTTCAGCCGGGTGAATTCATCGAGCCGCGTGTCGTGCAGACGGTACTGGATGCGCTGGGCAGCGAGTCCGGCAGCCTGCTGGTATTTCTGCCGGGGCAGGCCGAGATTCGTCGGGTCAACCAGCAACTGGCAGAAGCGCTGGGCGAACGCGCCGACATCCTGCTTTGCCCTTTGCATGGCGAGCTTGATCTGAATGCGCAACGCGCTGCTATCGAACCGGCGCCCAATGGCACGCGCAAAGTGGTGCTGGCGACCAATATCGCAGAGACCAGCCTGACCATCGATGGCGTGCGTGTGGTGATCGATGCCGGGTTGGCGCGGGTGCCGCGTTTCGATCCGGGCAGCGGCATGACGCGTCTGGAAACACAGCGCATCTCTCGTGCCAGCGCCACCCAGCGTGCCGGGCGGGCAGGGCGGCTGGAGCCGGGTGTGTGTTATCGGCTGTGGTCAGAGGCGCAACACGATCAACTGGCCGCCTATGGCACGGCAGAAATTCTTCAGGCGGACCTTGCCGGGCTTGCGCTGCAACTGGCGCGCTGGGGTGTCACACCTGCGCAACTGGTCTGGCTCGATGTCCCGCCAACGGCGGCTTATGCACAGGCTCAGGATTTGCTGATGCGGCTTGAGGCGCTGAGCAATCAGCCGGGCCAACCGCCAGCGCTGACGCCCCACGGTCAGGCGATGGCCGAGTTACCCGCTCATCCGCGTATCGCGCATCTGCTGCTACGCGGTCATGCATTGGGCTTGGGCGAACTGGCGTGTGACGTGGCCGCACTGTTGGGCGAGCGCGATATTCTGCGCGGCGGTGGGGCCGATCTGCACAGCCGCCTGACCTTGCTGGCGGGCACCGAGCGTGCTGCGCGTGGTGCACAGGGCGGTGTGCAGCGAGCTAAACAGCTGGCACGGCAATATCGCGGATACCTGCGCGGCACTGCGAAAAGCCCGGTCAGCGATCCCGATCATTCACGCTGGCTGGGCGCTCTGCTGGCACTGGCCTACCCGGATCGCGTGGCACAGCAACGTCGCCCGGGCGGCGCTGAATATCGCTTGGCCAACGGTCGCGCGGCACTTTTTGCCGAGGCCGACGCACTGATGAAGCAGCCTTGGCTGGTCATCGCAGATTTAGGCAGCCGTCAGGGGCAGCGTGAGGAACGCATCTACCTCGCTGCCGAATTCGATCCAGCGCTGTTCGACTCTGTGCTGGCCGAGCAAGTCATCACCGTGGACCAGATTGACTGGGATGAGCGCGAAGGCGTGTTCCGCGCAGAACGGCAGCGCAAGGCGGGCGAGCTTATTATCAACCGCGAACCGCTGATCGGCCTCGATGACGCAGCTCGCAGCCAGGCATTGCTGGCGCTGGTGCGTCGCAAAGGCCTGGAACTGCTGCCGTGGACACCCGAACTGCGCCAGTGGCAAGCGCGTGTCGCGCTGCTACGCAACCTGGACATCGACAAAAGTGCAGCAAGCGAATGGCCCGACCTGAGTGACGCGCAACTGCTGGCGACACTCGAAAACTGGCTGATGCCCTACCTGGGCAAAGTCACCCGGCTCAGCCATTTCAGCCAGCTCGACCTGTCCTCCATCCTGCGCAACCTCCTCCCGTGGCCAATGCCGCAACAACTTGAAGCGCAGGCTCCGCAGACCATCCAAGTGCCGTCTGGCTCGAATATCCGTATTGACTACAGCGAACAGCCGCCGATTCTGTCGGTGCGGCTGCAAGAGTTGTTTGGGTTATCTGATACCCCGCGCATTGCCAATGGGCGGCAGGTGCTGAAACTGCACCTGCTGTCTCCGGCGCGCCGTCCGGTGCAGGTGACGCAGGATCTGGCCAACTTTTGGCGGTCTACCTACATTGAGGTGAAGAAGGATTTGAAGGGACGGTATCCCAAGCATTACTGGCCGGATGATCCGTTGGTTGCGGAGGCTACGGCTAGGGTTAAGCCGAGGGGGACGTAAAGTCGCGCAGCGTTCAGCAGGCTATTGGTGAGCTAAAGACGAGGGCGATCGATGTGATAGCGGCGCACTCTTGCTGCTCAAGTACCCAGTCTGGAACACCCGATCAGATTTTGGATATCCAGAGGCCCAGAGAACACCAGGGCGCAACGCCCTGGCAGGCAGCAAACATCACTTTTTCTTTTTAGCCGGCTTTTCCGCCTTGTCTGACTTCTTGGCCTTGTCTGGCTTGCTATCAGCTTTTTTGGCTGCTTTCTTTGGCTCGGCGTCTTTTTTCTTGTCCTTCTTTTCGGAAGACTTGGAAAGCGTCGAAGCCGCTTCAGATTTTTTTGCCGGTGATGCTTTTTTGTCTTTCAGATCCTTGCTGGCTTTCGAGGCTTCGCCTTTACTTTTCTTGTCGTCTTTAGCCACGTTGATCACCCTTTGGGTATGCCGATATTGGCACGTAGCCTGTGGGAGTATCCACAGGCTAATCATTAGGCGAGCGCGCTCAGAAACGGTTCAAACTCTTTTGACACTGTCGGCTGTGAGGACGCCATTCGAAAGTGTGGTGGCCAGCCAGAATATTGAAACCTGCATACCGCTTTCTACCTCAGGGCAAAACCGGCAACAAAAACCGCCCAATCACCGGCAAATGATCAGAGATCAACAAAGTATCGTCCCGCCTTACCCTCGCACTGACCCGCTTCAAACTCGGGCTGTAAAACAGGTAATCCACCGTCCGGTCCGGCCCGTTGATGCGGCTGTCGTTGGGGAAGTGCGTGAGCCATTTGCCGCGGTCTATGCCGCTGGATTCGGCGTTGTCGGGGATCATCGGGTATTTCTCCCACAGCTCGTGCAGCTCGCTGTCGGCGGCGTAGCCGAGGCGTTGCTCCTCGGGGAGGCGCTGGTATTGGCCCAGCGGCAGCAGGTTGAAGTCGCCGCCGATCAGCCACGGTGTGCCGCCGCTTTCCAGTTTGTCCAACTGCTTTTCAGTGGCGACGATCTGTTTTTGTGCGGTGTCGCCGGTGTGTCTGGCGGTGGTCAGGCTGGTGTTGATGACGGCCAGTTTGCCGCCGTCACGCAGGGGCAGGTAGCTGACCAGCAAGGCATCCTTGGGCTGGAACTGACGGCTGATGATATTGGCGTCTGGCACCGGCAGTTGCACGCGTTCGGCACTGTCGATGTGGAAGCGGCTGAGGGTCGCCAGTTTTCTGCCGACGCTGCCCCAGATATGCGGGTTGGGTACAAACTCCGATTTCCAGTAGAACGCCTGCGTGCTGCAGGGGTAGAGGTCCGCCACACGTTCTTTGATCAATGCCAGTTGGTCTTCGTAATCGGAGTTTTTGGCACCATCGTCGACCCCTTGCAGCAGTACGATATCCGGCTGTTCGTCACGGATGACCCGCGCCACTTCATCCAGGTTATAGGCAAGGTCTTCATGCGTCGGGCGTTCGTCCGGGCCGCTGCCGTCGGCCATGTCGTACCAGAACACATAGCGCTTGCCCGCCAGGTACTGGATGTTCCAGGTCATGACTTTCAGGGCTTGCCCCGGCACCAGCTTTGGCGCCTGAACCGCAGGATTGCAGCTGGCCGGGAGTAACTCGCGAGCTGGAGGGCGCCACGTCAGTTGGTAAACCATTACCAGCAATACGGCGACCAGCAGCAGGCTGTACAGGGTCAGACGTAGCAGTAGACGTGGCATCGGCTCGACTTGGAGCGCCTGGCGCTCGGTGAGGGATTCGGTATTCAGCATACCGAATCGGTGCGTCTGGCGTCAGCTGTTGGTTCAGGCCCTGTGCGCGGGCTCGCTGATCAGCATGAACAGGCGGAACGTCACAATGGTGGTGAACAGTTGCAGGAAGCTGCCGATGCTGTCGGTGATCACGGAAACCGCTGCGCTTTGCGGTTCTGGAAACAGGTACAGGCTGGCGCCCTCAAGCAGCCACAGCGGAATGTAGACGCTCAGTACGCATACCAGAATGCGGGTGAAGTGCCCGGTGGTCATCTGCATGCTTTCGCGCATGGCCATGAACGGCGTGAGTTTGCGCAGAACCAGCAGGTATTCGCTGAACGCCAGTTTGATCATCACCCAGATGCCGGGTACCACAAACAGTGAGAGGCCGAACATGATCAGCAGGGTGCTCATGGCCGACAGCACGGCGAAGGTCGGCCACAAGCGCACCGCCATGGCCAGTACATCGCGGGTGTGTACGTCCTCGCCACGGCTGCGTGCGTCGAGAAACAGGATCAGCGCGGCTGTATAAACAGGGTAGAAGAACAGCCCGATCACCAATGCATAGGCAGGCGAAGTGTCGGCGGACATGGCGCTGCCCAGCGCTTGTTTGGCCAGCACTTCAAGGATCACGACAGGCAGGCACAGCAGCGCGATGCTGCCCAGATTACGCCGAAAGAAATAAAGCGAATCCTGGATGACGGTCAACGGGTTCATGTAAATAGATCGCAGACTAAAAGCAGGCGCACACTTTAGCCCATGGCCCTTGCCGAACCAAGCGCAGTGGTGATGGGCTCAGCGCTTCTTATCTTTTTCTTCATGTCATTGAAGCGGGTGGATGAGGCCCCATTTTCTGAGCATGGTCCTGCCGGTGCGGCAGGAAAGAATTCCAGTGGCAACTCAGTGAGGTGGTCATGAACAGCGAAGAGCAAACCCTGATTGATGGTCTTTTCTCGAAACTGAAAGATGCCGAAACGGCATCCGCTCCGCGAGATGCTGCGGCCGAGGCGCGCATCAAGGAGCATCTGACTCGCCAGCCCGCTGCGCCGTATTACATGACGCAGGCGATTCTGGTGCAGGAAGCTGCGGTCAATCAGCTCAATCAGCAGGTGAAACAGCGCGACGAGCAAATTCAGCAGTTGCAGGCCGAGCTTCAGCAGGCCAAGGGGCAATCTTCGTCAGCGCCGGCCAGCGGCGGGTTTCTGTCGAGTATTTTCGGCAGCAGCGCCTCGCGAGCGCCTCAGGCTCAGCCGGCCCAGGCTTCCGGTGGTGGCTGGCGCGACGGTGCCGGTTTCAATCCTGCCCCTGCACCTGCAGCGCCGCAGGGTGGTTACGCCGCGCCTGCCCCGGCTGCGGGCAGTGGCTTTCTCGGCGGTGCGTTGAAGACCGCGGCCGGTGTGGCGGGCGGTGTGCTGCTGGCAGAGGGCATCAGCAGCATGTTCAGCCACCACAGCCAGCCGCAGGAGATCGTCGAGGTCATTCACGGCGCGCCACAGGCTCAGGACACCGGCTCGTTCAATGATCAGGGCGGTTGGGGACAGCCGGATCAGCAGTACACGGCCGATGACAGCTTTGACGATGGCGGCGACATGTTTTCTGATGATGATTCGTTTGTTTGAGGACGCAGTGATCGCTCCTCACGCTCCAGAACAGACAATTATCGTTCCGCACGCTCCAGCGTGGGAATGCCTTGGGTGACGCTCCGCGTCACAGGTCTGCGCCGCGCCGCCCATTCAAGATCGGGCGTGGAGCATCCAGAAATGCGTGCGACGCGGAGCGTCGCACGATAGTTGAAGCTCAATTCCGTTCCCAAGCTGGCATACTGGGCGCCGATTCATATTCCGGATCGCTGTAACCAGTGGGCGTGTTGCCCGCCATGAGGAATTGCGGTGAAGAAGATCGCGGTGTTCGCCGACGTGCAGAACCTGTATTACACCGTGCGCCAGGCGCATGGCTGTCATTTCAATTACGCCGCCTTGTGGGCGGATATCAGCAAGCGCGGCGAGATTGTTCACGCGTTTGCCTACGCCATCGATCGTGGCGACAGCAAACAACAGCAGTTCCAGCAGATCCTGCGCAATCTGGGGTTTACCGTCAGGCTCAAGCCGTACATCCAGCGCAGCGACGGTTCGGCGAAAGGGGACTGGGATGTCGGCATCACCATCGATATCATGGATTTCGCGCCGCAAGTGGACGAAGTCGTGCTGGCGTCGGGTGATGGCGATTTCGACATGTTGCTCGAACGTGTGATCAGCAAACATGGTGTTGAGGCGGTGGCCTATGGCGTGCCGGGGCTTACTGCGAACTCGTTGATTCGCGCAGCCAGTCGTTATGTGCCTATCGAAGGCGCGTTGTTGCTGAAATGAATTTACAGGGTCAGGCCAGTGTTGGAACGTATTGCAGTCATCGACTTTGAAACCACCGGCATCTCCCCCGGCCATAGCTGCCGGGCAACCGAGATTGCCGTGGTCATCATGGAGCAGGGGCGTATCGTCGAGCGCTTTCAGAGCCTGATGAATGCCGGGGTGCGTATTCCTGCGTTTATCGAGGGGTTGACCGGGATCAGCAACAACATGATTCGCACCGCCCCCAGCGCCGAACGGGTGATGGGCGATGTGGCAGATTTCGTCGGCGCCACGCCGCTGGTCGCGCACAATGCCTCGTTCGACCAGAAGTTCTGGGACTACGAACTGTCGCGCATCCAGCGCAAGCGCGAACAGAGCTTTGCCTGTTCGATGCTGCTGGCCCGACGCCTGATGCCTGGAGCACCGAATCACAAGCTTGGCACGCTGACCAGCTACGCGCGCCTGCCCAATACCGGCAAGGCTCACCGGGCGATGGCGGATGCGGAAATGGCCGCTAACCTTACGGCGTATCTGACCAACGAACTGCGCAATACCCACGGCATTGCCGCAATCTCCCACCAGATGCTGTGCTCGCTGCAGAAAGTCCCCGCCGCCAAGATCGGCGAAACACTCAAGCGTCAGCGCGGCTTCTGATCTTTTAGTGTTCCTGCTTGCCGTTGCTGGTCAGATAATCGGCCGGCAGGCTGCGCTCCACTGCTGTCGACAGCACGATTGAGGTTTTGCTGAAGCCAAACCTGGCGATCCGATTGATCAGGTCTTCCAAGTGCGGCATCGAATCCACCGCAGCCCTCATGATCACGCACGGGTCGCCCGTCACCCGGTAACACTGGATCAGTTCAGGGACCTGCCACAGCTCCTTGTACGCCTGTTGATTGCCGTGACTGCCCATGCGCAACTCGATCAGGCATTGAATCGGCAAACCGACCTTCGACAGATCGACCTTCGCCTCGTAACCGGTAATCACTCCGCTTGCCTCAAGCTTGGCGACCCGCTCGGCCACGGCGGGCGCGGACAGATTGACCAGTTTCGCCAGCTGCGCAAAAGACGCCCGGCCATTTTTCAGCAGCTCATCGAGCAGAATCCGATCGTATTTATCCAGCGTCATGACGTGCCTCGTGCTGTGCGATAGGTAATTTTAAAATAAAAGGAAAGCAGACCTTACAAGCATTGAATCGTAAGTTTCAGTGCGGTTTAAACAGGTTTGTCTGCTTAATATCCGCATCTGGCCTTCATACAATAGGTCCACCATAACAATGATCGCAGAGCCTTGCCATGCCTCAGTCCGTTCGTGTTTCGCCGTTGCTCATTGGTGCTTTTCTGGCCTTGTACCTGATTTGGGGCTCTACCTATCTGGTCATCCGTATTGGCGTGGAGTCATGGCCGCCGCTGATGATGGCTGGCGTGCGTTTTCTGATTGCCGGGTGCCTGATGTACGGTTTCCTGCGTTATCGCAGCGTGCCAGCACCGACCTGGCGCGAGTGGAAGGCGGCGTTTGTGATTGGCTTCTTGCTATTGGCATGCGGTAACGGCGGTGTGACGCTGGCCGAGCACGCAGGCGTTGCATCAGGCGTCGCGGCGCTGGCGGTGGCGACCATGCCGCTGTTTACCTTGCTGTTCGGCCTGTTCTGGGGCAATCGCACGACTAATCTGGAGTGGGCGGGCATCGTGCTGGGCCTGATCGGTATCGGCCTGCTGAATCTCGGTTCCAATCTGCAAGCCAGCCCTTATGGCGCTGCGCTGGTGCTCTTCGCTGCGGCGTCCTGGGCGTTCGGCTCTGTATTAAGCAAGCATATGCCGTTGCCCAAAGGACCGATGGCCAGTGCGGCGGAAATGATCACTGCCGGCGCGACGCTGCTGATCGGCAGCGCTTTGAGTGGCGAGCGTCTTGCGCATATGCCGACTGCGGCGGGCTGGGGCGCGCTGCTGTATCTGGTGGTGTTTGGCTCTATCGTCGCGTTCAGCGCGTATATGTACCTGCTCAAGAACGTGCGCCCGGCAGCCGCAACCAGCTATGCCTACGTCAACCCGGCAGTGGCGGTGATGCTTGGCGTGGTGTTTGCGGGAGAGACTATCGGTATTGAAGAGTGCCTGGCCATGGTGGTGATTATCAGCGCTGTGGTGCTGATTGGCCTGCCGCAATGGCGCAGGTCGACGGTGCGAAAGGTCGGATCGACACGCACAAGCTAACCGAGGCGGGCCGGACAGGTTAAACTGCGCGCCTTGCGTTGAATTTTTCCTACGGTATTTCCATGACATTCGCCTCTCTCGGCCTGATCGAACCCTTGCTGCGCGCTCTTGAAGCGCTCGGTTACCAGACTCCGACGCCTGTACAGACCCAGGCAATTCCTCCGGTACTGGCAGGCCGCGATCTGATGGCAGCTGCCCAGACCGGCACCGGCAAGACCGCAGGTTTTGCCTTGCCGCTGTTGCAGCGCCTGACCATGGAAGGGCCGAAAGTCGCGCCTAATTGCGTTCGCGCGCTGGTATTGGCCCCGACCCGCGAACTGGCCGATCAGGTTCACGAAAGCATTCGTCAGTATGCCGAGCACCTGCCGTTGAGCACTTACGCAGCCTACGGTGGCGTGAGCATCAACCCGCAAATGATGAAGCTGCGCAAGGGCGTGGACGTGCTGGTTGCGACACCGGGACGTCTGCTCGACCTGCATCGCCAGAATGCAGTCAAGTTCTCGCAGTTGCAGACTCTTATCCTTGATGAAGCCGACCGCATGCTTGATCTGGGCTTCGCCGAGGAATTGCGTGGCATCTACGCTGTACTGCCCAAGCAGCGCCAGACCTTGCTGTTCTCCGCGACCTTTTCCGACGAAATTCGTCTGCTGGCCGCGCAGATGCTGAATGACCCGCTGACCATCGAGGTCAGCCCGCGCAACGTGGCGGCGTCATCGGTCAAGCAATGGGTTGTGACCGTGGACAAGAAGCGCAAGGCTGATCTGTTCATCCATCTGATGAAAAAGCATCGCTGGGGCCAGGTGCTGGTGTTCGCCAAGACCCGGGTTGGCGTTGATCAACTGGTGGATCGTTTGCAGGGGCTGGGTCTGAACGCTGATGGTATTCACGGCGACAAGCCGCAGGCCACTCGCCAGCGTGCGCTGGATCGTTTCAAGAGCAATGAAGTGAAGATTCTGGTTGCCACCGACGTGGCGGCTCGTGGTCTGGATATCGATGATCTGCCGACGGTCGTCAATCTGGACCTGCCGATTGTGGCCGAGGATTACATCCACCGTATTGGCCGCACCGGCCGGGCGGGCCTGACGGGCGAGGCGATCTCGCTGGTGTGTGCCGATGAAGTCGAACTGCTGTCGGCCATCGAAGTGCTGACCCGCCAGACGCTTGAGCGCAAGGAAGAACAGGACTTTGAGCCTGAGCACCGGGTGCCGACTACAGATGCCAGCGGCCAGATCCTGAAAAAACCCAAGAAACCGAAAAAGCCCAAGGTCTCGGGCAGCAAACGTAACCTGGGCAAATGGGTCGACAGCGGCGAGTCAGAGCCTGCGCCAGCGGTCAAACCCGTACGCAAGGTCCCGGTTTTCAACACCGGCCCGCGCAAGAAGAAGCCTTGATATACGCATGTGGGCGCGAGCCGGGCGACGCTCCCACAGAAGGATTTATGTATAACGTGAGCAAGCTCCCACAGGTTATCCATGGGCTTTGTGGGAGCGAACTTGTTCGCGAAGAGGGCAGCGCAGTCGACGAATTTGCTGCGTTTGGAATATAGCCTTCGCGAACAAATTCTCACAGAAAGGGTTTATGTATAACGCTGAGCGCAGAGCATACGCACAGGAATCACTGTGAGTTCAGCCACTCCACCATCCCCAGCCCCGCAGCGCGGCCGCTGGCGAAGCAGGCGGTCAGCAGGTAGCCGCCTGTAGGGGCTTCCCAGTCGAGCATTTCGCCTGCGCAGAACACGCCGGGCAATTGTTTGAGCATCAGACGCTCGTCCATGGCTTCGAAGGTCACGCCACCTGCGGTGCTGATGGCCTCATCGATGGGGCGTGGTTTGATCAGGGGCAGTGGCAACGCCTTGATGGCTTCACTCAACAACAGCGGATCGGCAAACGCTTCACGAGGCGCAAGCTCGCGTAAAAGCGCTGCCTTTGCGCCGTCCAGGCCCAATTGGCTGTGCAGGTGCTTGGACATCGAGCGCGAGCCACGTGGTTTGCTCAGAGCTTTTTGAATGTCTGTCAGTGTTTTGCCGGGCAGCAGGTCAATGTCCACTGTCGCCGAGCCGCGAAGGTTGATCTGTTCACGAATCTGCGCCGACAGTGCATACACCAGACTGCCTTCCACGCCCGTCCCGGTCAGCACGCATTCGCCCAGGCGCAGGGCATGGCCATGCAGACCCATCGCGATATTTTTCAATGGTGCACCGGCAAACTTGTCGCGCAGCAGGTCGCTCCAGGCGCTCACTTCGAAACCACAGTTGGCGGCCTGCAGAGGTGCAACCTCGACATGCCTTGCCTGCAGCCATGGCAGCCAGGCCCCGTCAGACCCCAGCCGGGCCCAACTGGCACCGCCCAGTGCCAACAACGTGGCCGCAGGGTTGAGCGCCTTTTCTCCATCAGAGCAGGCAATGCGCAGGCTGCCATCGGGATTCCATCCCAGCCAGCGGTGACGAGTATGGATCGTGACGCCCGCATCACGCAGCCGCTTGAGCCAGGCGCGTAGTAGCGGTGCGGCTTTCATGTCAGTGGGAAAAACACGGCCCGAGCTGCCGACAAACGTCTCGATACCCAGCGCATGAATCCACTGGCACAGCTGATCGGCACTAAAACTACGCAATAGCGGCGCGATCATCGGCGAACGTTCAGCGTAGCGCGACAAAAAAGCCGGGTAGGACTCAGAGTGCGTTATGTTCATGCCGCCAACCCCGGCCAGCAGAAACTTGCGCCCTACTGAAGGCATTGCGTCGTACAGATCGACGTTCAGCCCTGCCTGGCTCAACACCTCTGCTGCCATCAACCCCGCAGGGCCGCCTCCGATGATGGCGACGGTTCGGGAAGCAGGAGAGGCGAGGTCGGTCATGGTCAGCGAAGTATCGATAGCAGAGGAGGCGGGCATTCTACCCGAGCGTTGTTTTCAGGTGTGGTGCAACTCATTGGCTGCGACTGTGGTGAGGTGCAGCGCGCTGTCATAAGCCCATGTCGTCCCAGACCCGTTGCGCACTGTGATGCAGGATCCCGTGGCGTCTTGCCAGCGCCTGACGGTCCTTGCTGTAGCCGCCGCCGATCACGCCCATGACCGGAATGTCGCGGCTCAGGCAATGACGCAACACGGCTTCGTCGCGATTGGCCACGCCCTGATCGGTCAGTTGCAGATAGCCCAGCGCATCATCCTTGTGAACGTCCACTCCTGCGTCATACAGCACAAGATCCGGCTTGTAGAACGGCAAGAGGTAGTTGAGCAGATCGTCGACCACGTTGAGGTAATCGGCGTCGCCCATCCCCATCGGCAGCGGGATATCCCAGTCGCTCTGCGCCTTGCGTGCCGGGAAGTTCTTTTCGCAGTGCAGCGAGACGGTAATGGCGTCTTCGGTATCGGCCAGAATACGTGCGGTACCGTCGCCTTGATGCACATCGCAGTCGAAGATCAGCACCTTGTCCACGCGGCCGCTTTGCAACAGGTACTGACTGATCACTGCCAGGTCGTTGAAAATGCAGAAACCGGCCGGGTAATCATAGTGCGCATGGTGTGTGCCGCCCGCCAAGTGGCAAGCCATACCGTGCTTCAAGGCCTGCTCGGCAGTCAGTAACGAACCACCCACGGCACGAACCGTGCGACGTGCCAGCGCCTCGCTCCAGGGCAGGCCCAGACGCCGCTGGTCTTCACGGGACAGGTCGCCGTTAAGGTAGCGGCTGATGTAGGACGGGTCATGAGCCAGCGCCAGAATGTCCGCCGGGCATAACTCAGGACGCATTAATTGAACGTCACTGGTCAGGCCGCTGTCGACCAGGTAGTCACGTAACAGACGGAACTTGTCCATCGGGAAGCGGTGATCCGCCGGGAAGTCCGGGCTGTAGTCTTCATGGTAGATAAGCGGTAGGGACATTTTGCGTCCGTTGACAGGTCGAAGCCCGATAGTGCCAGCAAAGCGTGCGCACGCCCAGTTGTCTGGCGTAGTGGATAACTACACTGACGCCCACTCATGTCTCGTTACACGGGGGAATCGATGGAACCGATACTCAAGCTAGACAGCGCCCGGCTGCTGATGCGGCAGTGGCGCGACGATGACTTGCCAGCATTCGCCGAGATGTGCGCGGACTGCCGCGTCATGCGTTATTTCCCCGAACCCCTGAGCCGTCTTGAAAGCGCTGCCATGATCGGACGGTTACGTGGCCATTTTGCCGAACTTGGCTTCGGGTTTTGGGCGCTGGAGCGCAAGGATACCGGCGAATTCATCGGTTTTACCGGCCTGCATGTCGTAGGTTTCAAGGCACCTTTTACGCCGGCGGTGGAAATCGGCTGGCGGCTGGCTTACGACCACTGGGGTCTGGGTTTTGCCAGCGAGGCGGCATGGACCGCGCTGGGCTGTGGTTTCGAGCGCCTGAAGTTAAAGGAGATCGTGTCGTTTACCGCGGCCAATAATCAGCCGTCGCAAAAGGTGATGCAGGCAATCGGTATGCAGCAGGATGAGTCCGGCAACTTCGATCATCCCAACTTGCCTGACGGCCACCCGCTCAAGCCGCACGTGTTGTACCGGATCAGCCATGAGCAGTGGCTCAAGACGCTGAAGCCTTGATCAGGGTGTAGATTGAATTAAGCCAATCATTTTAAATCTGTATCATTCCATTCCAGTGGGATGGGCCAGAGGTCTGTCGGAAAATGCAGCGACTGCCGTTGCCGTACAAGTGCAGAGTCGATGTGCAAGAGGAGTGGGAATGAGCCAAGTGCTGGATGATCTGGTTGAGTTGCTGACGCTGGAAGCCATTGAAGAAAATCTTTTTCGCGGCCGCAGTCAGGACCTGGGTTTTCGCCAGCTGTTTGGCGGCCAGGTGCTGGGGCAGTCGTTGTCTGCCGCCAGTCAGACCGTCGAAGAGGACCGCCACGTTCACTCGCTGCACGGCTATTTCCTGCGCCCTGGCGATGCAGGCCTGCCGGTGGTCTACCAAGTGGACCGCGTGCGTGACGGCGGCAGTTTCAGCACGCGTCGCGTAACCGCCATTCAGAAGGGCAAGCCGATTTTCACGTGCAGCGCCTCTTTTCAGTACGACGAAGAGGGCTTTGAGCACCAGGCGTCGATGCCGCAGATTGTCGGTCCGGAAAACCTGCCGTCCGAGCTAGAGCTGCTGACGGGCCGAGCACACCTGATTCCCGAAGCGATGCACGACAAGTTTCTGCGTCCCAAACCGATTCAGTTCCGCCCGGTGACATCCGAAGACCCGTACGATCCCAAGCCAGGCGAGCCGGTGAAGTACGTGTGGTTTCGCGCCGATGGCAGCCTGTCGGACGTGCAGGCGCTGCATCGTTACATGCTGGCTTATGCCTCCGACTTCAACCTGCTGACCACTTCGTTACGGCCGCATGGCAAGACGGTCTGGCAGCGCGATATGCAGGTCGCCAGCCTCGATCACTCGCTGTGGTTCCACAACGACCTGCGCACCGATGACTGGCTGCTCTATGCAATGGACAGTCCCTGGGCAGGCAACTCCCGCGGTTTCTCACGCGGCAGTATCTTCAACCGCGCCGGGCAACTGGTTGCATCGGTCAGCCAGGAAGGGCTGATCCGCCATCGCAAGGATTGGACATGACACTCGACGGCATACAGCACTGGGTGTTTGACATGGATGGCACCCTGACCATCCCGGTCCACGACTTCCCGGCAATCAAGCGTGAACTGGGCATCCCTCAGGACGACGACATTCTGGGTCATCTTGCCGCGTTGCCCGCTGAGGAATCGGCGGCCAAACACGCCTGGCTGCTTGAGCACGAGCGCGATCTGGCGCTGGCTTCGCAGCCTGCCGAGGGCGCGGTCGAGCTGGTTCGTGAGTTGTCGGCGCGGGGCTATCGATTGGGAATACTGACCCGCAACGCTCAAGAGCTCGCGTACATCACCTTGAAAGCCATCGGCCTCGCTGACTGCTTTGCTGTCGAGGATGTACTGGGCCGAGACGAAGCGACCCCCAAGCCGGATCCGGCGGGTTTGCTGAAGCTGGCCGCTCGCTGGAGTGTCGAGCCGGAGAAGATGGTCATGATCGGCGACTACATGCATGACCTGAACTGCGGCCGTGCGGCGGGTACCAAGACCGTTCTGGTCAATCTGAAAGACAACCCCTGGCCGGAGCTGACTGACTGGCATGCGGAGGATTGCACAGTGCTGCGCGGGATGCTGAGGTGATCTGAGCCGCCTACCGTGCCAATGCGGAGCGCTCACCGTTATCCACAAGTGTTTGTGGGAGCGACCGGGGCGGCGATCCGCATTGCTCGCGAAGACGGTATTTCAGTCGATGCATTTTCGACGATTATGTTGACCCTTTCGCGAACAAGTTCGCTCCCACGGCCTCCGGCCAGAATCAAAAGCGGACTTGTATGTGGCGTTGAACGCGGAGCGTGGGGACGATCGTTATATCCCTATCACTCAAAACGGCTTGAACAGCACCGCCTGACCCTCAGGTGAGGTGAATATCCCGTCGCCGTTGTGGCCGACTTTCGGTACGATTACCAGGCGCTGGTTCAGCCCTTCAGGGTGGCGCTTCTTGAGGTAGTTGAAGTAGTTCTGGCCACGAATCAGGCGATATGCGCCTTGTGCTTCGGCGGCGCAGGTCTTGTCCAGAGCAGGGTGGTTGCGATCGGTGTCCAGCTCGCCCATCAGGTAAGTGATGTCGCGCTTCACGTAATTCTTCTCGATGTCAGCCGGCTTTTCCTTTCCCGAATAGAACGGCATCTTGTTCAGACCGTATTTCCACTCGTCGAAATCAGGGCAGCTCTGCGCCGTTACCGGTTCAGGCCGCTCTGCGTCGAAATAGGCATAGGACGACGGGTTGGCAATCACATAACGCAGCTTCACGCCTTCCCGCTGCAGCAGAGCATCTTCCTTGCCGCCGATCATCGCGTAGCGCTGCACCACCTGGGCACCACCGGAATGCCCGGCAATGACCACTTCTTTGAGATTCGGGAACAGCTTGCTGTCGCTCAGACGCTTGAGGATATGGTCCAGGACCAGAAACGAACTGACGGGCTTGGGATTGGTGGCGGTTGCGCCTTCCATCCAGCTGTTCTGGCGCCAGCGCAGAATCGACTCCGGCAGGTGATGCGCGACAATGTCCTTCTCATCCAGAAATTGCGGGGCGATCAGCAAGGTCTTGCTGCGCTCTTTGGATTGATTGGCGGCACGTTCGATGCTGCGCAGGTAGGTTTGCGCATTGCGCAGGCGGCCGTGCAGCACGATCACCGCGCGCTCGATCTTCGGCTTGGGGTGTACCCATTCCTGGCTAAGCCCCAGTGTCGCCTCTGCACCATTGATGGCCAGGCGATCCGGACTGATAGACGTAACCGCTTGATCCTCGGCATGCGCCCCGAGGCTCGCGAAGGCAGTGCTCAACAACAGGACCAGAAGCGGTTTAATCATGTGTTCAGAGACTCTTGGCGGCGAATGTATCGCATTGATTGATTTGGCCTTGGGCAAAGCCTGCCTTGAACCAGCGTACACGCTGGGCAGACGTCCCATGAGTAAAGGAGTCCGGAGCGACTCGACCACTGCTTTGCTGTTGCAAGCGATCATCGCCGATAGCGTTGGCCGCATTCAATGCCTCTTCAATATCACCCGGCTCAAGCCAGTTCAAACGATTTTGTGCGTTGTACGCCCAAACACCTGCAAAGCAGTCCGCCTGAAGCTCCTGGCGGACCAGTAAACCGTTGGCACCTTCCATTTTTTGCCCGGCCTGACGAGCCTTGTCGACCTTGGCAGAAATGCCCAGCAGGGTCTGCACATGGTGCCCGACTTCGTGGGCAATCACGTAAGCCTGGGCGAAGTCTCCAGCGGCGGAAAAGCGTTGGGCCATTTCGCGGAAGAAGTCCATGTCCAGATAGACCTGCTGGTCAGCCGGGCAGTAGAACGGGCCGGTCGCCGAGGTGGCGCGACCGCAAGCCGAGTTGACCTGGCCGCTGAACAGCACCAGCGTCGGGTCCTTGTACTCGCGACCGTTCTGAGCAAACACAGCACGCCAGGTGTCTTCGGTATCGCCGAGGATGCTGCGCACGAATTCGGCTTGCTGGTCGTTGGCCGGTGGCGCCTGACGCGTTTGCGCGCTGGGTGGAGCGCTTTGCTCGGTGCCTTGCCCGGTCAGTTGCCCGAGAATCTGCATCGGGTCCTGACCGGTCAGCAGGCCGATGGCAACGATGATCACAATGCCGCCCAGGCCCAGCCCCTTGCCACCGATGCGCATGCCGCCGCCGCCACTGCTGCCGCCATCACGCGCATCGACTACGTTGTCGCTACGTCGGCCTTTTTTCCAGAGCATGTCGGATCCCTCTTCTTTTCGTGCAATGAGTGTCGCTGCTGATACAGGTCTGCGCCAGTCTGGCGGTCCGGCCAGCGTGTGCAGGATGCGAGGGTATAGAGGTGCGAGAGAGCCGATTGGTTCGGGAAGTCCGTGTCTAGCTTTTCACGGGCTGCGCCTGCAACACTTCAGGTGGCGACGCATCGGCAAAACGGTCGACCTGCCGCAGCGATTTGAAGCCCGTCATCCACGCGCCGACCACGCCCAGTGTGCAGACGCCGCCCATGATTGCCGCAGGTATTGCGCCGACCAGCGAGGCGCTGGTGCCTGCGCGAAACTCGCCCAGCTCGTTGGAGGAGCCGATAAACAGCATGTTCACGGCATTGACCCGGCCGCGCATGTTGTCCGGCGTCGAAAACTGCACCAGCGCCGAGCGAATGAACACGCTGACCATGTCCGCCGCGCCCGCGACCAGCAGAGCGAGGCACGAAAGCCAGAACAGTGTCGACAGTGCGAACACCAGATTCGCTACGCCGAACAGGCCGACGGCAATAAACATGGTCATGCCGACGTTGCGCTGCAGCGGGCGCATGCTCAGGTAAATACCGACGCCCAGCTCGCCCAGGCTCATCGACGCACGCAGCATGCCCAGCCCTTGGGGGCCCAGATGCAGCACTTCATGGGCGTAAATCGGCAGCAGCGCCACCACGCCACCGAGCAGCACGGCGAACAGGTCCAGCGAAATGGTGCCGAGGATGATCGGTCGCGAGCGGATGAAGGCAATGCCCGCAGTGAACCGGCCCCAGGCGCTGGAGCCCAGCTCCACCGGCTTGCCGGCAAAGGGCGTCGCTACAGGGGCCAGAAACAGGATGCCAGCTATGAATGCTGCCACGCAGACTGAATACGTCAGTTCTGCGCCGCCCAGCCAATACAGATAGCCGCCGATCAGCGGGCCGCCAACGGTCGAACAGCGCATGATCACACTGTTGGTGGCAATGGCCGAAGGCAGTTGGTCACGCGGGACAATCTGTGGCAGCAGGCTTTGCAGGGCCGGGCCGGTGAAGGCGCGGGCGCAGCCGTAGAGCATCAGCGCGCCGTAGATCAGCCGCAGGTCTTGCAGTTTGAGGGCCGAAAACACAAACAGAATGGTGCCGCAGAACGCCTGCACGCCCCAACTGATCATCAGGATGACCTTGCGGTTGTAGCGGTCGATCAGGTCCCCGGCAGGCATCAACAGCAGCAACATGGGAATAAACTGAGCAAGGCCGACATACGCCAGTGCCATTGGCTCGCGGGTCATGTCATAGACCTGCCAGGCGACCACCACTGCCTGAATCTGCATGGCAAACACTGCCATCAGGCGCGAGAGGATAAAACTGACGAAACCGGGCTGGCTGGACAACTTGACCGGGGCAGGAGAGGCGGAAGACTCAGAGCTCAAGAAAGGGATCCCATTGAAGCGGCTAATTCACGTTTTCGGTTTATACCTTAGCGTATCGATAGGAAGCTAATAAATATTCTGACAGTTTCGCCGTGACGGGCATGAAAGAATCTGCGCCGCGCCGCATGTACAGGATAGGACGCGGAGCGTCCGGAACGGCATGCGACGCAGAGCGCCGCACGATAGTCGAGATTATCGTTCCTCACGCTCCAGCGTGGGAATGCCGTGGGTGACGCTCTGCGTCACAGATCTACGCCGCGCCGCCTGTTCAGGATAGGACGCGGAGCGTCCAGAAAGGCATGCGACGCAGAGCGCCGCACGATAGTCGAGATTATCGTTCCTCACGTTCCAGCTTGGGAATGCCTTGGGTGACGCTCCGCGTCGCAGATCTGCGTCGCGCCGCCTGTTCAGGATAGGACGCGGAGCGTCCAGAAAGGCATGCGACGCAGAGCGCCGCACGATAGTGATATGCCTCAACGGCGAACCAGCAGCACACCTGATTCCATGTGGTGGGTGTACGGAAACTGGTCGAACAGGGCGCAGCGCTCGACCCGGTGGGTGTCGTGCAACTGGGCGATGTTGGCGGCCAGGGTTTCCGGGTTGCAGGAGATGTACAAAATGCGCTCGAAGCGCCGGGTCAGTTCGCAGGTGTCCGGGTCCATGCCGGCGCGTGGCGGGTCGACGAACACGCTGCCGAAATCGTAGCTTTTCAAGTCCACGCCGTGCAGACGACGGAACGGGCGCACTTCGTTCAGCGCTTCGGTCAGCTCTTCTGCCGACAAACGCACCAGCGTGACATTGTCCACGCCATTGTCATCCAGGTTGCTCAGCGCTGCATTGACCGAGGTCTTGCTGATCTCGGTTGCCAATACCTTGCGCACGCGGGTGGCCAGCGGCAGGGTGAAGTTGCCGTTGCCGCAGTACAACTCCAGCAGATCGTCCTGCCGCTCGCCCAGCGCATCAAACGCCCAGTTGAGCATTTTGCCGTTCACCGTGCCGTTGGGCTGGGTGAACGCGCCTTCCGGTTGGCGGTAGCTGAAGGTGCGGCCAGCCACGTCGAGCTTCTCGGTCACGTAATCCTGGCCGATGATCAGCTTCTGGCCCTTGGAACGACCGATCAGGCTCACGTTCAGCTCAGCCGCCAATTGCTCGGCAGCGGCTTGCCATTCAGCGTCCAGCGGGCGGTGATAGCACATGGTGATCATCGCATCACCCGCCAGCGTGGTCAGGAAGTCCACCTGAAACAGCTTGTGATTCAACGTCGGGCTGGCTTCCCAGCGCTCGCGCAGCACCGGCATCAGCGCGTTGATGCGCTCGCTGGCGATCGGCAGGCCTTCCAGCAGGATCGGTGTCCTGTTGTCGCCCGGCGCGAACATCGCGTAATAACGCTTTTGGTCTTCGCGCCACAGGCGAAATTCGGCGCGCAGCCGATAGTGCTCGCGCGGTGAATCAAACACCTGCGGCTCAGGTGCATCGAACGGCGCGAGCAACTCGCGCAGGCGAACGGTTTTTTCTTCGAGCTGACGGTCGTAGCTCGCAGGGTCGAAAGGAACACTCATGCGTTGAACCAGCCCAGCTTGATCACGAACAGGATCGACAGGATCACCAGCGCGGAATTCAGCTCGCGCCAGCGTCCCGACAACAGCTTGATCGCTGTCCAGGAAATGAAACCAAAGGCGATGCCGTTGGCAATGGAGTAGGTGAACGGCATCGCCAGAGCGGTAATCACCACCGGCGCTGCGACGGTGATGTCGTCCCAGTCGATTTCAGCCATGCCGGACGCCATCAGCACGGCGACGAACAGCAGCGCCGGCGCGGTGGCAAAGGCGGGCACGCTGCCGGCCAGCGGGGCGAAGAACAGCGCCAGCAGGAACAGCACGGCGACCACTACGGCGGTAAGACCGGTGCGGCCACCCGCGCTGACGCCCGCAGCCGACTCGATGTAGCTGGTGGTGGTCGAGGTGCCCAGCAGGGAACCGGCCATCGCGGCAGTACTGTCGGCGATCAGCGCACGGCCCATTTTCGGCATGTGCCCGTCCTTGCCCATCAGCCCGGCGCGTTTGGCCACGCCGATCAGGGTGCCGGAGTTATCGAAGATATCGACGAACAGGAAGGCGAAGATGATGCTCACCAGACCAACGTCCAGCGCGCCCATGATGTCCAGCTGCATGAAGGTCGGTGCCAGCGAAGGCGGCATCGACACCACACCGCCAAACGGCGTGAAGCCCAGCACGATGGACACCAGGGTGACCGCGAGGATGCCGATCAGCACCGCGCCGCGCACTTTGAGGTGGTCCAGCGCCACGATCAGAAAGAAGCCCAGGGTAGCCAGCACCGGAGCAGGCTGCTTGAGGTCGCCCATGCCGATGATGGTGGCCGGGTTGCTGACCACGATTCCGGCGTTATGCAGGGCGATCAGTGCCAGAAACAGGCCGATACCAGCGGCAATGGCCGAACGCAGGGGCAGAGGGATGCTGTTGATGATCCATTCACGGATGCGAAAGATCGACAGAATGAAGAACATCACCGCCGAGATGAACACTGCACCCAGCGCGACCTGCCAGCTGTGACCCATGTGCAGGACCACGGTGTAGGTAAAGAAGGCGTTCAGGCCCATGCCCGGTGCGAGGGCGATCGGGTAGTTGGCGATCAGCCCCATCACCGTCGAGCCGATGGCGGCTGCCAGGCAGGTGGCGACGAATACCGCGCCCTTGTCCATGCCGGTTTCGCCGAGGATGCTCGGGTTGACGAACAGTATGTAGGCCATCGCCAGGAAAGTCGTGACGCCCGCGAGAATCTCGGTCCTCACGTTGGTGTTGTGTGCCTTGAGTTGAAACAGCCTTTCCAGCATGTCTGGCTCTCCGTGACGCGGCGCGCGTCGTGAATGATCGACTCCAACAGCAAAGCACAGACTGCGAGGCAGCCCGTTTGATTTCTGCGGGTCGGAAAAAGCCGCGCATCATACCAGCAGCGGGTCAGGATGGCTGCCTGTGGATAAGGGCCTTTCGATGACAAGTGCGCTCATCAAGAAAGCCTGAACGTTGCAAACCTCACGAAGTCCCACCCCTTAAGACGCATAAAAATGCGCTAAGCGAACGCCTACCGTGAGGTTTCCATGAGTGCAACGACCCCGAACCCGAAGGATTTCGCGACCCACGCGATTTCTCTTACCCTGAACGGGCAGCAGCGCCAGCTGGACGTGCTGCCCTGGACCACCCTGCTGGACCTGCTGCGTGATCAGCTTGATCTGGTCGGCACCAAGAAAGGCTGCGACCACGGCCAGTGTGGTGCATGTACCGTACTGCGTGACGGTACGCGCATCAATGCCTGCCTGACGTTGGCGATCATGTGCGACGGCGCCGAATTGACCACCATTGAAGGTCTTGCCGACGGCGATCAGTTGCATCCAATGCAGCAGGCGTTCATCAAGAACGATGCGTTCCAGTGCGGCTATTGCACGCCCGGGCAAATCTGCTCGGCTGTCGGGCTGGCCAACGAGGGGCGCGCCAGCACGCGTGCCGAGATCCAGGAACTGATGAGCGGTAACCTGTGCCGCTGCGGTGCCTATAGCAATATTCTTGCGGCGGTCGAAGAGGCCTTGCCACAGTTTCACGATGCAGCGCCGAAGCCGGAGGTGAACGCATGAATCCGTTTACCTACAGCAAGCCGACCGACATCACCGCAGCGGTCAACCTGAGCGGGCCTGCCACGCGTTTCATTGCTGGCGGCACCAACCTGCTCGATCTGATGAAAGAAAACGTCGCAACGCCTGAACACTTGATCGATATCACCGGCCTGCCATTGAGGGAGGTCAGCGAAACCGCTTCTGGCGGGCTGATGATCGGCGCCCTGGTGAGTAATGCCGACCTGGCGTATCACCCGTTGATCGAGGCGCGGTACCCGTTGCTGAGCAAAGCCGTCCTGGCCGGTGCCTCGCCACAGTTGCGCAATATGGCCAGCACTGGCGGCAACCTGTTGCAACGGACCCGTTGCTATTACTTCTATGACACCGGTGTGCCGTGCAACAAGCGTGAACCGGGTAGCGGTTGCCCGGCGCGTGAAGGTCTGAACCGTATTCACGCAATCCTCGGTGCCAGTGACGAATGTGTCGCCACGCATCCATCCGACATGTGCGTGGCCCTTGCTGCGCTGGAGGCTGTGGTGCATGTCGAAGGACGTGCCGGTCGCCGCACCATCGAGTTCGCGGATTTCCACCGCCTGCCGGGTGATGCGCCGCAACGCGACAATCAATTGGCCGATGATGAGTTGATCATCGCGGTCGAGCTGCCTGCACAGGGCTTTGCCAGTCACAACGCTTATCTGAAGATTCGTGATCGCGCATCCTATGCGTTTGCCCTGATATCGGTCGCTGCTGCCATCGATCTGGACGGTGACGTGGTACGCGACGTGCGTCTGGCGCTGGGTGGTGTCGCGCACAAGCCGTGGCGCGACAAAGCGGTCGAGGCATTGTTGATCGGTAAACCGGTCACTCGCGAGCACTTCGCCGCTGCGGCAGATGCCATGCTTGAAGATGCCAAGCCTCTGGAGCACAACGGTTTCAAAGTCAGGCTGGCCCGCCGCGCGATCATTCGCGCCTTGAGCGATGCCGCAACAGGAGGGAGCGCCCAATGAACCAGCCATTTTCGCCAATGGGCAAGCCGGTAGACCGCGTCGACGGCCGACTGAAAGTGACAGGTGGCGCACGTTACGCCGGTGAATACCCTGAAGAAGGGTTGCTGTACGGCAGCGTGGTCTCCAGCACCATCGCCAACGGGCGCGTCGCCAGCATCGATACCAGCGAGGCAATGAAGGTGCCAGGTGTGGTCGCGGTCATCGACCACACCAATCGTCCTTCGCTGGCCAGCTACGACGAAAACTATGAGGACGCCGATTCGGCTGACGGGTCGCCGTTTCGTCCTTTCTACAACGACAACGTGATGTACAGCGGCCAACCGCTCGCGCTGGTCGTTGCCGATACGCTGGAGCTGGCGCGGCATGCGGGCTCGTTGGTGCGTATCGAATACGAGCAGCAGGAGCACCAGACCGATCTGCAGGCCATGCTCGACACCGCTTATGACGCGCCTGCCGAATTGCCGCCGCCGCGTGGCAACTTTGAGGGTGAACTGGCCAGCTCTGCGCTGAGTGTGGACGTGACCTACAGCACGCCCAGCGAATACCACAACCCAATGGAGCCGCACGCGTCGACCGTCCTGTATCAGGCCGACGGCAGCTTGCAGATTCACGACAAGACGCAGGGTACGCAAAACTGTCAGGACTACCTGCACAAGGTCTTTGGCCTGGAAAAGGACAAGATCCGTGTGCTGGCCGCCTTCGTCGGCGGTGCCTTCGGTTCAGGCCTGCGCCCGCAATATCAGCTGCCATTGGCAGTGATGGCGGCGTTGCATCTGAAGCGCTCGGTGCGCCTGACCCTGACCCGACAACAGATGTTCACCTTCGGCTATCGCCCGCGCACCGTGCAGCGCTTGCGTCTGGGGGCGGCTGCCAACGGTCGTCTGCTGGCCATTGGGCATGAAGCCATCGGCCAGACTTCGCGATTCGAGGACTTCAGCGAGCATGTTGTTGAGTGGAGCGGCATGCTCTATCACTGCGATAACGTGCAACTGACCTACAAGCTGGTGCCGCTGGACGTGTTCACGCCGTTGGATATGCGTGCGCCGGGCGCTGCATTGGGCATGATCGGCCTGGAGTGCGCCATGGACGAGCTGGCCTGTGCGCTGGCCATCGACCCTGTGCGCCTGCGCCTGACCAATTACGCCGAACGCAACGGTAATGAAGACAAACCTTACTCCAGCAAAGAGCTGCGCGAGTGCTATCGCCAGGGCGCCGAGCGTTTTGGTTGGGAAAGTCGCAACCCCGAGCCACGCAGTATGCGTCAAGGTCGCCAACTGGTCGGTTGGGGCATGGCGGGCGGTGTCTGGGAAGCCATGCAGATGAAAGCCAGCGCCAAGGCGCGTCTTGAGGCTGATGGCAGTTTGGTAGTCAGCAGTGCCACGACTGACATCGGTACGGGTACGTACACTGTGATGACGCAGATCGCTGCTGAAGCCTCGGGCATCGATGTGGAGAATGTCACCTTTCTACTGGGTGACTCTTCGTTGCCGACCGCGCCTTTGCAAGGCGGCTCGTTTACCGTGTCTTCAGTGGGTACAGCGGTGCAGCAGGCGTGTCAGGCCCTGCAGCGTCAGGTGCTGGAAGTTGCCAAAGGGCTTCATCCGCAGTTCGCATCTGCCACGCCGGATGAGGTGCGTTTCGAAGCGGGCAAGCTGTATGTGGGCGAGCAGGCGCTGTCGATGGCAGAGCTGGCTGCCTCTCAAGCCAGTGGTGCGATTGAAGTGCAAGTTGATGCCGAGCCGGACAAGAAGCGTGAAGCCTATGCGGCTGCGACGCACTCGGCGGTATTCGTCGAAGTGCTGGTCGACGAGGACCTGGGCACGATCAAGGTCAATCGCGTAGTCAGTGCCGTGGCGGCGGGCCGGGTAGTGAACCCGAAGATGGCGCGTAGTCAGATTCTTGGTGGTGTTGTGTGGGGGATGGGCATGGCGCTTCAGGAAGAGGCGATGCTTGATCACACTCTGGGTCGCCCGATGAACCACAGTCTGGCCGAGTACCACATCCCGGTTAATGCTGATATCGGCGATATTGACGTGCTGTTTGTCGAAGAACACGACGAGATCGTCAACGCGCTGGGTTCCAAAGGCGTCGGCGAGATCGGCATCGTGGGCGTACCGGCAGCGATTGCCAACGCGATCTACCACGCCACCGGCAAGCGGATCCGCGAGTTTCCGATCACGCTGGACAAGTTGTTGTAATCGCGCGCGCAAATCCAACTGCTTATCGTGCCAACGCTCTGCGTTGGCATGCGGTTCTGGACGCTCTGCGTCCTCTTGCGTAGGTGGTGCGGCGCAGGTGTGACGCGGAGCGTCACGAACGGCATTCTCACGCTAGAGCGTGAGGTACGGTGGGCGTCTGCAAGTGCTCTACCGGTGAGACAACTCGCCACGCGACAATAGACCACACGACTTTAGCGGCTGAACAGGACTACTCTTTCATGGTCGATTGATCTGCATCATTGCGTTCAGGCAGTGATCAGTGCTTCGGCCAGCGTTTTCGCCATTGGAAACGCCAGAATAAAGAAACATAAGCACTCATTACCGTGGGAGCAATCGTTGTTGGCTCACAGCCGGCAACAGGTTTCATCTGAGAGAGGAACATATTATGTTCGGTTTAGAGGCTATAGATCTCGCCCGAATTCAGTTCGCATTCACCATTTCGTTTCACATCCTGTTTCCTGCCATCACTATTGGTCTGGCAAGTTACCTCGCTGTGCTCGAAGGTCTGTGGCTGAAGACCCGCGATGACGTCTACCGTGACCTGTACCACTTCTGGTCGAAGATCTTTGCCGTCAACTTCGGCATGGGCGTGGTCTCCGGGCTGGTCATGGCCTATCAATTCGGCACCAACTGGAGCCGCTTCTCCGATTTTGCAGGTGCTGTTACCGGCCCGTTGCTGACCTACGAGGTACTGACCGCCTTCTTCCTTGAAGCGGGTTTCCTCGGCGTCATGCTGTTCGGCTGGAACCGTGTCGGCCGTAAGCTGCACTTCTTTTCCACGGTGATGGTTGCCATTGGCACGCTGATCTCCACGTTCTGGATTCTGTCGTCCAACAGCTGGATGCAGACGCCGCAAGGTTTCGAGATCATCGACGGCCGTGTCATTCCGACCGACTGGTTCGCAGTGGTGTTCAACCCCTCGTTCCCGTACCGCCTGACGCACATGGCGATTGCCGCATTCGTGGCCACTGCGTTCTTCGTCGGTTCATCGGCTGCCTGGCACCTGTTGCGCGGTCGCGACACACCCGCCGTACGAAAAATGCTTTCGATGGCCATGTGGATGGCCCTGCTGGTTGCGCCTATTCAGGCAGTGGTCGGTGACTTCCACGGTCTGAATACGCTCAAGCATCAGCCGGCGAAGATCGCCGCCATTGAAGGCCATTGGGAAAACGTCGGTGACGAACCGACCCCGCTGATCCTGTTCGGCATTCCCGACATGAAGGAAGAGCGTACCAAGTACGCGGTGGAAATTCCGTACCTGGGCAGCCTGATCCTGACCCACAGCCTCGACAAGCAGGTGCCGGCGCTCAAGGAGTTCAAGCCTGAGGATCGCCCTAATTCGACAATCGTATTCTGGTCGTTCCGGGTCATGGTCGCCCTCGGCATGCTGATGATCTTCACCGGCCTGTGGAGCCTGTGGCTGCGCAAGCGCGGCACGCTGTATAACTCGCGTCCGTTCCTGTACCTGGCGCTGTGGATGGGGCCGTCTGGCCTGATCGCGATTCTCGCCGGCTGGTTTACTACCGAAATCGGTCGTCAGCCGTGGGTCGTGTATGGCCTGATGCGCACCGCCGATGCATCGTCCGGCCACAGCGTGGCGCAGATGAGCATCACTCTGGTGCTGTTCGTGGTCGTGTATTTCGTGCTGTTCGGTGCAGGTCTTGGCTACATGATGCGCCTGGTTCGCAAGGGGCCAAAAGCCTATGTCGAACATGTGCCTCACGGTGGTCCCGGCCAACAACGCACTCCGGCCCGTCCGCTCTCCGCTGCTGTTGAAGGCGAAGAAGATGGCGACCATCCTGACCGTCTCGGCAAGGGGATTTAAGCCATGGGTATCGATCTTCCGCTGATCTGGGCCATCATCATCGTCTTCGGCATCATGATGTACGTGGTGATGGACGGCTTCGATCTGGGCATCGGGATTCTCTTCTCGTTCATGAAAGACAGTTCCGACCGTGACGTGATGATGAATACCGTCGCGCCGGTCTGGGACGGCAACGAGACCTGGCTGGTGCTGGGCGGTGCGGCACTGTTCGGTGCATTCCCGCTGGCCTACTCGGTGGTCTTGTCTGCGCTGTACCTGCCGCTGATGTTCATGCTCATGGGCCTGATCTTTCGCGGCGTGGCGTTCGAGTTTCGCTTCAAGGCGACCGAACAGAAACGCCACCTCTGGGACAAGGCGTTCATTGGCGGTTCGCTGGCTGCAACCTTCTTTCAGGGCGTGGCGCTGGGCGCCTACATCGAAGGCATTCCGGTGGTCAATCGTCAGTTCGCTGGCGGTTCACTGGACTGGCTCGCGCCGTTTCCGATGTTCTGCGGCTTGGCCCTTATTGTCGCCTATGCGCTGCTGGGCTGTACCTGGCTGATCATGAAAACCGAAGGTTCGCTGCAGAAGGCGATGCATGATCTGGCCCGCCCTCTGGCACTGGCTGTGCTGGCGGTCATGGCGGTGGTCAGCCTGTGGACGCCGCTGGCTCACGCGGACATTGCCCATCGCTGGTTCAGCATGCCCAATCTACTGTGGTTCATGCCCGTGCCGGTTCTGGTGCTGGTGACCATGTACGGTTTGTTCAAGGCTGTCGCCCGCAATGCCCACTACACGCCGTTCCTGCTGACCCTGTTGCTGATATTTCTGGGTTACAGCGGGCTGGGCATCAGCCTGTGGCCAAACATCATTCCGCCTTCGGTATCGATCTGGGCAGCCGCCGCACCGCCGCAGAGCCAGGGCTTCATGCTGGTCGGCACGCTGTTCATCATTCCGTTCATCCTGGGCTACACCTTCTGGAGCTACTACGTATTCCGCGGCAAGGTGACGGCTGCAGACGGTTATCACTAGTCCGAACCGAGGAGATTGACGATGTCTGGTAAAAATTCCATGCACGATCCTGATCCGGCACTGAGCAAACCGCTCTGGCAACGCCTGGCCTGGCTGGTCGGGATCTGGGCGGGCAGCGTATTTGCGCTGTTTATCGTAGCCAGCCTGATGCGCATGTTCATGAGCGCAGCGGGCCTGACGACACACTGATACTGAATTCCCGTTCGTGTCCTCCGGACACGTTTTGCGACCCTCTTGCCACCCGCTGGCAAGAGGGTCTTTTTTTGCGCCGTGGATTACTTGCGTGCTTTCAGGATCACGAATTTCGGCGTGGCCGCCACTTGCTCGACACCGCGGAACAGGCGCGACAGCTTGGTGTGATAACCCAGGTGACGGTTGCCGACGATATACAGCGCGCCGCCGTTAACCAGTGCGGCACGCGCCTGGAGGAACATGCGCCAGGCAAGAAAATCTCCCACCACCTGTTGCTGATGGAAGGGCGGGTTGCACAGCACCACCTCCAGCGAGTCGGGCTCCTGAGTGTCCAGCCCGTCGGCTGCCCGAACTGCCACCGCACGTTCGCCCAGCGTTGCGCGCCAGTTCTCGGTGGCCGATTGCACGGCCATGAACGACTCGTCGACCAGCGTGTAGTGCGCCTGCGGGTTGTCCAGCGCGCTGGCAATAGCCAGCACGCCGTTGCCGCATCCCAGGTCGGCGACCCTTGCGGTGCCGAGGTTTTTCGGCAGATAAGGCAGGAATGCCCGGGTACCGATGTCCAGCCCGTCGCGGCAGAATACATTGGCGTGGTTGAGTAGTTCGATGGCCGGCTCGTCTAGACGGTAACGGGTCGGGTAGGGCGAAGTCCGCACTTCCATGGGCTGCGGCGTGGCGAACAGCAGCCGGGCTTTTTTCACCGCCAGTGAGGCCTGCACCGGCCCTACGTATTCCTCCAGCAGGTCGCCAGCCGAACGTGGCAAATGCTTGACCATGGCTGCCGCGACCACGCGAGCCCCTGGTGCCAGTTGACCCTGCAGGCGTATCAGTTGTTCTTCCAGCAGCGCCAGAGTCTTCGGCACCCGGATCAGCACCCAGTCGAACGGCCCGCTCAAGGGCTCGCTGGCCGGGATGTGCGGTACCGCGTCATAGCTCATGCCATTGCGTGCCAGGTTCTTTTCCAGACCTTGTGCAGCCAGGAAAGAGTCGGTGCTGCTGACCACCGTGGCATGAGACGCCAGACTCGCCGCCAGCGCGCCGAAACTGTCATTGAGCACCAGCACCCGGCTTTGCAGGCTCAGCCCGGTTTCTGCAACATGATTGAGCAGGTACTCGTCAGCAGCATCGAATGCCTGCAACGGCTCATCCTGTTGCTCGGGTTGGCGAATGAGATCAAGTTCAGCGAAAGGACTGATGAGCAGGGGCATTGGCGGGAGAACTCTGTGCAATCGAAAGTATGTCAGTGAGCCCGAAGACAGGTGGGCTCGCCGAGGCAGACGATTTTACGTATTTTTTCGTTTTCATACCTGTTTGATTGCGGTTCGGCTGCGGGCTTTATCAGAACATCCCGCTCAGTGCGGCCTGTACGGCAGCAGCCGTCTTGTTGCAAACGCCCATTTTCTGAATGGCGCTGGCAATGTGAAAGTGGATGGTGCGCTCCTTCAGGCAGAGAATCATTGCGATATCGCCAGCTGTCTTGCCTTCGGCGGACCACTTGAGGACTTCAATTTCTCTCTGAGTCAGGTTTTTTGCTGGCGAGGGCTGTGAAAATTTTATTTCCATTGTGTTCATGTAGCCTCCTTGCAGTACGTGTCCAGACCTTGCTGTTCGTTTATCCAGTCTAGGAACAAAAACACCGCAAACTGCGCCTGCGCGCATTACCCGGACGGATGGGCTGATGGCAATTGGCAGTGTGTTATCGGCCTTTTGGCTGGAACCCCTGTGCAAGAGAGGTCGCGGCAATTTGCCCTGTAGAGGTTCGATCGGGCATTGGCTGACTCAAGAACCAAATACTCTAAGCCGCAGCGCCGCTGACCGGGTAATTCACCACAAACAGCCGGTGTTTATCGGGCCCGCTTTGCGGGACACTGGGTTCTGCTTTTCATATTCAGGAGTTCAAAGCACACCATGACCGTCAGTGACGACAAATTCACCCGACAGACACTGCAGCGTGTCACGCCGCTGACCACCAACCTGTTCACCCTGCGCACCACGCGCGACCCTGGTTTTCGCTTTCGGGCAGGACAGTTTGCGCGCCTCGGTGTGACCAAGGCCGACGGCACCACCGTATGGCGTGCCTACTCGATGGTGTCGTCACCGCACGACGAGTTTCTGGAGTTTTTTTCCATCGTGGTGCCGGATGGCGAATTCACCAGCGAACTGAGCCGTCTGCGCGAAGGCGACGAATTGATGGTGGAAAAACTGGCGTTTGGTTATTTGACCCTGGACCGTTTTGTCGATGGCCGCGACCTCTGGCTGTTATCCACAGGTACAGGTGTCGCGCCGTTTCTGTCGATCCTTCAGGATTTCGAGGTCTGGGAGAAGTTCGAGCGGGTGATTCTGGTGTACAGCGTTCGTGAGTCCCGCGAATTGGCCTATCAGCAGTTGATTGGCGAACTGATGCAGCGTGAATATCTGGCTGAATACGCAGACAAGTTCCTGTTCCTACCGACTGTGACCCGCGAACAGCATCCGGGCGCACTAAGTGGCCGCATTACGCAGTTGATTGAAAACGGCGAGCTTGAGCGCGCTGCAGGCATCGCACTGACACCTGAGCATTCCCGGGTAATGCTGTGCGGCAACCCGCAGATGATCGACGACACACGTGCACTGCTCAAACAGCGTGACATGCGCCTGAGCCTGTCACGCAAGCCGGGGCAGGTTGCGGTGGAGACGTATTGGTGATGGTTGGCGGCTAACGATGACTATCGTGCCAATGCTCCGCGTTGGCATGCAGTTCGTGACGCTCTGCGTCACACAGCGGTTCTTCGACATCAGGTGAATTGGTGCCCGACTCAGGGCACCTTTTCGCCCCTCGGCGAGTTACTTTGATGGGGCCAAAGTAACCAAAGCCCCTCGCTCCTGTTTCCGGCCCGACTTCGTCGGGTTCCTTCGCCCTGTCACTGATCCGGGGGTCGCCGCAACGGGCCATCCATGGCCCGGTGCGGCTAGCCTGGCGTCCTGCCAGGCTACCCCCGGATCAGCGCCAGGACTCAGCCGTCACTAAGGTCGCACTCTGCGTCGTCTGTGCCACCGCGGTTGAAAAGCACTGCGTGGGGACGATAGCCATCTCCTTAAGCGCTCCGGGCGTCAAATCAAAGCGGACGCGTAGGGTCTACAGTGACTGGCGCGGCCGGTTTGTTCTGTTCCTTGAGCAGGTCACGAATCTCGCTCAGCAGCACTTCCTGCTTGGAAGGCGTTGGTGGCAGGGTCGGTGCCTTGGCTTCTTCGCGCTTGAGGCGGTTGATGGCCTTGACGCCCATGAAGATCGCGAACGCGACGATAATGAAGTCGATAACCGTCTGGATGAACTTGCCATAAGCCAGCAGCACTGCCGGTGCCGTACCTTGCGCAGGGCGCAGGGTGATGGCCAGGTCACTGAAGTCTACGCCGCCGATCAGCAAGCCTAACGGTGGCATAATCACATCGCCGACGAACGACGAAACGATCTTGCCGAATGCCGCGCCAATGATGATACCGACGGCCATATCGACCACGTTACCTTTGACCGCGAAGGCCTTGAACTCGCTAAGTACGCTCATGGGTAATTCCTTGTTACAGATAAAAGTGATCCGGGAGAGTGTAGTCCAGCCTTACAGTTGTCGTCCGTTCTACGTTCAATCGACCGGAGCGGCTTGTGTAAGTTTTATCCGGTTTTGAAAGTCATGGTTCGCTGCGCAGGTAACTGCTGGCGCAACCTGCGTTATCATGGGCGTTTTTTACGACTGGGGTTGTCATGGCCAAGGCCAAACGCTTGTACGGCTGCACCGAGTGCGGCGCGACATTTCCCAAGTGGGCGGGCCAGTGCAGCGAATGCGGTGCCTGGAACACACTGGTCGAAACGATGATTGAGAGTGGCGCTGCTGCGCCGCCCACCGGGCGTACCGGCTGGACCGGTTCACAGGCGCAAATCAGAACCCTGGCAGAAGTCAGTGTCGAAGAGATTCCGCGCTTCTCCACCAACTCCACCGAGCTCGACCGAGTGCTGGGCGGCGGGCTGGTTGACGGCTCGGTGGTGCTGATTGGCGGCGACCCCGGCATCGGCAAGTCGACAATTCTGTTGCAGACACTGTGCAATATCGCCCAGCGCATGCCCGCGCTGTATGTCACCGGCGAGGAATCCCAGCAGCAGGTGGCCATGCGTGCCCGACGCCTGGGGCTGCCGCAGGACAAGCTGCGCGTCATGACTGAAACCTGTATCGAAACCATCATTGCCACTGCCAAGGTCGAGAAGCCCAAGGTCATGGTGATCGATTCGATCCAGACGATTTTCACCGAACAGTTGCAGTCAGCACCGGGCGGCGTGTCGCAGGTTCGTGAAAGCGCGGCCTTGCTGGTGCGCTACGCCAAACAGAGCGGCACGGCGATCTTTCTGGTTGGTCACGTCACTAAAGAGGGCGCGCTTGCCGGCCCGCGTGTGCTTGAGCACATGGTCGACACCGTATTGTATTTCGAGGGCGAGTCGGATGGCCGTCTGCGTCTGCTGCGGGCGGTGAAGAATCGCTTCGGCGCGGTGAACGAACTGGGCGTGTTCGGCATGACCGACAAGGGCCTGAAAGAAGTCTCCAACCCGTCGGCGATTTTTCTCACCCGTGCTCAGGAAGAAGTGCCGGGCAGTGTGGTCATGGCCACCTGGGAAGGCACGCGGCCGATGCTGGTGGAGGTTCAGGCGCTGGTGGACGACAGCCACATGTCCAACCCGCGTCGTGTAACGCTGGGTCTGGACCAGAACCGTCTGGCCATGCTCCTGGCGGTCCTGCATCGACATGGCGGTATTCCGACTCACGATCAGGACGTGTTTCTCAACGTAGTGGGCGGTGTGAAAGTGCTGGAAACCGCATCCGACCTGGCCTTGATGGCTGCGGTGATGTCCAGCCTGCGCAATCGTCCGCTGCCGCATGACTTGCTGGTGTTTGGCGAAGTGGGACTGTCGGGTGAGGTCAGGCCGGTGCCCAGCGGCCAGGAGCGCCTCAAGGAAGCCGCCAAGCATGGCTTCAAGCGGGCCATCGTACCTAAAGGCAATGCGCCGAAGGAAGCGCCACCCGGTTTGCAGATCATTGCCGTCACGCGTCTGGAGCAGGCACTGGATGCGTTGTTCGAATAACCTCGCCCCGAGGATTATCCCTGCAGTTCGATCAAGGCTGCCAGTTCCCGATCCAGTTCCTCGGGGTCTCCTAGGTTCAATTCGACCAGCCGCTTCAGGTGGCTGATTGACTCCAGCCCTATGTGCCGGCAAACGAATCCCAATTGGCGGCTGTTGTCATGGGTGATCTTGACATCCATTTTCACGTGGGCGTCGTTGCTTAGAATGATGTCGACTTCAAAGGGCTGCGTCTGATCACCGTTCCACGGATCAGGCCGCTCGATGAGCAACCCTTTCAGGGAAAGATCGACCAGTTGAACCTTCCAGGTCTGATCGCCTTGCTTCAAATCGGTTTTGGCGTCGAAGGCAATGCGCTTGAAACGACGGCGATCTGCAGGTGAGTCGGTCATCGAATGAACTCTCTTGTTGACCGCCACTGGGGGGGCAGCGGGCAGGTCGTTATCTGATCAATTCTGTTGTTCCTGCACGATAGACCTGAAAGCCATTACAGAACAGTTCCGCATCACTGTTTTGTGATCCGGCAACCATCTGTCGAGGCCATTCCAGCCCTCTATGCCGGGTATCTGCCGCAATTGATCAAATTTCGCTCTAGACCATGGTTGGGGGTGGTCTTTCGCTGATCCGGCGCTAAACTCGGACTGCTTGCCTTCTAGTCAACTCTGCTGGAATAAAAAATGAAAAATAATAATAGTCTGATGCGCCATGTTCCCTGGCTCATCGTCGCAATTGTCGGGGCATGTGCCCTTGGGGTCGTGGCCTTGCGTCGCGGAGAAGCGATCAACGCTTTGTGGATAGTCGTCGCTGCGGTGGCTATCTATCTGGTTGCCTATCGTTACTACAGTCTGTTCATCGCCACCCATGTCATGCAGCTCGATCCGTTGCGCGCGACACCGGCGGTGGTCAACAACGATGGTCTGGACTACGTGCCGACCAACAAACACATCCTTTTCGGTCATCACTTTGCTGCCATCGCCGGTGCAGGCCCGCTGGTCGGCCCGGTACTGGCCGCGCAAATGGGTTATCTGCCCGGTACGCTCTGGCTGATCGCCGGTGTGGTGCTGGCCGGTGCGGTACAGGATTTCATGATCCTGTTTCTCTCCACGCGCCGTAACGGTCGCTCGCTGGGCGACATGGTTCGCGAGGAAATGGGCCGTATTCCCGGCACCATCGCCCTGTTCGGCTGTTTCCTGATCATGATCATCATCCTGGCGGTGCTGGCGCTGATCGTGGTCAAGGCCTTGGCCGAGAGCCCGTGGGGCATGTTCACGGTCATGGCGACGATCCCGATCGCGATGTTCATGGGCATCTATATGCGCTACATCCGCCCGGGTCGTATCGGTGAAATCTCCATTATCGGTGTCATTCTGCTACTCGGTTCGATCTGGGTCGGCGGCATGGTAGCGGCCGATCCGACCTGGGGGCCGATGTTCACCTTCACCGGCGTGCAGATCACCTGGATGTTGGTGGGCTATGGTTTTGTAGCAGCAATGCTGCCGGTCTGGCTGCTGCTTGCGCCACGTGACTATCTGTCGACCTTCCTGAAAATCGGCACCATTCTGGCACTGGCAATCGGCATCCTGATTCTGGCGCCCGAGCTGAAAATGCCGGCCCTGACCCAGTTCACCAACGGCACAGGCCCGGTCTGGAAGGGCGCACTGTTCCCGTTCCTGTTCATCACTATCGCTTGCGGTGCGGTATCGGGTTTCCACGCGCTGATCTCTTCGGGCACCACGCCCAAGCTGCTGGATAACGAAAAGAACGCTCGTTACATCGGTTACGGCGGCATGCTGATGGAGTCGTTCGTGGCCATCATGGCAATGGTTGCCGCCTCGGTGATCGAGCCAGGCGTGTACTTCGCCATGAACAGCCCGGCTGCGGTGGTTGGCAGTGACGTGGTGACTGTCGCGCAGACTGTCTCCAGCTGGGGCTTTGCCATCACGCCGGAGCAATTGACTGCTGTTGCGAAAGACATCGGTGAAAACACTGTGCTGGCGCGTGCCGGTGGTGCGCCGACGCTGGCGGTTGGTATCGCGCAGATCCTCCATCAGGTGCTGCCGGGTGAAAACACCATGGCGTTCTGGTACCACTTCGCGATTCTGTTCGAGGCGTTGTTCATTCTGACCGCAGTCGACGCCGGTACACGAGCCGGACGCTTTATGCTGCAGGATCTGCTGGGCAGTTTCGTTCCGGCTCTGAAACGCACCGAGTCGTGGACGGCCAACGCCATCGGCACCGGTGGTTGCGTGGCGCTGTGGGGCTATCTGCTGTACCAAGGCGTAATCGACCCGCTGGGCGGGATCAATACCCTGTGGCCGCTGTTCGGCATCTCCAACCAGATGCTCGCCGGTATTGCCCTGATGCTGGCCAGCGTCGTGCTGATCAAGATGAAGCGTCAGCGCTATGTGTGGGTGACCATGCTGCCTGCCACCTGGCTGCTGATCTGCACCGTGACCGCTGGCCTGATCAAGCTGTTCGACGCCAATCCTGCGGTGGGCTTTCTGGCCCTGGCCAAGAAATACAGCGCGGCGGCGGATGCCGGCCAGATCCTGGCCCCGGCCAAGACCATGGACCAGATGCAGCATGTGATCTTCAACGCTTACACCAATGCCGGGCTGACCGTGCTGTTCCTGTTCGTGGTGTTCAGCATTCTGTTCTACGCCCTTAAAGTGGGCCGTGCAGCCTGGACCACCAAGGCGCGTACCGACAAGGAAGCTCCTTATCAGGCCATGCCGCCAGCGTCGCAGGTGTGATGATGGTTACCCACAGAGGATTTGACCATGTTCAATGACCTGAGTCGCCTCGGGAAATACCTCGGTCAGGCCGCGCGTCTGATGGTGGGCATGCCTGACTACGACACGTACGTAGAGCACATGCAGAACACCCACCCGGACAAGCCGATGATGACCTACGAGCAGTTCTTCCGGGAGCGGCAAGAGGCACGTTACGGCGGCAAGGGCGGTCCTAAGTGCTGCTGATCCTCTGAACTGCGTTATTGTTTGATCCGACGCGCCGCAGGCCATCACCTGTGGCGCGTTTTCATTTCAGCTGAATGCATCACGCCAGGAGCCTTATGACTGAGTTGCAACCCATCCCCGTGACCGTGCTGACCGGTTTTCTGGGGGCAGGCAAAACCACTTTGCTGCGCCACCTGCTCAAGGCCGAGCACGGCCTGAAAATCGCCGTGATTGAAAACGAATTCAGCGATGCAGGTATCGACAGCCAGTTGCTCGGCACTGATCCCGTACAGATCATGACCCTGTCCAATGGCTGCGTGTGCTGCACCATCCACACCGACCTGACCAAGGCGCTCTACCTGTTGCTGGAGCGCCTGGACAGTGGCGAAATCGCTTTCGACCGACTGGTGATCGAATGCACCGGCCTGGCCGATCCTGCGCCGGTCGCCCAGACCTTTTTCATCGATGAAGAGCTGCGCGAGCGCTATATCCTCGACGGCATCATCACTCTGGTCGATGCTACACACGCCGATACCCACCTGGCGCAAACCATCGCCCAGGCGCAAATCGGCTTTGCCGACCGATTGCTGGTGAGCAAGCGTGATCTGGTCGACGACGCAACCTTCGATGCCCTCAGCGCACGCCTGACCCGCATCAACCGCCGCGCCCCGATCCGCATCGTCGAACATGGCAACATCGACCTTGCCGAACTGCTCGACGTGCGCGGCTTCAACCTCAACGCCGATCTCGGCGGCGGCATGATCCTGCGCCCACTGGCCCCGGTCGGCAATTCAGGCGACCGCATCACCAGCCTCGTCCTGCGCAGCGAAAAACCGCTAAACCTGGACCGCCTCAGCGAGTTCATGAACGAACTGCTGGAAGACCACGGCAAGCAACTGCTGCGCTACAAGGGCGTGCTCAACATCGAAGACGAACCGCGCAAGATGGTGTTTCAGGGCGTGCTCAAGCTGTACGGCTTTGACTGGGACACCGAGTGGGCCGAAGGCGAAAAACGCGAGAGCGTGATCGTGTTCATTGCCGATGAATTGCCGGAGGAGAAGATCCGGGCGGGGTTCGAGAGGGTATGCGGCTGAGAGGTCAGGCAGCGGCTGAGCTTCTGCCCATAGAGTGATCTGCCCAACAAAAAGCCCCGGCTCTCACGAGCCGGGGCTTTTTGGTACTGCGTTTAAACCAGGCTTATCAAGCGCCGTAAACCGGCAGTTTCGCGCAGATGGCCTTGACCTTCTCGCGAACGGCGTCGATCACGGCTTCGTTGTTCAGGTCAGCCAGGATGTCGCAGATCCAGCCCGCGAGTTCCTTGCACTCAGCTTCCTTGAAGCCGCGAGTGGTCACTGCCGGGGTGCCGAAGCGCAGGCCGGAGGTGACGAACGGGGAGCGTGGGTCGTTCGGTACGGAGTTCTTGTTGACGGTGATGAAGGCGCGACCCAGGGCGGCGTCGGCGTCTTTACCGGAGATGTCCTGCTTGATCAGCGACAGCAGGAACAGGTGGTTTTCAGTACCACCGGAAACCACGTCGAAGCCGCGCTCGATGAACACACCGGCCATTGCCTTGGCGTTCTTGACCACTTGTTGCTGGTAGGTCTTGAACTCAGGCTGCAGCGCTTCCTTGAAGCACACGGCCTTGGCTGCGATGACGTGCTCCAGCGGACCGCCCTGGGAGCCAGGGAATACCGCGGAGTTCAGCTTCTTCTCGATTTCGGCGTTGGCGCGCGCCAGGATCAGGCCGCCACGTGGACCGCGCAGGGTCTTGTGTGTGGTGGTGGTCACGACGTCGGCGAATGGCACCGGGTTCGGGTAGACGCCTGCGGCGACCAGACCGGCTACGTGAGCCATGTCGACGAACAGGTAGGCACCGACCTTGTCAGCGATTGCACGGAAGCGCGGGAAGTCGAGGATCTGCGAGTAGGCAGAGAAACCGGCGACGATCATTTTTGGCTTGTGCTCGACAGCCAGGCGCTCGACTTCGTCGTAGTCGATCATGCCGTTGGCATCGATACCGTACTGAACGGCGTTGTACAGCTTGCCCGAGGACGAAACGCTGGCGCCGTGGGTCAGGTGACCACCGTGAGCCAGGCTCATGCCCAGAATGGTGTCGCCGCCTTGCAGCAGGGCCAGGTAGACCGCCGAGTTGGCTTGCGAACCCGCATGTGGCTGGACGTTGGCGTAATCAGCGCCGAACAGCTCCTTGGCGCGGTCGATGGCCAGTTGTTCGATAACGTCGACGTACTCGCAACCACCGTAGTAGCGCTTGCCTGGATAGCCTTCGGCGTACTTGTTGGTCAGGGCCGAGCCCTGAGCTTCCATGACGGCCGGACTGGTGTAGTTTTCCGAGGCAATCAGCTCGATGTGTTCTTCCTGACGCAGAGCTTCTTGCTCCATGGCGGCAAACAGATCGGCGTCGTACTTGGCGATAGTCAAATCACGGCTGAACATGGCAGTCCTCAAGGGGGCATGGCGGAAAAGGCGGGTATTCTACCCCATCGGGTTTTATCTGGCATATGAAAGGCAGTCATCTTGACCAGTGACGCCGTTCACGCGGGTTTCGACAAGGCCTGAAATCATGGACGTGCCGCAGGCGCAAGGCTCGTTCTGGGGGGCTCGCCCACATGAGAGGGTCGAGATCGATTTAGTCATCGGCGGCGTGAACCGGGCACATCCACTCGAATTTTCAGCGATCACGCATCTATTTACCTTCAACTGCCGGAACCGTTCCGGGCCGGACGACACTCAGTCGGTCTGTTGCCCATATCCACCGACAGTAGGTAAAAACGTCATGATGCCCTCTCAGATCACGCGCTCCTCTCATTCCTCATTGCCGGAGGTTGCTCCTGCGTCCGGCGATGCAACCGGCGTTAGTGAGCCAACTCCGCAGCAGGCTCGTACCGTAGCGTTTTTTGCCTCCGGCGAGCTGGCCGTGGCATTTGGTCGCACCTCGGCTGCGCCAGCGCAGGACTCTGCGCGTCTGTTGTCTGCTCTTCAGCGTGAGCTGGATAAACAGCATCCGTCCTGGCACACCGTTGCTCAACTCTGTCAGAGCCTCGCCGAGGTTGGCACGACCGAGCAGGGCTGGCATCAACTGGCAAGCGAGGATCAGGTGCCGGCGCTGAGAGAACTGCTTGACCGTTGTACTCACCGGCTGGCCGATATGCCGGCTGCTCACGCATCTCACGACTCGCTGTCGCAGGCCTGTGAAGGGCTCAGGACGGCGCGGCTGCACCAATCCGTCGCTCGTTTGACTGCCCGACCGTCCGCCCTGGCCCGGGCGATTGCGGATCTGCTTACGTTGACTCATCTGGATCCCGAGACGCAGGGCGCAGAGCCCCCCGTTATTTCGTCTTACACGCTCTTCAGTCATTTCGTTCGCACGGCCAAGCAGCGTACGGCGGATTTGAATGACAGCCTCCAGCGTCAACCCGACGCGGTCGTCAGTCTGCTGCGCTCACATGCCGACACGCTCAATGATCTGGAGATGTTGCCGGGCGCATTGCAGGCATTGACCGAAAATTGCCAGGACGCGCCAGCCCGCAATGAATTGCGCGAGCTGGCGGAAGTAGCGGGGGCGCTGCTGCAGCTATTGCGCGAACACGATCTTTTGCCGAGGCTGGAGGAAATCTCTATCGAGCCAGGTGAAGCACCTGCACCTGGCCACGAGCCTGCGGAGCCCATGCTGACCACACGCCAGGCATTGCTCAAGGCCGGCGGCAATCTGGTGCGCAAGTTTGATGCCTACGGGGCGCTCGCGCCGATGGATGACAAGGCGTTGCTGGCTTTGATGCGCACCCCGGCACCACACCTGTCGCCCGATCAGATGCATGCCTTCCTGAACAAGCATGTTCTGCATCTCACGCAAGAACAACGCGATATCGTCAGCAATACCCCGCTGCCCTTCGCCCCTGAAGAAGACATCGAGGCCAGGTGCGGCATGGGTTTCGATGAAAAACTGCGGTTGGCGCTGGCCAACGGTTCGCTGGTGTTGAGCGAGGAGCAACTGGCCCGTCTTGGTGATTTGCCAAGTGCCGCTACCACGACGTCCGACGTTGTGCAGACGCTGCTTGAAAAGCCATCGTCTACGCTGAGCGAAGCCGAGCGTGACATGTTGGGCGCAATCGTTCAGGCCAATGCTCAGGGGCAACTCGACGCCTGGCGCGCTCACAACGAACAGTTGCCAGCAGTGTTGAGCCGCTCGGGGCTGCCCTCTGATGTGAAAGACGAGTTGCTCAGCCTCAACAAAAGCATGAATGCCGAACTGGGCACGCTCAAGAACGGCGCCTCGCTCAAGAGTCGCGTCCTTGCAAGCCCGGCGATGCTGCTCGCGCTGGCACCCTTGCCACTGGCCGTGGCGTTCGTCAGCAAGGACAACTCCTACAGCTCATCGCTGGTTGCCCACTTCACCAAGAACGCGGTGTTCATGGCTGGCCTGATGATGAACGAGCTGACCAATGCGCGGACCAATGTCGATCACGGCCTGAACCGTTACTTCGTCACCGTGCTGGCCAACGCCATCGTGGCGCAGCCCACCTTTGCCAGGAACGAACACCTGCTGGAGCAGGTCGGCTTCGGTATCGCAACGGCCGTGGCATCGGGCGCTGCCACGCTGGGCGTATTCAACCGTGAATCGATCGTCGCTGCCTTCAAGCTCGCCAAGAGCAAGCTTTCCAGGCAAGACACCGGGAACGCCCGCATCCCGCAGGAAGACCATCTGGCCGTGGTCAAGCATTTCGACGTCAGCGAGCATTTTGCCCAGCAGATGAAAGTGGCGACCGAATTGTACAAGCAAGACAAAAGCATCACCGACATCATGAACTCGAGCCTGACATACCTGGGTACCAAAAGCAGCGAGTTCCAGGCCAGGTTCGAAGTCGCCGATGCCCTGCGCGCAGGGCTGCAACTGGCCGAGGGGGAGCGCAAGGCGGACCCTGACTTCTACACCAAGCTGGGCCTGGTGGCCTTGACGGCGAGTATCGGTGCGGCGCTGGTGATGTTGATGAAAAGCATGGTCGGCAAAGCCGATTACGCGGCGGATGGCGTCTGGTGCGTATCGGAGATGCTCAAACTGGCCATGAACCCTGAAGTCGATATGCAAAAGGCGGTTCAGGTCTTCAAGGAAATCGTCGGTCTGAATCTGGTGATGACGGGGTTTCTGGGCGTCAACAAAGTCTGGAATTTTCTCGACAAGGGGATCAAAGGCTACGCCTCCGGTGCTGCGGTCCTGACCGCAGCCAACCTCACGCTTCCCGGTATGGTTGGAGAAGTGGCTGGCGCAGCAGCCGGCAAGGGGTTGAGCTACCTGACTGACAAAGGCAAGGCGGCGCATCAGGCCGGCAGGGCGGCAGCGTCCTGGGCCGGAGATTACGTCAGCACCTCGCGTTTGGGGAGCGCGGTCGGCACCCTGCATACGGCAATTCCAGGCAGGATTGCAGGCGGGCAGGTCGTGGCGGGTCTCTACGACCGCTTCCGGTACCTGACCTGGTCGCACCCGGCGCCTGCACCGCAAGCGGCTGGCGAGCCATAAGTCTGTAGCCGGTAGACCGCCGCCAGCAACGCAGGCGGTGGTCTTGCCTGGCTTACCACCATCAGCCAATAATCCCTTCCACCTTGTTCAAGGCTTCGACGACCTGACAGGAAACACTGTCCAGGGACGTTGTATCGCTGATCATGCTACCCCCTTGTGTTCTTTGTTATGGGAGAGCGCTCGCTGTCATAGACGCTGTGCGAGGCAGTGGCTCAAGTCTACTCATATTCAAGGGTTCGGCTATCGTTCAAATGGACGATGGCCGGGTCGCAAGGCTCGCCCTCAATCCAGCATGAACAGCGCATCGTTGCTGAATTGCGCTTCGAACTGGCTTGCTGGCATCGGGCGGCCGAACAGGTAGCCCTGGACTTCGTCGCAGTCGTGTTCGCGAAGAAACTCCAGTTGCTCGTGGGTTTCTACGCCTTCGGCGATGACCGAGAGGTTCAGGCTGTGGGCCATGGCGATGATAGCGCGAGCGATCTGGGCGTCCTGTTCGCCCGACGGAAGGCCGTCGACGAAGGTGCGGTCGATTTTCAGTACGTCGATCGGGAACTGTTTGAGGTAATTCAGCGACGAGTAGCCTGTGCCGAAGTCATCGACAGCGATACTCAGGCCAAGGTTTTTGAGGCCGTCGAGGATCTGCATGGCTTCGTTGACCTCGCGCATCAGGATGCTTTCGGTCAGTTCCAGCTCCAGGCAGGCAGGTGACAGGCCGGTCTGCTCCAGGATGTTGGCGATGCGCTTGCCGAGCTGGCCGTCCGAGAACTGTCGCGCCGAGATGTTGACCGACACTTTCGGAACGCGAACCCGCGCCTGATGCCACTGTTTGAGCTGACGGCACGCTTCAGTGAGCACCCAGTCGCCGACTTCCACCACCAGCCCGAGCTCTTCGAGCACCGGGATGAAGTCGTTGGGCGGAACCAGCCCGCGGCGTGGATGGCGCCAGCGCAACAAGGCTTCCGCACCCGTCAGGCGCTTGCCGTCGCCGCTGAACTGCGGCTGGTAATAAAGGGTGAACTCCTGCTGTTCCAGGGCATGCCGCAAGTCGCTTTCCAGCTCCAGACGCTCCAGAGCGGTCGCGTTCATGTCCGCCTGATAGAACTGGAAGTTGTTCTTGCCACGTTCTTTGGCGTGGTACATCGCCGTGTCGGCGTTCTTCATCAACTGGCTCAGTTCCTTGCCGTCCTGCGGACTGAGTGCGATGCCGATGCTGGCAGTGACAAAGAACTCGCGGCCTTCAAGCACAAACGGCGTTACCAGACTGGTCAGAATCCGCTCGGCCACGTGAATGGCGCGAGTCAGTGCGGCTTCGCGCGAGGTGTCCGGCTGCAGCAACAGGGTGAACTCATCCCCGCCCATACGCGCCACGGTGTCATCGGAAGACACGCAGGCGAGTAGCCGCGTGGCCATTTCCTGAAGCATCCGGTCGCCAGCGGCATGGCCCAGAGAGTCATTGATCGGTTTGAAGCGGTCCAGGTCGAGAAACATCAGCACCACCCAGGCCTGTTGGCGCTCGGCGTGTTGCAGCGCCGAATGCAGGCGGTCCTGAAACAGGGTGCGATTGGGCAGGTGAGTCAGGGCGTCGTAGTAGGCCAGACGGTGGATACGGTCTTCACTGGCCTTGCGCTCGCTGATATCGCTGAAAAAGCACACATAACTCGCCAGATCGCCTTCATCGTCGAGCACTGCGGTAATGCCGACCCAGGCCGGGTAGTGCTCGCCGTTACGGCGCTTGAGCCTGATTTCACCTTCCCAGGTGCCTTGGCCGTTCAATTGTTTGAGGATGTAGCGCAGGTGGTTTTCCTGTTCCGATTCCACCGTGAGCATGCCCGGTAGCTGGTCGAGCACCTGGGCAACTTCATAGCCGCTGACGCGGGTGAACGCCTCGTTGGCCTGAACGATATAGCCGGCAGGGTCGGTAATGAGGATCGCCGATGTCGAGTGTTCAAATACGGTGGCGGCCATGCGCAGGTCTTTTTCTGCCCGACGCTGCTGGCTGATGTCCCGGCCGACCCCGAAGATGCCCTCGAAATTGCCGTTTTCGTCCCACACCAGAACCACCCGCAATTCCACCGGGATCTTGCGACCGTCTGCACGCAGGCAGTCGAACAGAAACATTCTGGTCGTCACCTCTTCGCGCAATCTGGCGAGTTCCTGAGGTTTGTGCAGCACCTTGCCGATGCGGCTGATGAGCGCATCGAAACCGATCACTTGTTGAGGGTTGGCAATGACGGCGGACCAGCCGTTCTGGAGAATCCATTCGGCGCTGTACCCCAGCGCGCGTTCCACCGAGGGGCTGACGTAATTGACTGCCAACTGGCCATCCGTGGAAAAGATCACATCGCTGATGCTTTCAGCGAGCATCCGGTAACGCTGTTCGCTGTCACGCAGCGACTGGCTGGACGCGACCTGCTCGGTAATGTCCTTGGCGATGCCGATGATGCGGGTGACCAGGTTTTCTGCGTCCCAGGCCAGCGCCTGTTCGCGCACATCGAAGCAGCGCCAGTTGTTCTCGCGATCCCGAAAGCGCAGCACGCATTGCAATAACTCGTTATGGCCGTGATGGCGCTGGCGCAGGCGCATGTCCTGATAGCTTCTGGCGTCGTCAGGGTGCAGCAGGATTTCCCAGAAGAACTCGCCCATGGCGCGCAGCTCGGATTTGCTGTAGCCCAGCGTGTAGCCGAAATGGTGGTTGCTGTAGATCACTCGCTGGCTGAGTACGTCCTGAACGTACAGGTGGTCCGGCACGGTTCGCACCACGTCGGACCAAAAGCTCTCGCGGTCCAGCAAGGACAGCTCGATCTGTTTGCGGCTGGTGATATCGCCGATGCTGAGAATAACGGCATCGAAGTCGCTACGTGACTCGGGCAGGCGCATGACCAGCCATAGATGCTGGTCCTGGCCGCTCGCGCGTGTCAGGCATATTTCCAGTTCCAGCCTGGGCAGCCCGGCGAGAACAGCCTGAATAACCTGAACGCCGATGCCGGGGCGCGAGCGCGATTCGCCCTCGATCAACGGCTGCCACGCCTGTTCACTGTGTTCGATTTCCAGCAGGCCCAGGGCAACTTCGTTGAGTTCGTTGATTCGCAACTGCTGCAACAGTCTTTTCAGCGAGGCTGGCTGGCTTTTGAGCAGAAGTTCGAAGTCTTCGTCCGTTCTGACTTCGAGTGCTTCCAGTTGCTCTTGCAGACCCGACATGTCCATGACGCAGATCGCAACGCCCGCACCCTCGAAGATATCGCGATAGCGGCGGCGGCTTTGCAGCATCTGGCGCTGGCGTTTGCGCAGGCTCATCAGCGCGATCAGTGGCAGGATCGACAGCAGCAGGCCGATCAGACACTTGCCGATCAGAGGCGCAAGCAGCTCGCTGCGGGCCTTGTAGGCATCGAACAGGCCTCGCAGTTGCCAGTCGCTGTTACTCAGTGGCTGAAGCAGAACGGTATCGGAAAGACCGCTGTCCGCCTCGTTGGAGGGTGCCGGTTCACGGAGGAGAACCCGTTGGGTCTTGCGTTGCTCCAGGCGCCAGATATGTTGAAAGTCCTGAGCTGGCTGGCTTGCCAGGTCCTTCAAGGCGTCGGGTGCCATGCGTAGCGCCCAGTAATCGCCGCTAACGCCACCGCCTTGGCGAATCAGTATATAAATCTGTTTAACGTCTTCGGTGCCGGTGTAGAAATAGGGGTGGCCTTGGGCCTTTTTCATGGCCTGTCGGAGAAACTCTCCGTCGCGGGATGCCTCGGCGCTGTCACCGACAATGTCACCCGTCGGGTTTAGCCGCGCGGCGCTGCGCAGCGCGGGCAGGGCAGTACGCAGGCTTGCCAGTGCCGTCGGCTGCTCCAGCCGGTCTCCGGAGGATTGCGCCTCGTCCAGCAGGTTCATGGCGATTTGCGCCTTGAGTGCCATGTTCAGACTCATCCGGTCGGAAAGCTGGATGCTGTACTCCAGGCTGCGCTGACGCTGGCGTTCCTGAGTCTGATGAAACTGCTCGATCAATTGCCAGAACAGCAGTGCAAGCACCACCAACACCAGCGCGGCCAATATACCTTTCACTGAGCCGCGCAAAGGCCTGGTCGCACTGTCTGTAGCGACACTGGATGACGGCAGAGGCGTTGAAGTGGGCAAATCGTTGTTCCTGACTGCTGGACTGAAGCAGCGATGCTTTATGTAAAATGAGCGGGTCGCCCAAAGAGGGCGGCTAGCATGCCTTTACTTGTGGCAGAGTGCCAGCCCCATTGGGCCGGATCGTTTGCCCTGCACGCTGCATTCGGGTAGCTTTGCGCAACGCGTGGTATCCACCGACTCCTGCATGAGTGACTCCACTTTTTGCAATATCGACCAGGCTTTATATGTGTCAGCACGGCCCCGATCTGTTTCTGCCTGGGTTCATTCAAGGCTCGGAACGGTCTCGCGGCAAGTCTTGCGGACAAATAAAAGCTTTTTTCCGGCCGGAGCTTTAAGCTCGCGTTCTAAATCGGTCCTCATCACAGACGCTAGGTTTTCATTTCATGGCTCAATACGTCTACACCATGCATCGGCTGAGCAAAGTTGTGCCGCCGAAGCGTGAAATCCTGAAAAACATCTCTCTGTCTTTCTTCCCCGGCGCCAAGATCGGCGTGTTGGGTCTCAACGGTTCGGGCAAGTCCACGCTGTTGAAAATCATGGCTGGCGTCGACACCGAGTTTGACGGCGAAGCACGTCCGATGCCCGAGCTTAATGTGGGTTATCTGCCGCAAGAGCCACAACTTGACCCGAACAAGACGGTCCGTGAAGTGGTTGAAGAGGCGGTCAGCGTCATCAAGGACGCCCAGGCGCGTCTTGATCAGGTTTACGCCGAATATGCCGAGCCGGACGCTGATTTCGATAAGCTGGCAGCCGAGCAGGCCAAGCTTGAAGCGATCCTGCAGGCCAGCGACGGTCATAACCTGGAACGCCAGCTGGAAGTAGCCGCCGACGCACTGCGTCTGCCCGCCTGGGATGCGAAGGTTTCGGTCCTGTCAGGTGGTGAAAAACGCCGTGTTGCGCTGTGCCGCCTGTTGCTCTCTGCACCGGACATGCTGCTGCTCGACGAACCGACCAACCACCTGGATGCCGACTCTGTCGCCTGGCTGGAGCATTTCCTGCACGACTTCCCGGGCACCGTGGTTGCGATCACGCACGACCGTTACTTCCTGGATAACGTAGCCGGCTGGATTCTGGAACTCGACCGCGGTGCGGGTATTCCTTACGAGGGTAATTATTCCGGCTGGCTTGAAGCCAAGTCCGACCGTCTGGCTCAGGAGTCCAAGCAACAGACCGCCCACGAAAAGGCCATGAAAGACGAGCTGGAATGGGTCCGCAAGGGCGCCAAGGCGCGTCAGTCCAAATCCAAGGCGCGTCTGCAACGCTTCGAAGAAATGCAGTCGCAGGAATTCCAGAAGCGCAGCGAGACCAACGAGATCTATATCCCGGCCGGTCCGCGTCTGGGCGACAAGGTTATCGAGTTCAAGAACGTTACCAAGGGCTACGGCGACCGCGTGTTGATCGACAACCTGTCGTTCTCCATGCCTAAAGGCGCCATTGTTGGCGTGATCGGCGGTAACGGTGCCGGTAAATCGACCCTGTTCCGTATGCTGATGGGCAAGGAACAGCCGGATTCGGGCAGCATCGAAGTCGGTGAGACCGTGCAACTGGCCTGCGTGGACCAGAGCCGCGATGACCTGGACGGCAGCAAGTCGGTATTCCAGGCGGTATCCGACGGTTCCGATGTGATCCGTATCGGCAACTATGAGATCCCGTCGCGCACCTACGTTGGCCGCTTCAACTTCAAGGGTGGCGATCAGCAGAAGTTCGTCAAGGACCTGTCTGGTGGTGAGCGTGGCCGTCTGCATCTGGCGCTGACCCTGAAAGAGGGCGGCAACGTGCTGCTGCTCGACGAACCGTCAAACGACCTTGACGTTGAAACCCTTCGTTCGCTGGAGGAAGCGCTGCTGGACTTCCCGGGCGCCGCCATTGTGATCTCCCACGATCGGTGGTTCCTTGACCGTGTGGCGACGCATATCCTGGCGTACGAAGACGATTCGCAAGCGATCTTCTTCGAGGGTAACTACACCGAGTATGAAGCGGATCGCAAGAAACGTCTGGGCGAAGCCGCTGCCCAGCCGCATCGTGTGCGTCACAAGAAGCTGGCCTGATCAGCGTTTAGGCACGCGCCGTTCCTGATCGGGAACGGCGCTGCCGTTATTGTTCATCAGCACGCTTTAAGCATCCGGCTCGATCAGCAGTATTTCAATCGACTGATTTCCCGCCGGCCGCTCCCACACCACTTCATCGCCTTTCTGCGCACCGATCAATGCACGTCCCAGCGGCGAGCCCCAGTTGATCAGCCCTTTGGCGGCATCCGCCTGATCCTCCCCGACCAGATGCACGCGCTGGCGGTTGTCTTCTTCATCCGCGAACGTGACCCAACTGCCAATTTGTACTTTTTCGGTCGACACGGCCGTCGTCACAACCTGCGCGCTCTGCAGGCGCTGGGTGTAGTAACGCAGGTCGCGTTCAAGGTCAGCCTGGCGCTGTTTATCGGCGGCGTCTCCCAACGCAGTTTGCGCACTGTGCTGCGCCTGCAGGCTGCTGACGTGCTTCTTGAGCAACTTCAGGCCCTCGGCGGTGACGTAATTGGTCTGTGCGCTGACCAGCCGCTCTACCGGTTGCTCGGCATCGGCGGCAGCGTTGTCTTCGTTTACAAATGCGCGGCTCATGAGGTGTCCTCCCTAATGAGCTTTGGGCCACAAGAGGGCATCATTGGTTTCGTCGATCTTCCTGCATGCGTCAGTTTGGGCGATAGGCCTTGGCTGCACTGCGGGTCTTTTCCCGCTCCCAGGCACGGTCACGATCGTTGAAGACCTGGCCGGGGTCGAGTCGGTCGCGGTTATCCTGCGAGGCCTGACACTGGCGAAAACCGTCAGTCCAGCCTTGGGCGTAGAGCTTGTCCTTAAGATAGCGGGGCACGTTTTTTCTGAATTGACCGGTGCTGGCACCTGCTGCGTCCCTGCCACTGCTGCAACCATCCTGATAACCGTCTGCAAAACCCGGCGGATAACCCTCGGCCAACATCTGGTCACGGGTGGACTGACAACCTGCCAGCACGATGGCCAGCGACAACAACACCCAATACCGCTTCATGGTGGTTCCCTCTACTTATGAGAGGAGTCTAGAAGGTAATTTGTGAGTTATTTGTAAAAGCGATGTAGGGAATAAGTGATGGCAGCGTGCCTTTATTTTGAGGCAGCGCCGCCCGCAGTTTTTGCACTTGTCCTGTCAGTAGTGATACCACTTCACCTCAAGCATCACTTCGTTCTGCGGCGAGCTCATCTGGCTGAACTCGCGTTGGGCACTAAGGCGCAAACCCAGATTGCGCGACAGCTCCCACTGCTGATTGAGGCTGACGCTGCGGCGTACTTCGCCGTTGGTGAAGTAGTCGCCCTTGGCTTCCAGGCTCAGGTTGCCCAGCGGGTTGCGCCACAGTAAGCCAGTGTTGAAACCAGCAGCGGGAGAGATGAATTCGGCGAAGTCGTTGTTGTGCTCGACGCGCACGGTGCCCAGCGCAAAGCCCAGCACTTCGTCGCCCAATTGCCAGGTACCGCCGCCACCACCGTTGACATGGCTGACAAGGTTTTCATCGCCATGTTTACCGAGTACCCGTTCCAGCCCGCCGGTGACTTGCCATGACCAGGGTTTCAGCAGCTCGGTACGCGGGGTCAGGGAGCGAATGGTGGCCAGGTCCAACTGCTGAACTTGCCAGTCGTTACCTTCGTATTGGCGCACCTTGAGCTGAAGAATCTCGATCTGCGCACCCAGCGGAAAGCCGTAAGCGTTGTCGTTCAGGTCGTGATAGGCCATGCGCAGGCCATATTCGGCGAACGCTTTGTCACCGCGTGTGCCCGCCCCCAGTTGCCAGGTACGTGATTCGTGGCCTTCTTCCGGCAGGCCGGGGCGCGGGATATCCAGCTGTGGCGGCGGGTTCTGATTGATCGCCTGCAGCAACTCGAAACTGCGTTGCGAGCGCTGCGTGTCGCGTTCAAGCCCGTTGGCGCGGTAGCGCTCCAGACGGTAGGCCGCGTCCTGAATCAACGCGCGTCTCTCTTTCGGCTGGGCGAGGTACTCGCTGTTTTGCAGTTGTTTTTGATCGGCGCTGACTTTCAGCACCCACTGTTGTTCGTCGGCATCAAGGGGCTCGGCGCGGCTCAGCAATTCCCGCTCGCGAGAAGGGCGATAGTCGATCTTTTCCACAAGCCCTGCGGCTTTGATCGCCTTGACCGTATCGGTCGGGATCGCAGTCAGCCCGAATTGCTCGGTGAGATTCAGCCCGGGTCGTGCGACCTGCAGCAATTCCAGCAGACGGTACGAGCAGTTTTCGTCGAAGAAGAAATAGCTGAAGCGAATCTGTTTCAATTCCCAGACATGTTCAACCATGCGCCCGGTTTCTTCCGGGGTAAGGTTCAGACGGTATTCCCACAGGTCACGGTTTTCCAGGCTGCGGTATTCCGAGAGCTTTTCCTGATAGGGCACCAGTGCGAACAAGCCCGGATAGCCGCCAGCCAAGCCTTTCCAGGCATACAGAATGCTGTTGTCCATGCCTTCGATGTACGCGCCGAAGTTGATCGCATAGCTGAGTAATGTGGTGTTGTTGGTTTTTGCGCTGGCCGGATCGATGCGCAGTAACGTGTGGCCAAACATCGACGAGGGGCTGTTGAGGTACGCGGCCGGAAAAATCAGTACGGTGCTGTCCGGTGCCACATCCTTGTACCAGGCCTTGAACTCCTTGCAGTCCGGCGTCGGCAGGTCAGTCAGTTGCAACTGGTCGCGCAGCCAGCGGGTGCGTGCCGGGTATACACACTGGGCGTGGGTCTGTTCGTTGGTTACGGGGGCGTATATGGCGTCAAGTGTCGCGCTCAATTCCGCCTTCGGGTCGTGTGCACCGTCCGCAGCGAGAAAGAATTTCGGGTCTGTCACATAGCTGCGCCAACCGCCGAGCTTGCCTGCCTCGTAGTGACCCAGTGAAATCCAGAACGGCTCATTGGCCAATTGCTGCAAACGGTCAGCGGTAGCATGAGGTGCCGCAGACAAGGGGGCACAGACAAACAGCGCCAGCGAGACAAGACGTTTGAGCATAGAGGGCAACTAGTCAAGAGAAGTCAGGAAAGGTGATCCCGCCTTTTGCGATGAAAAGGCGGGCGAACGACTTTAAGCCTGGGTAGCGTACTTGGCCAGAGTCGGATCGTTTTTCAGAACGTTGACGGTGTTGGTGTGAACGTCTTCAGCGGTGGCGTCGGCCTTGCTGAAAATTTGCGAGAAGTGCTCGTGAGTGACCGCAGCGAAGTGCTCACGATCTTCTGGTGCAACGCCCAATACCACAGCGTAGGTAGTCAGTGCTTCGCCCTGACCCATCGCCATGTCCTTGGAAAGTTCATCCATCATGCCGTTCATGGCAAGCCAGGATTTACCGCCGTAAGTCAGTGCGCCATTGGTCGAGCAGCCGTTGGTACCGGAGGTCATGCCGAAGGTGGCGTTACCCGAGGTGCCGTTGGTGGTTGAGGCCAGGAAGTGAGCTGGAGTGCCGCGTTGACCTTCAAACAGCATGTTGCCCCAGCCGCAGTCCGGACCGCCTGGCGCTTGAGCCATAGCGTTGATGGATACAGCGGCGAAGAGCGTTCCAAGAAGAATCCGTTTCATAGCTTTTTCTCTTTTTAGTTCAGCCAAGGGTCGAGTTTCTTGAGTAGTCACATCAAGACAGACGGCCAACCAGCAACCACCTGTGCAGTTTGGAGCTTAGGCGGGTTCCAAGGGTTCCGTGAGCTATTACAGATTATTGCCGAAAATAGAAATTTTCCGGGCAGCGGCCTACGGCTTTAAGGCTGTAAGTGCCTTTCGGTTTTTCCTGCCTTGCAAGTCTTGTACGGCGAGCGCCAGAATGCCGACATCTGCCCCGCCTGATGTAAGGATTACTGATGCCCGATTCTGTCGCAGCCAACCTACGCCTGGCGCCACATGCGCTGACCCGTCCGTTTTCCGCTGAGCAGTTCAGCTTTGCGACCACTAACGAGCTTGAACCCTTTCGCGGTGTACTAGGCCAGGAGCGTGCCGTAGAGGCCTTGCAGTTCGGCGTTGCCATGCCGCGCCCCGGTTACAACGTATTTGTCATGGGTGAACCCGGCACTGGCCGCTTTTCGTTCGTCAAACGCTACCTCAAGGCCGAAGGCAAGCGGATGAAGACGCCTTCGGACTGGGTTTACGTCAATAATTTCGATGAGCCCCGCGAGCCCAAGGCGCTGGAACTGCCACCGGGCACTGCGCATGAATTCACGGCCGACATCGGTGGCCTGATCGATAACCTGTTGGTGACCTTTCCGGCGGTTTTCGAGCACCCGTCCTATCAGCAGAAGAAAAGCTCGATCGACCGTGCGTTCAATCAGCGCTACGACCGCGCACTGGATGTGATCGAGCGCCTGTCGCTGGAAAAGGACATCGCGCTGTATCGCGACAGCTCCAACATCGCCTTCACGCCGATGGCCGATGGCAAGGCGCTGGACGAGGCCGAGTTTTCGCAGTTGCCCGAGGCTGATCGCGAGCGTTTTCACGAAGATATCTCCGCCCTTGAGGAGCGCCTCAACGAAGAGCTGGCCAGCCTGCCGCAGTGGAAGCGTGAGTCGAACAACCAGCTTCGTCAGTTGAACGAAGAAACCATCACGCTGACCTTGCAGCCTTTGTTGGCGCCGCTCTCGGAAAAATACGCCGAGAACGCTGCGGTCTGTGCGTACCTGCAAGCGATGCAGGTATACCTGCTCAAGACCTTGGTCGAGCAACTGGTCGACGATGCCAAGACCGACGCTCAGGCACGCAAGTTACTGGAAGAGCAGTACAGCCCGAGCCTGGTGGTCGGCAATACCCGTGACGGCGGCGCACCGGTGGTTTTCGAGCAGCATCCTACGTATGACAACCTGTTCGGGCGTATCGAATACAGCACTGATCAGGGTGCGCTGTACACCACGTATCGCCAGTTGCGGCCCGGTGCGCTGCATCGCGCCAATGGGGGCTTTCTGATTCTGGAAGCCGAAAAAATGCTCGGCGAGCCGTTCGTCTGGGACGCGCTGAAGCGCACCCTGCAGTCGCGCAAGCTGAAGATGGAATCACCGCTGGGCGAGCTGGGCCGCGTGGCAACCGTGAGCCTGACGCCGCAGGTTATTCCGTGGAACGTCAAGATCATCATCATTGGTTCGCGCTCGCTGTATTACACCCTGCAAGACCTCGATCCTGACTTTCAGGAGATGTTTCGGGTACTGGTCGATTTCGACGAAGAAATTCCGATGGTCGATGAAACGCTCGAGCAATTCGCTCAGTTGCTGAAAACCCGAACGTCAGAAGAGGGCATGGCACCTTTGACCGCCGATGCGGTGGCGCGACTGGCAACCTACAGCGCTCGACTGGCTGAACACCAGGGGCGTTTGTCGGCGCGTATCGGCGATCTGTTCCAGTTGGTCAGCGAGGCAGACTTCATCCGCCAGCTGGCCAGTGACGACAAGACCGACGCCGGGCATATCGAGCGTGCGCTGAAGGCCAAGGCCACGCGCACCGGGCGGGTTTCCGCGCGGATTCTCGATGACATGATGGCGGGTGTGATCCTCATCGACACTGACGGTGCCGCGGTCGGCAAATGCAATGGCCTGACGGTTCTGGAGGTCGGTGATTCGGCGTTTGGCGTGCCGGCGCGTATTTCCGCCACGGTCTATCCGGGTGGCAGCGGGATTGTCGACATCGAGCGCGAGGTCAATCTTGGCCAGCCGATCCACTCCAAGGGCGTGATGATTCTCACCGGCTACCTGGGTAGCCGTTACGCTCAGGAATTCCCGCTGGCGATATCAGCCAGTATTGCGCTTGAGCAATCCTACGGTTACGTGGACGGCGACAGTGCGTCGCTGGGCGAGGCCTGTACGCTGATTTCAGCGTTATCGCGCACACCGCTCAAGCAGTGCTTCGCAATCACCGGTTCCATCAACCAGTTCGGCGAAGTGCAGGCGGTGGGCGGGGTCAACGAGAAAATCGAAGGCTTCTTCCGTCTTTGTGAGGCTCGCGGGCTGACGGGCGAGCAGGGCGCTATCATTCCGCACGCCAACGTCACCACGCTGATGCTGGATGAGCGTGTGGTACAGGCCGTGCGTGACGGGCAATTCCATATCTATGCGGTACGTCAGGCCGATGAGGCCTTGAGCCTGCTGGTCGGCGAGCCTGCCGGTGCGCCTGACGAGAATGGCGAGTTTCCGGAAGGCAGCGTGAATGCACGTGTGGTCGAGCGCTTGCGCGACATCGCGGAAATGCTCAGCGACGAAGACCTCAAGGAAGAGCTGGAGAAGGAGCCAGCCCAGTTACAACCTGAACTGAAGGTCTGACAACGGCGCTAGCCGGGCGGTGCTGAAACCGTCCGGTATTGCGTTCACCAGCGATCCGTTCATCAGGGATATTTCCTGCGGGACGGTTTTCTTCTAATCTTGATCATGACCGCAGTGGCCAATCGGATTGGCGCACATCCTGCTTTGCCAGACGGATGAATACTGTTGCTGATCAGGAGCGCATCATGCAGCGTAGTCTTTGCCTTACCCGAGAATGCATGGGGCTGATGACCCGCATCGAATGTGTCATTCGGCCTCTTCCCCACGATGGTGGACAATGGATGGTGCTCTTCGCAGCCGGCATGGCTGAAGAACAGCCCTCCGCGATCAAATCCCAAGGACCATTCAACGGCCTGCCAGCGGCGCAGGCGGTATTGACGAGCATTATCGAGAGCCTGTCGCTGCATGGTTATCAATGCGCCGATGATGTACCGATATGGACCTTGCATATTCAAGCTGAACTGCGACGTATCAACAGTGGCATGATGGTGTGTGAGCGCTCATCGCTTTTCTAGCCAGTCTGCGCTATGCATGCCGGTCTCCTGACAGTGCATATATGCGCGCTGTGCGATATTTTGTCGCATCTCCAGAGCAGCGCGTTACCGCTGATATACTCGCCCGCTCCTCCAAAACACCTTGCGAGTATCAATGGAACGTTTTTTTGAAAATGCCATGTACGCATCGCGCTGGCTGCTGGCGCCGATCTATTTCGGTCTTTCCCTTGGGCTGCTGGCGTTGTGTCTGAAATTCTTCCAGGAAATCTTTCACGTCATCCCCAACATTTTCTCGCTGGCCGAAGCTGATCTGATTCTGGTGCTGCTGTCGCTGATCGACATGGCGCTGGTGGGTGGTTTGCTGGTGATGGTGATGATTTCCGGCTATGAGAACTTCGTATCGCAGCTGGACATCGATGAGGACAAGGAAAAGCTCAACTGGCTGGGCACCATGGATTCGTCTTCGCTGAAGATGAAAGTGGCGGCCTCCATCGTGGCAATCTCCTCCATACACCTGCTGCGGGTGTTCATGGATGCCACCAACATCAAGCCTGAATACCTGATGTGGTACGTGATTATCCACATGACCTTCGTGATATCCGCGTTTGCGATGGGCTATCTGGACAAGGTCACCAAGCACTAAGGCGACGCGCGATGAAAGGGGCGGGCGTTATCGTTTCTGGCATGTCGGCGCTGTGTGTTGTAAAACGTCCGTTCCGATGCATCAGGCATTTGCGCAGGAGGTTCGATCATGAATTATCAGGAATTTATCGAACACGCCCAGGCCGGGCGGGTCGATGAGCTGAACCTGATCTCCATCGAAGGCGGCATCTATCTGCTGGATGTGCGCATGAATGGCACTTCGGTGATGCTCAAGGACCCGGCAGGCAAGACCCTGCATCTTCGCTCGGTGGAGCATGCGCGGGATTTGCTCAAGGACATACCGGTGGTGCCTTTTTACCTGGTCCATTGTGTGGTGCATGACGAGCTGTGCGGCATGCCGGTCAATGACCGTTCCGAGATGCGCATGCCGATCTCGTTTCATTCCTCCTGGTCCTGATCGCCAGCCGCGTATTGCTGCTGCGGTAGGGGCTGTAGCGGCAATTGTGCTAGGCTGCTCGCCCTTTTGGTTCGGGGCGCATCAGGGTATAGCGTGATTGCCGTTCAGGTATTGCGTGATTACCGACTGCGTGCCCCTCTGCGGAGCAGTGTCATGTCCGAAGTCAATCTGTCCACCGATGAAACCCGCGTCAGCTACGGCATTGGCCGTCAGTTGGGCGACCAGTTGCGCGACAACCCGCCACCGGGTGTCGACCTGGAAGCCATCGTGGCAGGCCTGCGTGATGCATTTGGCGGTCAGCCAAGCCGTGTGGGTCAGGAAGAAATGTCCGCCAGCTTCAAGGTCATCCGTGAAATCATGCAGGCCGAAGCGGCCGCCAAGGCTGAACAGGCTGCGGGTGCCGGCAAGGCTTACCTGGCTGAAAATGCCAAGCGCGAAGGCGTGACCACGCTGGCCTCGGGTCTGCAATTCGAAGTGCTGACCGCTGGCGCTGGCGCCAAGCCAACCCGTGAAGATCAGGTGCGCGTGCACTATCACGGTACGCTGATCGACGGTAACGTCTTTGACAGCTCCTATGATCGTGGCGAGCCTGCGGAATTTCCGGTCAGCGGCGTGATTGCTGGCTGGACCGAGGCGCTGCAACTGATGAACGCTGGCAGCAAATGGCGTCTGCACGTACCGAGCGAGCTGGCTTACGGCGCTCAGGGCGTGGGCAGCATCGCACCGCACAGCGTGCTGGTGTTCGACGTGGAACTGCTCGACGTTCTGTAATCGACCCGGTCGATCCAGAGGGTCGCTGAACGAATCGCGCTGATTCGTTCAGCGGCGGGGTTGTGCTGATGCTCCATGCTCAGTGCAACTCACCCATCGGGCGTAACGCCCGCGCATAGCAGAACAGAAACAGGTTTCTCACCAGCTCCTTGAGCACCAATGGTTCGCTGGAACTCAAGCTGCACACATCCAGATCGCCCTGATCACGTAACTCCTCCAGCGCTTCCTCTTCCAGCACCGCACACACTTCGCCCGTCTCGCGATGAAGAATTCTCAGGTAAGGGTGGGGCCGGTCCAGCCATGCATCGATCAAATAGGTCATGTCTCATCTCCTGTGCAAGTAAGATGAGAATAATTCTTATCGGGATAATAGCAAGGCACTATTGAGATTAATTCTCATTTTGCGCTGAATGGTTGATCCAGGTCAGTGGATGTTCAGGAAGGGTTGGACGCAGAGCGTCCAGAACGGCATGCGACGCAGAGCGTCGCACGATAGTCGCCATTGAGCTTATCGTTCCTCACGCTCCAGCGTGGGAATGCCGTTCCCGACGCTCTGCGTCGCACGATAGTCTGGATTATCAGTGGTGCTCGCGGGTGGCGCGGAATTTCACGTCGGGCCAGCGTTCTTCCATCAGTGCCAGGTTCACGCGGGTAGGGGCGAGGTAGGTCAGGTGACCGCCGCCGTCCACTGCCAGGTTTTCCACAGCCTTGTTCTCAAACTCTTCAAGCTTCTTCTTGTCGGCGCAGTCGATCCAGCGGGCTGACCAGACGGTGATTGGCTCGTAGGCGCACTCGACCTTGTATTCTTCCTTCAGACGGCTGGCGACCACATCGAACTGCAGCACCCCGACGGCGCCGAGGATGATGTCGTTGCTGCGCTGCGGAAAGAACACCTGTGTGGCGCCTTCTTCGGCCAGCTGCTGAAGGCCCTGACGCAGTTGCTTGGATTTGAGCGGGTCCTTCAGGCGCACGCGGCGGAACAGCTCCGGTGCGAAGTGCGGAATACCGGTGAAGCCCAGCGCTTCGCCTTCGGTGAAGGTGTCGCCGATCTGGATGGTGCCGTGGTTGTGCAAACCGATGATGTCACCGGCGTAGGCTTCTTCCAGTTGCTCGCGCTCGGAAGAGAAGAACGTCAGCGCATCACCGATCCGCACGTCCTTGCCCAAGCGCACGTGGCGCATTTTCATGCCCTTGTCGTAACGGCCGGAGCAGATACGCATGAACGCGATGCGGTCGCGGTGCTTGGGGTCCATGTTCGCCTGGATCTTGAACACGAAACCGCTGAATTTCTCTTCGGCCGGTTCGACGGTGCGCTCGTTGGCCACGCGTGCCAGTGGCTTGGGAGCCCAGTTCACCACGGCATCGAGTACATGGTCGACGCCGAAGTTGCCCAGCGCGGTGCCGAAAAACACCGGGGTCAATTGGCCGTCGATGAATTCCTGCTGGTTGAACTCGTGGCAGGCACCCTGCACCAGTTCCAGTTGCTCGACAAAGCGGTCGTACTCGTCACCCAGATGGGCGCGGGCTTCGTCCGAATCGAGTTTCTCGATGATTTTGGTTTCCGTACGCTCGTGGCCATGACCTGCGGTGTAGACAATGATGTAGTCGTCGGCCAGGTGATAGACACCTTTGAAGTCGCGGTAGCAACCAATCGGCCAGGTGATCGGCGCAGCCTTGATCTTGAGGACGGCTTCGATTTCATCAAGCAGCTCGATAGGGTCGCGGATGTCGCGGTCGAGCTTGTTGATGAAACTGACGATAGGCGTGTCGCGCAGGCGGCAGACATCCATCAGCGCAATGGTGCGTGGCTCGACGCCTTTACCGCCGTCGAGGACCATCAGCGCGGAGTCGACTGCCGTCAGGGTGCGATAGGTGTCTTCGGAGAAGTCTTCGTGACCCGGCGTGTCGAGCAGGTTGATCATGTGCTCGCGATACGGAAACTGCATCACGGATGTGGTGATGGAGATACCGCGTTGTTTCTCCATTTCCATCCAGTCGGATGTGGCATGACGGTCGGATTTACGCGACTTGACCGTACCGGCGATAGAAATGGCCTTGCCCATCAGCAGGAGTTTTTCCGTGATGGTGGTTTTACCCGCATCCGGGTGGGAAATAATGGCGAAAGTGCGGCGTTTCGCGACTTCGGCGGCCTGTTGGGTCATGGGAAATCGCCTGAGACGGTATTGAAAAAGGGCGCAGATTATAGCTCAACTCGCGGCAATAACCGAACCGTTCAGACAATAAACGATGGCCAGATAATGTCTCGTGTGGGAACCTTTCAGGTCGTGGAGACGTCCACTCCCCCGTCAAGGCTCGCAACGAAGCCAACGCAAGGGGCTGATTCATCAGCATGTTGGCTTGACGAAGCTGCGCTTATGGCTTGTGTTTTCGCCGAGGTTAAACCCTTACCGGCGACCCACCCGCTGCTCTTCGCGAACGTTATTGCCGGTGTCCTTTGCGGACGCCCTGGTCAACGCGTTCGCCGACTGAAATAAGGAGTCCGCCTGTGGCTAATCGCTATGGCAAGGGGCTATTGGGAGGTGCGGTTGTGATCGCACTCCTGGCCCTGCTGATCCACTGGATCGGCATCAGTACTATCAAGCAATACCAGGATGACCTGCTGTTCTACCTTCAGGCTCACCTGATTCTGGTTCTGGTTTCAATGTTGGCGGCCCTGGTGGTCGGTATCCCCGCAGGCATCGCCCTAAGCCGCCCGAGCATGGTTGGCCGCGCCGAACGTTTCATGCAGATATTCAACATTGGCAACACCGTTCCTCCTCTCGCCGTTCTGGCCATTGCCCTCGGGATACTCGGGATCGGCAGCGGGCCTGCGATCTTCGCGCTGTTCCTCGCCTCTTTGCTGCCCATCGTGCGCAACACCTATGAAGGCCTGAAAAACGTTCAGGGTTCACTCAAGGAAGCCGCTGTCGGTATCGGCATGACGCCGCGTCAGGTGTTGTGGCGTGTCGAGTTGCCTAACGCCGTGCCGATCATCATCGGTGGTGTGCGTGTCGCGCTGGCGATCAATGTCGGGACCGCGCCGCTGGCGTTTCTCATCGGTGCCAATAGCCTGGGCAGCCTGATTTTCCCCGGCATCGCCTTGAACAACCAGCCGCAATTGGTGCTGGGTGCGGCGTGTACCGCTCTGCTGGCGCTGCTGCTTGACGGGCTGGTGGTACTGGCCAGTCGTCTCTGGCTGGAACGCGGTCTGGCTCGCTGAGCGAAGGAATTATCATGAAAAGAATATGTTTGTTTTTAGGTTTGGCCTTGCTGTTTCCGGCATTTGCCCAAGCGGCGGATAAACCCCTTCTACGGGTCGGCGCACGGGTGTTCACTGAACAGACCATGCTTGCCGAGCTGACTGCGCAATACCTGCGAACCAAGAACTACGATGTGCAGATTACCGGCGGTCTTGGCAGCAACCTGGCGCGTAGCGCACAGGAAAGCGGTCAGTTGGATCTGCTCTGGGAATACACCGGTGTATCGCTGGTTGCCTACAACCACATCGATGAAAAACTCGACAGCGCACAGACTTACGCGCGAGTGAAGGAAGTCGATGCCAAGAAAGGCCTGGTCTGGCTTTCGCCGTCGAAATTCAACAACACCTACGCGTTGGCACTGCCGCAAAAAGTGGCTGACAAGTACCCGCAGGTCAACACCATGACCGACCTGACCAAAGTGCTCAAGGACGAAGCCAAAGAGGGTCATGTCGTAGCGCTGGACACCGAGTTTGCCAACCGTTCCGACGGCCTGATCGGTATGGTCAAGCACTACGACATGAATCTCGGTCGTGAAAACACCCGGCAGATGGACGCCGGGCTGGTCTACACCGCGTTGCGCAACGGTCAGGTTTTCGCCGGTCTGGTGTACACCACCGACGGACGTCTCAATGCGTTCAAACTGAAAGTGCTGGAAGACGACAAGCACTACTTCCCTGACTACACCGCAGCGCCGGTGATCCGTCAGGAATATCTGGACAAGCATCCGGACATCGCCACGCTGCTCAAGCCGCTGGCTGACCTGCTGGACAACCAGACCATGATCGACCTCAACGCTCGCGTCGACGTCGGCCATGAAAGCCCCTCCACGGTTGCTGCAGACTTTCTGCGCCAGCACCCATTGAATTAAGGAAGGAGACGATATGAGTTTCTTGAGCGCCTTCTCCCATCTGGACTGGGCACAGGTTCTGCAACTGACCTGGCAGCACATTACGCTGGTGGGCATCGCCGTGACCCTGGCGATTCTCGTCGGCGTGCCGCTGGGCGTGCTGATGACGCGTTTTCCAGCATTGGCAGGCCCGCTGCAAGCCAGCGCCACGGTGCTGCTGACTGTACCGTCGATTGCCCTGTTCGGCCTGCTGTTGCCGTTCTACTCCAAATTCGGCCAGGGCCTTGGCCCGATGCCGGCTATTACCGCAGTGTTTCTCTATTCGCTGCTGCCGATCATGCGTAACACCTACCTGGCGCTGACTGGCGTCGAACCGGGTATTCGCGAGGCCGCCAAAGGCATCGGCATGACCTTCGGCCAGCGCCTGCGCATGGTTGAACTGCCTATCGCCGTACCCGTTATCCTTGCTGGTGTGCGCACCGCCGTGGTGATGAATATTGGTGTCATGACCATCGCCGCGACCATCGGTGCCGGTGGTCTGGGTGTACTCATTCTCGCTTCAATCAGCCGCAGCGATATGTCGATGCTGATCGTCGGCGCGGTACTGGTCAGCATTCTGGCCATCATCGCCGACCTTCTCCTGCAATGGCTGCAACGCACGCTGACTCCAAAAGGATTACTGAAATGATCGAACTCCAGAACCTCTCCAAGACTTTCCAGAGCAACGGCAAAGAAGTGAAGGCTGTCGATTCGGTCAGCCTCACGGTCAACGAAGGCGAAATCTGCGTCTTCCTTGGCCCTTCGGGCTGCGGCAAGAGCACCACGCTGAAAATGATCAACCGCCTGATCATGCCGACCTCCGGCAAAGTGCTGATCAATGGTGAAGACACCACTGATCTGGACGAAGTGACCCTGCGTCGCAACATTGGCTATGTGATTCAGCAGATCGGTCTGTTCCCGAACATGACCATCGAAGAGAACATCGTGGTCGTGCCCAAGCTGCTCGGCTGGGACAAACAGCGTTGCCATGACCGTGCTCGCGAACTGATGAGCATGATCAAGCTGGAGCCCAAGCAGTACCTGCATCGCTACCCGCGTGAACTGTCAGGTGGTCAGCAACAACGTATCGGCGTGATCCGTGCCCTGGCAGCCGACGCGCCCTTGCTGTTGATGGACGAACCGTTCGGTGCGGTCGACCCGATCAACCGCGAGATGATCCAGAACGAGTTCTTCGAGATGCAGCGCGCGCTGAACAAGACCGTGATCATGGTCAGCCACGACATTGATGAAGCCATCAAGCTGGGCGACAAGATTGCCATCTTCCGTGGCGGCAAACTGCTGCAGATCGATCACCCTGACACCTTGCTCGCGCATCCGGCGGACGACTTCGTCAGCAGCTTCGTCGGCCAGGACAGCACCCTCAAGCGCCTGCTGCTGGTCAAGGCCGAAGATGCAGCCGACAACGCGCCATCGGTCAGCCCGGAAACCCCGGTGGCCGATGCGCTGGACGTGATGGACGAAAATGACCGTCGCTACATCGTTGTCACCGACAGCGAGAACAAGGCAATGGGCTACGTACGTCGCCGTGACCTGCATCGCCAGCAGGGCACGTGCGCGCAGTTCCTGCGTGAGTTCAACGCAACCGCCGCTTACGACGAGCACTTGCGCATCCTGCTGTCGCGCATGTACGAGTTCAACCGCGCCTGGCTACCGGTGCTGGATGCCGAGAACGTGTTCCTGGGTGAAGTGACGCAGGAGTCCATTGCGGCTTACCTGAGCTCGGGTCGTTCGCGTGGTATGAAGACCAGTATTGTTTCGCCTGCGGATCAGGTTGCTTCCTGATTTTTGGCATTACCGCCAGTCTTCGTGACTGGCGGTAGCCGTTGCCATCCGTTTCTCCACGTTGCAGTGGCCGTCTTCATCAAATTTCTTGCTACTGATCCTGCCTCCCCGTTTGTTCAACCTGGAAGGGCACGCCTTACCGTCAGTGATCCCGGATGAATGGAGGTCGTTGACGTAAAGTTCGTGCTGCTCTCGCTGCGTTTCTGCCTGTGCAGGCTACTGGCATTTCTGTCAGTAGCACTTTGGGCAGCGGTTGATTTAGTTTCTTCTGACCGAAGCGCAGCGAGGTACTGATGATGAACGAGCTTTGTCGATACAGGTATGACCCTTTGGATCGCCTTGCGAGTCTGACTCCTCTGGCTCAGGCGATGAGGCAGCGGTTCTATGGCGGCCAGCAGTTGACAACCGAAGTGCTTGATGGCGAGCAGCGCACACTTTTTCGCGTGAGAGGAATGCCTCTGGCGCAGCAGACCCTTGCCAATGGAAAGCGCCTTGTTGTTTTGGATGCTGCAGATCAGCAACAAAATGTATTGCATGCGGGCGGTGTTGAGCAGAGGACGGCTATTGCCTACACACCTTATGGTTACAGTGAAAAAGCTGCGAGGAACCCAGAGGTACCGGGCTTCAATGGAGAGCAGATTGACACAGTTACCGGTCACTACCTGCTTGGCAACGGTTACCGGGCCTACAATCCGGTCTTGATGCGCTTCAACAGCCCCGATAGCTTCAGCCCTTTTGGCGAAGGCGGGCTTAATGCCTATGGCTATTGTGCGGGTGATCCGGTGAACCGGAGCGACCCTGGCGGGCATATTTTTCGCGCTATTGGCACACTATTCCAAGGGGTATCAAGGAATACGCGGCTGATGAGAGACGCCGCGGAACAATGGTTACGCGGTTCCAGAGGGCGCGGATTGCCTGCGATCAAAAATAAGCTGTCCGAGGGCATTTTTCGCAAACCAGAGGCCGTTCTTGCCGACATGCCGCCGCACATAAAAGAAATGATTGCGGGTAATTTGTCTGGTCTTGATGCCGCAAGTCTGGCACGCACTTCCAAGGACTTCGAAAGCGTGGTGATGGCTGCATCAGCGCGTCAGTTCAATGCACTGAATATCCCCGACCTTGCTTTTCAACCGTGGTTGAAAAAGCTCGACGAAATCTATCACGGTGAGGTGACGGGTATTGCGCCGATGTTCCCACGTCGCGAAGGTATTCCGTTTTCCTATGTGCAGGCCAAACTGATAAGAGAGCCTCGATTACGATTGCAGCCCGGTCGACTCTTGCGCCTGCAATCGCCCGTTCGGATAACCTACTATCAAACGTCCGCCATGGGTGCTGACGCTGAGGCTCTGGTTCATGAGCAGCGACTTTATATGATGCATAACAGACGTCCAGATTGGCTTTTTTGATTTCTCAACGGATCCTTGCCAACCGGACGCGTTTGTCGGTTTATCAGACACTGAGGAACATCTGCCTGTCATGCAGGTCGGTTAAACAGGTCCTTGGGAAGGCAACTCAAGCGCTCTGTGCAAAAACGCGACATTTTTTGTTGATATCCGGCCCCTCAGGTCCTAAAGTTCGCGCCGAACGTCCATGCTGGAAACGATCCATCCGGCTCAAGTACTGACGACGAGACAGCAAGGCCAGGAAGGCAGCCCTTCAGGGCCTTTTTGCTTTCGGCGACATGCCTTGGGAAGTAGGCGAACCAAAGTGGGGATACGGAGGGCGTTCATTTGCACCCATTTACCAATACCGCTTGCCATCAGGAGTTCCAGCAGCATGTCGATCAATGTCGAAGACTACTATTCAGCCGAAACCTTCAAGAAAATGAAGACGTTCGCTGACAAGCAAGAAACTCCGTTCGTGGTCATTGATACCGCCATCATCAGCAAAGCCTACGACGACCTGCGTGCGGGCTTCGAGTTTGCCAAGGTCTATTACGCTGTCAAAGCCAACCCGGCCGTCGAAGTCATCAATCTGCTCAAGGACAAGGGTTCCAGCTTCGACATCGCGTCGATCTACGAGCTGGACAAGGTCATGAGCTGTGGCGTTGGTCCGGAGCGCATCAGCTACGGCAACACCATCAAGAAATCCAAGGACATTCGCTACTTCTACGAGAAGGGCGTGCGTCTGTTCGCAACCGACTCGGAAGCGGATCTGCGCAACATTGCCAAGGCTGCGCCGGGTGCGAAAGTCTACGTGCGTATTCTGACCGAAGGCTCGACCACCGCCGACTGGCCGCTGTCGCGCAAGTTCGGCTGCCAGACCGACATGGCCATGGACCTGCTGATTCTTGCCCGTGATCTGGGTCTGGTGCCTTACGGCATCTCGTTCCACGTCGGCTCGCAGCAGCGCGACATCAGCGTCTGGGATGCTGCCATCGCCAAGGTCAAAGTGATCTTCGAGCGTCTGAAAGAAGAAGACGGCATCGTTCTGAAGCTGATCAACATGGGCGGCGGCTTCCCGGCCAACTACATCACCCGCACCAACAGCCTGGAAACCTACGCTGAAGAGATCATCCGCTTCCTGAAGGAAGACTTTGGTGACGACCTGCCGGAAATCATTCTGGAGCCAGGCCGTTCGCTGATCTCCAACGCCGGTATTCTGGTCAGCGAAGTGGTACTGGTCGCCCGTAAGTCGCGTACTGCGGTCGAGCGTTGGGTATACACCGACGTGGGCAAGTTCTCCGGTCTGATCGAAACCATGGACGAAGCCATCAAGTTTCCGATCTGGACCGAGAAGAAAGGCGAAATGGAAGAAGTGGTCATTGCAGGCCCGACCTGCGACAGCGCCGACATCATGTACGAGAACTACAAGTACGGTCTGCCACTCAACCTGGCCATCGGTGACCGTATGTACTGGTTGTCGACCGGTGCCTACACCACCAGCTACAGCGCAGTGGAATTCAACGGCTTTCCGCCATTGAAGTCGTTCTATCTGTAAGCGTTGTCCTGATATGAAAACCCGCGAGTGATCGCGGGTTTTTTTTGCGTTTCATCCAGGGTTCAGACAGTCAGATCCTGTCCAGTGTCGAACGCTTCTGAAAGACGCTGAATTTCCCGCACGTTGAATTGATAGCTGTTTGGCTGCCGTTTAACGGCAGGTGCATAAACGCAGGTTGCAAGGACGTACAGGCCATTACCCTTGCAACGTGGGCTTCGGTGGCGTCAGCGAATGCGGTTCAAGTAGCCGATCAACTGTTGGCCCGAGTTGATCAGGCGCATGCTGCGTTGCTTGCCATCGGATGCGCTTGTGGTGTTGACGACCAGAAAGCTGTCCAGAGTGTTTTTGATTTTCTGGTATTGCTCGACATAAGCGGCGCGATGTTCGTCAAAAGCGTTGAAGCATTCAATCAGCTCAATGCGCTGTGCGAGCGCCATTTTTTCCTTGTCCATGCCTGCCAGTTGCTGGGACAGGGCATTGATGCGCTCGCGAAAACCATCACGGCGTTTGATCATCGCGATGAGGTTGATTCCCGCCTCACCCTTTTCCAGGGTCGCCTTCATTTGCTCGAGCGCCAGCATGATCACTGCGAGTTCAGGGGGCTGCATTCCCAGGCTGAGCACCTTGTCTGCAGTGATCAACGTGTCCTTGGCAATACTCGTCGCGCCCTTGCTTTCCAGGGCGTCAATAGCGGTGCTCAGCACTTGACGCTCTTCGTTCAACTTCGCCAGGGTGGTGTGTAAAACGTCGAGTCTGGTGCCTGCGTTTGCCATGTCACCTTGCAGACTCTGCCCAAACTCAGCGGTCTGCTGTCGATCAATACCTTGTGTCATGCCACTCAGAGCACTGGCCAGTTGCTGGGCTATGGCAGTGGCATTGTTCACGAGGCGCTGACACTGAACGTTGATATCTTCCAGCTCCTCGGCATCGATGGGAGTGGCGGAGGGTTGAGCGTACTGCCTCAGCAGGGCGGTCTTCGACTCGATATCGATGATCAGCCGTTCAGCGTGTTCTCCGAGGTGATGTTGTTCAGTGACGGCCAGGGTGTTCAGGCGTGTGAGCTTCTCATAAAGGTTAGGCAGGTCTTGGGTCTTGGCAAACAGAAGGTCTGCCTTTATCAGGCTGTTACGCATGAGGTGAAGACTGCGAGTCATGATGTCGCGGTCGGGTATTTGACCAGCGAAGGCTGTGTCATTGGGCGTGAACGTATTTTTCATTGTCGAGTTATCCATAAATCCGTTTATATTCTTCATCCGCTTCCTTAAACACATTAAGCAAGGCGTCCGAGTCGACTTCGATGGTCTTCCAGGGGTGAACGACTTGTCTGAAGTGATTCATAAATTGCCGTAAGGACAAGGCATCGTTTATCTCGGACGCCGATACCGCAGACGCCTCAATAAACAAAAACAGTTTGTTCCATACGGTAATCAGGTTTTTAGTCGCCACGTCGGCATCGACCACAATCGTTGCCAGGTTCTGCAAGTTAAACTTTACCCTGCTCAATGAGCCCAGAATAGTGTTCTTGTCTTGCAAGGTTTCTATGTCGGCGGTTTGTTGCGTCATTAATTCATTGCGTGCGGCCCTGACATTTTCAGCTTCTACGCCGAAATAAATGCCCAATGCCAAGCCCACAATGTTCAAGCTACTGACCGAATTCAACGATTGTTGTACCACCGCCTTGTATTCTTTGTTCTTTTCATCGATGTCCTTTGCGCGCTGTTCGATATCCAGGTTCAGCTTCGCCACGTCGGCCGGCAGTGAACTGTTGTCGATGGCAACCATTTTGCGCTGTATCTCGGGCCCGACATGCAGCGACAGGTCCAGGCCAAACTGATCCAGTTCCTTCTTGATGGTTTGGGCATCGGCCAGATTGGCTGCAATCAGGTCCAGTATATCGGTGAGGTGGGAGCCGATTTCCTGGGTGATCTCCTTATCGTTTTCATCCAGCTCGATGCCCGGGAAGTCCTTGCCCAGTTCAAGACTCAAGCGCGTTACATCCTCCAGTGTCTTGATCTGGTGATGGTCAACGATTTTCCCGGCCCTGACGTCGCCGTTGATCTCCTCCATGCTCTGGCCGTACACCAGCATCTTGCCTGCGAAGACCTTCAGTTTGCTGCCGATGCCCAGAAGGTCGGTGCGCAGAGGACTCCAGCGACGCGCATGCCGGTGGATAAGGTTGAAACTTTTCAGGAAGTCTTCAGGTTCAAGCCCTGCACCGGCGCCTTTTGAATAGCCGAGATAAACAATGACGTCCTCCAGCTCAACGGGCAGGGCGAGGCCCGCCAATTCATATTTCTTGAGATTGATAATCTGCTCTTTGGTCAGAATCAAACCGGGTGCACGGGTGACGTGCTTATCATTGGCAGACGACATCGTACTGAACAGTTCGGCCGTTTTTATCGCCTCATCCGCCTTGAGGTCTCCGGATAAAGGTAACGCCTGCATGACGTTGTAAAACATTGGGTTCATGGGTATGTCCTTATTTCCACTGGGAGAACAGATGTTGATCTCCTCAACATGTTAATGTTCTCGTGTTGAAAAAGGTTAGTGTTTTAAGGGTGAGGGCGTCAAAGCATAAACATGGATTAAAGATGTAAGATAAATGACTCTTTACAGTCAGTCTGCCGTGGGCGGCTGCCCTTTTTTACAGAGGTGGTATATGTATAAATTCAATGCTTTTTAATAAAGATGTTTTGTTCCCGTCAGCGGCACGAATGAACAGGGAAACCCACGTTACCTCGATTTTAAGATGAGAATGCGTCGCGGTTGGAGCATACTGCGCGCCGCAGCCTGCAGAGGGGGAGAGCGTCGGCGTTGAAGAAAGTCCTGTTTCAACTGCACTGGTTCTTTGGGATCACGGCAGGTCTGGTGCTGACCCTCATGGGGATTACCGGCGCGCTGTATTCGTTCGAAGACGAAATTCTTGATGTTCTGAACCCAGACGTTCTGCTCGTGCAGGAGCGTACGGCTACCTTGCCACCGATTGAGCTTGTTCACAGGCTGGAGGCAGCGACCGGGCTGACCGTCGCTATGCTGCGTGTCGATACGCTGGGCAATCGTGCCGCTCAGGTGTATTTCACCCCGGAGCCGGGCGAACGGCGCGGTCCCAAACGCAATTTCGATCCCTATACCGGCGAGCTGAAAGGCGATGCTGTAGGTGAGGGCTTTTTCGACTTTGTCCTGCAACTGCATCGTTATCTGGCAGCAGGTGAGGTGGGTAAACAGATCACTGCGGCCTGCACACTGGTTCTGGTGTTCTTCTGCCTGTCCGGGCTCTACCTGCGCTGGCCTCGCAACGCGCTGAACTGGCGTGTCTGGCTGACGATGGACTGGGCTAAAAAGGGCCGCAGTTTCAACTGGGACCTGCATTCGGTGTTTGGTACCTGGTGCCTGTTGTTCTACCTGCTGTTCGCGATCACGGGCCTTAACTGGTCTTATGACTGGGTGAGCAATGGTCTGAACAGGCTGCTGGGAGATTCGCTGCCTGTACAGCGCAAAGCCCCTGTGGCCCCTTCCAGCCAATCCGAGCCGTTGCTGGTTGATTACGCTGCCATCTGGGACAGTGTGCAGAAAACCGCCGGGCCTGAACTACGTGCTTATAACTTGCGTTTGCCTGCTTCTGGCGGCCAACCGGCCACGGTGTTCTACCTGCTCAAGGACTCACCTCATCCACGGGCCTTGAACAGCATCACGCTTGACCCGGCCAACGGTCAAGTCAGCTCGGTTTCACGCTATGCAGAGCGCAGTTTCGGCGCGCAATTGCTGGCCAGCAACTATGCGCTGCACGTTGGTAGCTATTTCGGCCTCGTCGGCCGGCTCATCATGACGGCTGCATCGTTGATGATGCCGCTGTTCTTTATCACTGGCTGGTTGTTGTACCTGGATCGACGTCGCAAGCAGCGCGCTGTCAGAAGTGCGCGCGGCGAGGTTCAGAGTGAATGGGCAGATGATGCTGCTTCCTGGCTGATAGGTTTCGCCAGCCAGAGCGGTTTTGCCGAGCAGTTGGCCTGGCAGGCTGCTGGCCAGTTGCAGGCTTCAGGAGTGTCTGTGCGCGTGAAGCGGCTGGGCGATTTGACCGAAGAGGATTTCAGTCAGAGTCGTAAGGCGCTGTTCGTCGTCAGCACCTTTGGTGAGGGCGAGGCGCCCGATAGCGCGCGAGGTTTCGAGCGTAAGTTGCTGGGCCGTCCGTTGGAACTGAAGCAGCTCGAATACGCCGTTCTGGCCCTGGGCGATCGTCAATACCCGCATTTCTGCGGTTTTGCCCATCGTTTGCATGGCTGGTTGGCTGAGCGTGGCGGGCGCACGTTGTTCCCGCCTGTTGAAGTGGACAGCGCTGATCCAGCAGCCCTGCAACACTGGCAGCAGCAGCTGGGACAATTGACTGGCTCCGTGCCTTCAACGCACTGGCAGGCACCGGTGTTCGAGAACTGGACGCTGGCGCGGCGCGAGCATTTGAACCCGGGCAGCAGTGGTTCGAAGGTTTACCTGCTGGACCTGACAGCGTCGACGTCAGCGAGCTGGCAGGCGGGGGATCTGGTCGAGGTGATGCCGCGCAATGCGGCACAGGTCATTGAACCCTTTCTCGCCGGGCTGGGTGTCGATCCTGCCACGCCGGTAGCCGTGGATGGCTTGCAGGAGCCGCTCAGTCAGGCGCTGGCAACCCGCCAACTGCCGAACAATCGTGCGCATCTGGTGGGCCTGCACGCGCAGGCGCTGATCGACGCGCTGGCGCCGGTATCTGCTCGTGAATATTCGATCGCTTCGATTCCGGAAGACGGACGTCTGCAACTCATCGTGCGTCAGGAAGTTCATCCTGACGGCAGTCTGGGGCTGGGCTCCGGCTGGCTGACCACCCATGCCGACCTCGACGGCGCGATCAGTCTGCGTTTGCGCCGCAACAGCAGTTTTCATTTGCCTGTCGATTCCGTCCCGCTGATCCTGCTGGGCAATGGTACGGGGCTGGCCGGTTTGCGCAGTCTGCTCAAGTCTCGCATCGCTCAAGGGCAGATGCGCAACTGGCTGCTATTCGGCGAACGTAACCGCGCCCACGATTTTCATTGTGGTAACGAACTGGAGGACTGGCTGGAGGCTGGTCATCTGAATCGACTGGATCTTGCCTTCTCACGTGACCAGGCTGAGAAAATCTACGTGCAGGATCGCTTGCGTGATGCGGCTGATGAACTGCGAAAATGGCTGGACGACGGTGCCGCGATCTATATTTGTGGCAGCCTGCTCGGTATGGCGGCGGGGGTGGATCAGGTGTTGAAGGATGTGCTGGGAGAGCAGAGAGTCAGTGAGCTGATCGAGCAAGGACGTTATCGGCGGGATGTGTATTGATCGGCGTGCCGATACGAAAGTCTTTGAGAAAGATTGGACGCGGAGCGTCCAGAACTGCGTGCCCACGCTGGAGCGTGGGCACGATAGTCTTCTAGCTTCTAGCTTCTAGCTTCTAGCTTCTAGCTTCTAGCTTCAGCCTATGCCGCTACAAATTGCTCGGCATAGTGGCAGGCCACCTGGCGGTTATCCACCAGGCGCAGTTCCGGTACGTCTGTTGCGCAACGTTCGGTCGCGTAAGGGCAGCGCTTGTGGAAAGCGCAGCCGCTTGGCGGGTTGAGCGGGTTGGGCAGCTCGCCGACGATCTTGATCTTCGGTTTGAGCGGGTCCGGGTGGATGGTCGGGGTCGCTGACAACAGTGCCTGAGTGTAAGGGTGCAGCGGACGGTTATAGATCTCTTCCTTGGGACCCATTTCCGCTGGCCGCCCCAGGTACATCACCAAGACCGTATCGGCGACATGACGCACCACCGAAAGGTTGTGGGAGATGAACACGTAGGCGGTATTGAATTCCTGCTGCAAATCCATGAACAGGTTCAGCACCTGTGCCTGAATCGACACGTCCAGCGCCGAAGTCGGTTCGTCCGCGACCAGCACTTTGGGCTGTAGCATCATCGCCCGGGCCAGCGCGATACGCTGACGCTGACCGCCGGAAAACATATGCGGGTAGCGCTGATAGTGCTCGGGGCGCAAACCGACCTGAGCCATCATCGCCTGCACTTTTTCCCGACGTTCTGCTGCCGACAGTTTGGTGTTGATCAACAGCGGCTCGCCGAGCTGGTCACCGACTTTCTGGCGTGGGTTGAGCGACGCGTAAGGGCTCTGGAATACCATCTGTACGTCTTTGCGCAACTGCTTGCGCTCGGACTTGCTGGCACCGGTCACTTCCTGGCCAGCGATTTTCAGCGAACCCGATGAAGGTTCTTCAATCAGTGTCAGCGCGCGGGCCAGCGTCGACTTGCCACAGCCGGACTCGCCGACCACAGCCAGGGTCTTGCCGGCTTCCAGTTCGAAGGACACACCGTTAAGCGCGCGCACCAGCGCTGTGCCTTTGAACAGGCCTCGGGAGACTTCGTAGTGACGGGTAAGGTCGCGGGCGGTAAGTACGACGCTCATTACGCCACCTCCTGATTCAAGGGATAGAAGCAGCGCGCCAGGCTATGGGCCTTGGGGTCCAGGCCAGGACGTTCGGTCCGGCAGTTGTCGCGCACATACGGGCAGCGCGGTGAAAGCAGGCAACCCTGTGGCCGGTCATAGCGACCCGGAACCATGCCCGGCAGCGTGGCGAGGCGTTCGGCGCCCATGCTGTGCTCGGGAATAGCAGCCAGCAAGGCTTCGCTGTACGGGTGGGCAGGGACCTCGAACAGACCGGGCACCTGACCGACTTCCACGGCCTGACCGGCATACATCACACAGACGCGCTGTGCGGTTTCAGCCACTACCGCCAGGTCGTGAGTGATCAGCACCAGCGCCATGTCCTGCTCTTTTTGCAGGCTCAGCAACAGCTCCATGATCTGCGCCTGAATGGTCACGTCCAGCGCGGTGGTCGGTTCGTCGGCGATCAGCAGCTTGGGTTCGCCGGCGATGGCCATGGCAATTGCTACACGCTGACTCATGCCGCCCGACAGTTGATGCGGGTAGGCATTCAGGCGCGCAGCCGCGCCAGGGATTTCGACCTTTTCCAGCAGTTCCAGCGCGCGCTGGCGTGCCGCCTTGCCCGACATGTTCAGGTGCTGGCGCAGCACTTCCTCGATCTGGAAGCCCACGGTGTAACTGGGGTTCAGCGCGGTCATCGGGTCCTGGAAAACCATCGCCAGGTCTTTGCCGATGATGCGACGACGCTGCCGTGCGTTCAGCTTGAGCAGGTCCTTGCCGTCGAAGTTGAGCGCGTCGGCGGTGATGATGCCGGGTGAATCGATCAGCCCCATCAGCGCCATCATGGTCACGGATTTACCGGACCCCGATTCGCCAACAATGGCCAATACTTCGCCTTTTTCGACGCTCAGGGACAGGCCGTCCACAACAGGTACGGCTTTGGCGTCGCCGAAGCGGACGTTGAGATTCTTGATTTCAAGAAGTGACATGCGAATCTCCTCAGGCGGCGTTCTTGAGTTTCGGGTCCAGCGCATCGCGCAGACCGTCGCCCATCAGGTTGATTGCCAGCACGCTGAGCAAAATGGTCAGACCGGGCAGGCTGACGACCCACCAGGCACGTTCGATGTAGTCGCGCGCCGAGGCGAGCATGGTGCCCCACTCAGGCGTCGGTGGCTGTACGCCAAGGCCCAGAAAGCCCAGCGCTGCGGCGTCGAGAATGGCCGAGGAAAAACTCAGCGTTGCCTGAACGATCAGCGGTGCCATGCAGTTGGGCAGCACGGTGATGAACATCAGGCGTGGCAGGGTGGCACCGGCCAGACGCGCAGCCGTCACGTAGTCACGGTTCAGCTCGCCCATTACCGCTGCGCGGGTCAGACGTACGTAGGACGGCAGCGACACGATGGCGATGGCGATCACGGTGTTGATCAGGCCAGGGCCGAGAATTGCCACGATGGCTACAGCCAGCAGCAGCGATGGCAGGGCCAGCATGATGTCCATCAGGCGCATGACCGAAGGGCCCAGCACGCGCGGGAAGAAGCCCGCCAGCAAGCCCAGCAGGATGCCCGGGATCAGCGACATGACCACCGATGCCAGACCGATCAGCAGCGACAGGCGCGAACCCTGGATCAGACGCGACAACAGATCGCGGCCCAGTTCGTCGGTGCCGAGGATGAATTGCCATTGACCGCCTTCAAGCCACACCGGAGGTGTCAGCAGGAAGTCACGGTATTGCTCGCTCGGGTCATGTGGCGCAACCCACGGGGCGAACAGGGCGCAGAACACGATCAGGATCATGAACAGCAGGCCGGCAACCGCGCCTTTGTTTTTCGAGAACGCTTGCCAGAATTCTTTGTACGGGGATGGGTAAAGCAGGCTTTGATCGACTGCTACCGCAGGAGTAGGGGTGCTCATATCGATGATCTCAGCGCTGATGACGGATGCGTGGGTTGGCAAAGCCGTAGAGGATATCCACCACGAAGTTGACCAGGATCACCAGACAGGCGATCAGCAGAATGCCGTTTTGCACGACCGGATAATCCCGGGCACCGATGGCTTCGATCAGCCACTTGCCGATACCGGGCCAAGAGAAGATCGTTTCGGTCAGTACCGCACCGGCCAGCAATGTGCCGATTTGCAGGCCGAATACGGTCAGCACTGGAATCAGCGCGTTGCGCAGGCCGTGAACGAATACCACGCGCGCTGGCGACAGGCCTTTGGCCCGTGCAGTACGCACGTAGTCTTCACGCAGTACTTCGAGCATCGAAGAGCGGGTCATCCGGGCGATTACCGCCAGCGGGATGGTGCCCAGCACGATGGCCGGAAGAATCAGGTGATGCAACGCATCGAGAAACGCGCCTTGTTCGTCACTGAGCAAGGTGTCGATCAGCATGAAGCCGGTGACCGGCGGAATGTCGTACAGCAGGTCGATCCGCCCGGATACCGGCGTCCAGCCCAGTGATACCGAGAAGAACATGATAAGGATCAGGCCCCACCAGAAGATCGGCATGGAGTAGCCCGCCAGGGAAATCCCCATGACCCCATGGTCGAACAGGGACCCTCGCTTGAGTGCGGCGATGACCCCGGCCAGCAAGCCGAGAATACCCGCAAAAATCAGTGCCGCCAGCGACAACTCCAGGGTTGCCGGGAACAGCGAGGTGAATTCGCTCCAGACACTGGTGCGCGTACGCAGCGATTCACCGAGGTCGCCGTGGGCGAGCTTGCCGATGTAATCGATGTACTGGGCATACAGTGGCTTATTCAGACCAAGACGTTCCATGGCCTGAGCGTGCATTTCCGGATCGACCCGGCGCTCACCCATCATGACTTCGACCGGGTCGCCCGGAATCAGGCGAATCAGGGCGAAGGTCAATAAGGTGATGCCGAAGAAAGTGGGTATCAGCAACCCCACTCGGCGGGCGATAAAACTAAACATCTTGGTGTGTACCTCATCAGCCGGTTAGGCGTGCTCCGGCGAGTCTCGGGTTATGAGCTCGCCGGATTATTTTTCTACTTCACCTGGGTAGTGGCGAAGTTGTTGGTTGTGAGCGGGCTGATTTGGTAGCCCTCCACATTTTTACGCATGGCCGTGAACATTCTGGTGTGAGCCATACTGATCCACGGCTGGTCCTTGTTGAATATTGCCTGAGCTTGCTCATAGAGCGTCGCACGCTCCTGCGGGTTCACTGTTTCGCGGGCCTTGTCGATCAGCGTCTGGAATTCGGCATTGCACCAGCGTGCATAGTTCTCGCCGTTTTTCGCCGCTTCACAACTAAGCATCGGGGTCAGGAAGTTGTCCGGGTCGCCATTGTCGCCTGCCCAGCCGGCAGACACCATGTCATGTTCGCCATTCTTGGCGCGTTTGAGCATTTCGCCCCATTCCATGACGCGAATGTCGATCTTGATGCCGATCTTTGCCAGGTCGGACTGCATCATTTGCGCGCCGAGCATCGGGTTAGGGTTGGTCGGGCCACCGCCGTTGCGGGTGAACAGGGTAAACGTGGTGCCTTCCGGCACGCCTGCTTCCTTCAGCAAGGCGCGTGCCTTGTCGAGGTCGACCGGCGGATTCTTCAGGCTGTTGTTGTAACCCAGCAGGGTCGGCGGATACGGGTTGACTGCTACCAGCGCATTACCCTTGCCGAACACCGCGTTGACATAAGCGTTCTTGTCGAACGTCATGTCAATGGCTTTGCGTACCCGCACATCGCTCAAATATTTGTGCGTGGTGTTGATCGCAATATAGCCGGTGGTCATGGCCTCCATTTCATCGATTTTCAGATTCGGGTCTTTCTTGATGCTCGGAACGTCGTCCGGCTTTGGGTACAGCGCGATCTGACATTCGTTGGCCTTGAGTTTCTGCAGGCGCACGTTGTTGTCGGTGGCGATGGCCAGAATCAATGCTTCGGCAGGCGGCTTGCCGCGGAAGTAATCCGGGTTGGCCTTGAAGCGTACCTGCGCATCCTTGGCATAGCGCTGGAAGATGAACGGGCCGGTGCCGATTGGCTTGCTGTTTAGATCGTTGGTCTTGTCGGCTTTCAACAACTGGTCGGCATATTCCGCCGGGTAGATAGAGGCGAACGCCATGGCCAGGTCGGCCAGGAATGGCGCTTCGCGACGGGTCAGGGTGAACTTGACGGTGTAGTCGTCAGTTTTCTCGACGCTTTTCAGCAGCTCTTTGAAGCCCATGCTTTCAAAGTAGGGGAAGCCGACGCTCGACTTGTCATGCCACGGGTGTTTCGGGTCCAGCTGACGCTGAAAACTCCAGAGCACATCGTCGGCATTCATGTCGCGGGTCGGTTTGAAGTAGTCGGTGGTGTGGAACTTGACGCCTTTGCGCAGGTGGAAAGTGTAGGTCAGACCGTCTTCGCTGATGTCCCAGGATTCAGCCAGCGCTGGAATAACTTCCGTGGTGCCGGGTTTGAAATCTGCCAGGCGATTGAATACGGTTTCAGCCACGGCGTCGGCCGTCACAGCTGTTGTGTATTGCACCATGTCGAAGCCTTCGGGGCTGGCTTCTGTGCAGACCACCAGGGGTTTTGCCGAAACACTGACGGCGACGCTGAGCAGGGCCAGGGCGATCGAGTTGCGTAGCGATAACAGTTTCATTGTGAACCCTCCATAGAGTTGACGCCGATGGTGATGTTCTGGCGCAAGGCTGTTGCCTTGCACCAGAACGGTTTTCAGCGAATCAAAGAATGTTGAACGGAACGGTGGTCACCAGACGGAATTCGTTGATGTTGCCATCAGCCTGATTCTCGCTGGCGCGGTGTGTGGTGTAAGTGGCGCGGATGGCAGTGGCCTTGAGCGGGCCGGACTGCACGGAGTACGACGTACCGATACCGTATTCGTAGTGAGTCTCGCCGTCCATTGCCAGTACGTCGGTGTAACCGGTACCTCTGTAGTGCGTACCGTCGATGTCCCAGCCACGTGCCTGGTAGATGTTGAATTTCAAACCCGGCACGCCATATTCGGCCATGTTCAGTACGTAAGCGACCTGCAGGGACTTCTCGTTCGGGCCGTTGAAGTCCGAGAGCAGGGAGTTGGCCAGGAAGATTGCGTTGGTGTCGTGGGCGTAGTCGAAATACTCGTTACCGTTAACTTCCTGGTACGCAACGCTGATGCTGTGCGCGTTATGCGTACCGGTGAAGGACAGGCTGTAGGTATCGTTGTCGATTGCGCCCAGTTTGCTCTGACCAGCATCCTTGGTTTTGTAGTAGTTCAGGTTGGTGCTTAACGCGAAGGTCTTGCTATCGCCCAGTTCGTGGGTGAAGGCGAAGTAGTACTGGTGCCAGAAGTCTTCCAGGTTGGACGCGTAGAAGCTGGCAGTCAGGCTGTCGGTCGGCTTGTAGTCAGCGCCGAACATGTCCAGGCGGTCGGCGGTCTGGCTGCGATCACCGTATTCGGAGCGGAATTTATCCAGACTCTGTTCCATACGTGGCGATACGCGGTCGAAACTACCGGCTTGAAAAGACAGGTTGTTGAGCTCGTCGCTCTGTACGGCAACACCCTGGAAGCTGGAAGGCAGTGCGCGGTTGCCGATGAAGGCGATGACCGGGGTGTTAACCGATTGGCGACCCATGGTCAGGACCGTGTTGGAGACTCGCGCCTTGACGTTGCCCAGGCCCATTTTGCTCCACTGACCGACTGCATCGCCGTCACGGTGGGCCAGGGTCCGGTTGGAACTGCCTGCAAAGTCATCGGTGTCACGGTCCAGCGCAATGGCGTTGTACAGTGCCAGCTCGGTGGCGAAACCTACAACGCCCTGCGTGTAGCCAGAGGTGTAGTTGACGATGGTGCCCTGCTGCCAGTTGATACGACGCGAGGTCTGCTCAGCGATGCCGTTGTCGTTGTAGCGGAAAACCTCACCACGACGCTTTAGTTCGTTGGCGTACCAGTTGCGGGTTGTGCCGGTCAGGTGTTGATCTTCGATAAAGCCATTGGCGTCGGCCTGTGCATTCTTCGAACTTAGCTCGGTCGGTATGAACGTCTGGCTGGCTGGCTCTGCCTGAACCAATGCGCCGAACGACGAGAGAGATAAGGCCAATAATGCAGTGCTTGTTGTTTTCACGATGTGCAGCTCCCTTTATCACTTTTTTATATGCCAGTTCTTAAGCCTGGCTTTTGGTGGTGCAGGGCTTTGGGCCCTGCGTTGTTATCGGTATAAACGCGCAAGTGCTGGCTCTCGCCGTGACACAAGACGGCGAGGGCATGCGGAGTTTCTGATCAGTCGGCGATGCTGACGCCTGAAAAGTTGTTGCGACCAAACGGGCTGACGTGGAAGTCCCTGACCTCGGCGCGCAACGGCTGATTGACCGTCGAGTGGGCAATCGGGGTGATCGGCACCTGTTCCTTGAGGTAGCGTTGCGCCTGTTTGTACAGGTCGGTGCGCTGCTCGCGGTCGGTGACAGCGACGGCGGCCTTGACCAGCTGGTCGTATTTTTCGTCGCACCACATCGAGTAGTTGTTACCGCCAATGGCTGCGCAGCTGTACAGCGTGCCCAGCCAGTTGTCCGGGTCACCGTTGTCGCCGGTCCAGCCGATCAGCGAGATATCGTGCTCGCCATTCTTGGTGCGCTTGAGGTATTCACCCCATTCGTAACTGACGATCCGGACTTTGATGCCGACCTTGGCCCAGTCGGCCTGCAGCATCTCGGCCATCAGCTTGGCGTTGGGGTTGTAAGGACGCTGGACCGGCATGGCCCAGAGGGTCAGTTCGGTGCCTTCCTTGACGCCAGCCGCGCGCAGCAGGGTTTTGGCTTTTTCCGGGTCATAAGGCGCGTCCTTGATGCTGTCATCGTAGGACCACTGGGTTGGCGGCATGGCATTGACTGCCAGCTGTCCTGCGCCCTGATAAACCGCGTTGATGATTGCCTTCTTGTTGACGGCCATGTCCAGCGCCTGGCGCACTTCCAGCTTGCCGAGCGGCTCGTGGCGTACGTTGTAGGAGATGTAACCGAGGTTGAAGCCTGGCTTCTCGATGATCTGCAGGCTTTTGTCTTCCTTGAGGCTGGCGAGGTCTGCCGGACGCGGGTTCACCGAGACCTGGCACTCGTTGGCCTTGAGCTTCTGCATGCGGGCAGAGGCGTCGGTCACGATGGCGAAAATCAACTGGTCGATCTTCACCCGGCTCGGATCCCAGAACTCCTTGTTGCCCTTGTAACGAACCTGCGAGTCTTTCTGATAGCGCTGGAACACGAAAGGCCCCGTGCCAATCGGTTGCTGGTTGATGTCGCGTACATCACCCTTGGCCATCAGTTGTTCGGCGTATTCGGCGGACAGGATCCCGGCGAAGTTCATCGCGATGTTCTGGATGAACGCTGCATCGACCGTATTGAGGGTGAACACCACGGTCAGCGGGTCGGTCTTGTCGATGGATTTGATCTTTTTGTTCAGGCCCATACTGGTGAAGTAGGGGAACTCGGTCGGGTAGGCTTTGCGAAACGGGTGGTCGGGGTTGAGCATGCGGTTGAAGGTGAACAGCACGTCGTCGGCATTGAAATCACGGCTGGGCTTGAAGTTCTTGTTGCTGTGAAACTTCACGCCTTCGCGCAGATGAAACGTGTAGGTCAGACCGTCTTGCGAAACATCCCATGAAGTAGCCAGCCCCGGAACCACGCTGGTATCGCCCTGCTTGAACTCGGTCAGACGGTTGTAGATCGGCTCTGATGCATCGTTATCCGTGGATGAGGTGTATTGCGCACCGTCGAAGCCAGCCGGACTTGCTTCGGAGCAGAACACCAGATTGCTTGCCGCCTGGGCAAACGGGGCAAGTGCAAACAGCCCCAGGCACGACGTCATCGCAAGAGTTTTACGCATGATGATCCCTATCCTTCAAAGGACGAGCCGAGGCTCGAATGTCTAACTGGCCCGAAGGCGCTGACCCGAAAAAGATTTCCGAACAACCTGTCCGCACACATTGGGTTACAACGGCCACGAAGCGGCTGGCTTCCTGCCAGTTGCCGCGACCTCAGGACGGTAATTCGCCAAAGACGCGCGGTATATAGGCTCGCAGGCAGCAAAGTGCGTAGGAAATATCTTAGTGATAGTCGAAGAGTGCCAATATCGACACTTTTTCAACCAACTGCTCGGGGCTCATGTTCAGGTAGAACGGCAGGCTGCGCCGGTTGGGCCGGCGCAGCCTGCCGCCGGTTTTATTTCCCGGTTACGCTCACGCCGTAGAAGGAATTCAAGCCAAACGGGCTGATCTTGAAGTCCTGTACGCTAGTGCGCATGGGCTGGTAGACAGTCGAGTGCGCAATAGGCGTCATCGGCACTGCGTCTTTCAGGAGGTGTTGCGCCTGTTTGTACAGCTCGGTGCGCTTGGCCTGATCGGACGTTTCCTTGGCCTGATGGATCAGCGTGTCGAACGGCTTGTCACACCATTTGGCAAAGTTGTTGCCGTTCAGGGCGTCACAGCCGAACAGGGTGCCGAGCCAGTTGTCCGGGTCACCGTTGTCGCCGCTCCAGCCAATCAGCATGGCGCCGTTCTCGCCATTCTTGGCGCGCTTGATGTACTCGCCCCATTCATAGCTGACGATCTTGGCGTTGATACCGATCTTCTTCCAGTCGTTCTGGAGCATTTCGGCCATCAGTTTGGCGTTGGGGTTGTAAGGACGCTGAACCGGCATCGCCCACAGGGTGATTTCGGTGCCTTCCTTGATGCCCGCTTCCTTGAGCAGCTCGCGAGCTTTTTCGGGATCGTACTTGGCATCCTTGATGGTGGTGTCATAGGACCACTGGGTCGGCGGCATGGCGTTGACCGCCAATTGACCTGCACCCTGGTAAACCGAGTCGATGATCTGCTGCTTGTTGACCGCCATGTCCAGCGCTTGGCGCACTTTCAACTGAGCCAGGGGATTTGGATGGTCTTCGCCCTTGATCTCAGGCATCACGTTGTAGGCGATGTAACCCAGGTTGAAACCAGCCTGATCAGGCATCTTCAGGTTTTTGTCGGCCTTGAGTGGCTCAAGGTCGGCAGGACGTGGGTAAGCGGTGATCTGGCATTCGTTTTTCTTGAGCTTCTGCATGCGCACCGAGGCGTCGGTGGTGATGGCGAAGATCAGGTTGTCGACCTTGACGTCTTCAGGCTTCCAATAGTCCTTGTTGCCGGTGTAACGAATATTGGAGTCTTTCTGGTAGCTCTTGAACACAAACGGACCGGTGCCGATAGGCTGCTGGTTGATCAGCTCCGGCTTGCCTTCCTTGAGCAGCTTGGCGGCGTACTCTGCGGACTGGATGGACGCGAAGCTCATGGCCATGTTCTGGATGAACGCAGCGTCGACTTTGCCAAGAGTGAACTTGACGGTGTGGTCGTCGACTTTTTCGATCTTGGTGATGTTGGTGTCCATACCCATATCAGTGAAGTACGGGAATTCGGTCGGATACGCTTTGCGGTAAGGCATGTCCTTGTCGATCATGCGATTGAACGTGAACAGCACGTCATCGGCATTGAATTCACGGGTCGGCTTGAAGTAGGGCGTGGTGTGAAACTTGACGCCTTCGCGAAGGTGGAAGGTGTACGTCAGGCCATCATCAGAAATGTCCCACTTGGTTGCCAGGCCGGGCACCACGGCGGTGCCGCCGCGTTCAAACTGGCTCAGGCGGTTGAAAATGGTCTCTGCTGCGGCGTCGAAGTCAGTACCTGTGGTGTATTGACCCGGATCGAATCCGGCAGGGCTGCCCTCGGAGCAGAACACCAGATTCGAAGCTGCGTGAGCGAAAGGAGCACTGGCGAGCAGGCTGGCGCCGACCAGAAACGGAATGACCGCGTGTTTGAGCATGGTTGCCTCAGTTGTTGTCATTTTGATTAGAGGGAACGACCTCGTGAGCCGATCCATCCGATACTTATGCAGGGGCCATACCCAAAGCAAGACAGTGACGCCAAAGAAGCGACAAAGAGTGGCACGATCGTACAGGAATGTCGCGAAAGTGTAATTTTCGACTCTGTTGATCGTTTGCGTGTCGTTTTTTGAAACGTTTCACGCACCGTTAAGGCGCAACCGGGTGAGAAAAATGCACCCGGTTGGAGCCATGTTGTTACTTCACTGTTCCCAGGCTGACACCATAGAAGGGTGTCAGACCGAATGGGCTGATCTTGAAGTCCTGCACTTCCTGGCGCATCGGCTGAAACACCTTCGAATTGGCAATAGGTGTGATCGGTACCTGCTGCTTGAGAATGTGCTGGGCCTGCTGATAAAGCTTGATGCGCTCGTCGCGGTTACTGGTCAGCTTGGCCTGCTGCACCAGCTTGTCGTAGGCCGGGTCGCACCACTTGGCGTAGTTGCTGCCTTTGACGGCTGCACAGCTGTACAGCACACCTAGCCAGTTGTCAGGGTCGCCGTTGTCACCGGTCCAGCCGTAGATCATCGTGTCATGCTCGCCTGCCTTGGCGCGCTTGATGTATTCGCCCCACTCGTAGCTGACGATGTTGGCCTTGATGCCGATCTTTTCCCAGTCGGACTGAATCATCTGTGCAGACATGCGCGCATTGGGGTTCGAGGCGCGCTGTACGGTCATGGCCCACAGGTCGATTTTCGTGCCCGGTGCCACGCCTGCTTCCTTGAGCAGTTGCTTTGCCTTGGTCAGATCGTGAGGGGCATCCTTGATCGTCGGGTCATAGCTCCACTGACCCGGCGGCAAGGCGTTTTCGGCCAGTTGACCGGCGCTCTGGTAAACCGCTTTGATAATCGCCGGTTTATCGATAGCCATGTCCAGCGCCTGGCGCACCTTGAGCTGATCAAGCGGCGCATGGGTGACGTTGTAGGCGAGGAACCCCAGGTTGAAGCCCGGCTGGCTGAGGACCTTGAGTTTCGGGTCCTTTTTCATTTCTTCGATGTCCTGCGGACGCGGATAGCCGCTGACCTGACATTCGCCAGCCTTGAGCTTCTGCATGCGCACTGCGGCATCGCTGCTGATCGAGAAGATCAGATTGTCGATCTTCACGTCCTCGGGCTTCCAGTACTCGGTGTTGCCCGCGTAACGGATCTGCGAGTCTTTCTGGTAGCGTTTGAAGACGAACGGGCCAGTGCCGATCGGCTTCTGGTTCAAGTCCTCGGCCTTGCCTTCCTTGAGCAACTGGTCGGCGTATTCGGCAGACTGGATGGACGCGAAGCTCATGGCCAGGTTCTGCACGAACGCAGCGTCAATGTTGTTCAGGGTGAACTTGACGGTCAGCGGGTCGACTTTCTCGACGCTCTTGATCGTTGTGTTCAGGCCCATATCAGTGAAGTAGGGCGACTCGGACGGGTAGGCCTTGCGGAACGGATGGTTGGCGTCGAGCAGGCGGTTGAACGTGAACAGCACGTCGTCCGCGTTGAATGCGCGAGTAGGAGTGAAGTAGTCCGTGGTGTGAAACTTCACGCCGTCGCGCAGATGAAACGTGTAGGTCAGGCCATCCGGCGAGACGTCCCAGCGAGTAGCCAGGCCTGGCTCCACTTCCGTGCCCCCACGCTTGAATTGGGTCAGGCGGTTGAAGACGGTTTCGGCCGAGGCATCGAAGTCGGTGCCGCTGGTGTACTGACTGGGGTCGAAACCGGCCGGGCTGGCTTCCGAGCAATACACCAGTGTGCTGGCCGCCTGGGCCAGAGGTGCGCAGGCCAGCAGGGCGGAGGTCAGCAGCAGCGGTTTGAAGAGTGTGTGTCCCATGGATCCCTCGCGTAGTGCTGCGTTCTCAATATCGGACGCAGAGCGTCGGTAACTGCATTCCCACGCAGAGCATGGGAGCGATAGTTGTGCTGATTGAGCTCCGGTTTCCGGGCTCGGAATAAATGATGACCGTTTCTCAGGGAATCGCGACTTCAATCACGCCATCGGCTGCAACGCTGACCTGGCTGGTGCCCGCTTCGACATCGGGTGTTGGCGCTGAGTCTTCCCGCGAGGATTTTGCCATCATCATCACCGGTGCGCGCAGATACGGCTGCGGGTAGCCCGAGGTGTTCAGGTTCAGGTTAACCAGCTTGTAACCCGTGCCGCCCAAGGCTTCTGTGACCAGTTGCGCTCGGGCCTTGAACGCAGTCACGGCGTCCTTGAGCAGGGCGTCTTCGCTGGCCTTGCGGGTCGATGGCGAGATCGAGAAGTCCATGCCGCCCATTTTCAGATCCGTCAGCAGCTCGCCGGTCAGCTTCGAAAGTACCGCAAAGTCTGCACTTTCCAGACGCAGCTCGGCGCGTTCACGCCAGCCGGTGATCTTCTGCCCTTTGTCGTCGTAAACCGGATAGCTGTTGCGGCTGCCCTGACGGATCTTCACATCCTTGACCTGCCGCGCCTGGCCCAGAGCCTTGTTCAGGGTTTCAGTGATCTGAGCTGCCAGTTTGGCCGGGTCGCTGTCCTGTGCTTCGGTATAAAGGGTAACCAGCATCAGGTCGCGCTGGACTTCCTGGTTGACCTCGGCGCGCAAGGAAATCTGGTTGTAGCGGGCTTCTTCAGCCAGGGCCGGCAGGCTGGACAGGGCGGCGGCCAGCGCGACGAGCGTGGCAGCAGGGCGAAGATTGAACATGAGAGCTCCTTGTTATCAAACGGCCTGCGACACGTGTCGCTCGGCGCAAAGTGTTCTGACTGTAGCGCTTTGGCCCGGTTCCTGCGATGCCGGACTGCTCTGGTGTGCGGTGCGTTGACGCACTTTTCCAGTTTTACCTCTCGCTTGGTTATACTCGCTGTGATCCGCCTGGAGCACTCATCAGGAGAGCTCATGCTCGCCCCCGTTCAAATGCTTTCAGCCACACGTCAAAACCTGTGGCGCCTGACATTCATCCGTATTCTGGTGCTGGCCGCGCAAGCCGGCTCGGTAGGTATGGCCTGGCTGTTCGACTTTCTGCCACTGCCGTGGCTGCAACTGTCGATCACCCTGGGCTGTTCGCTGGTGCTGTGCGGGCTGACCGTCATCCGTCTGCGCACCTCGCTGCCGCTCACCGAGCTTGAATATGCGCTGCAACTGGCGCTGGACCTGCTGATTCACAGCGCGCTGCTGTATTACTCGGGCGGCTCGGCCAACCCGTTCGTGTCTTATTATCTGGTGCCGCTGACCATTGCCGCCGCCACGCTGCCATGGCGTTACTCGCTGATTCTGTCCGGCTTTGCGCTGAGCATGTACACCTTGCTGATGGTGCGCTCGTACCCGCTGGAAACCGACTCCATTGCCCGGGAAAACATGCAGGTCTACGGCATGTGGCTGAGTTTTGCGCTGGCGGCTTCCGTCATCACCTTTTTCGCGGCAAAGATGGCCGAAGAGCTGCGTCGCCAGGAACAGTTGCGCGCCGAGCGCCGGGAGGAGGGCTTGCGCGATCAACAACTGCTTGCCGTCGCGACTCAGGCCGCAGGCGCGGCCCATGAACTGGGCACTCCACTGGCGACCATGAGCGTGCTGCTCAAGGAAATGCGTCAGGACCACGGTGACCCTGCTTTGCAGGACGACCTGTCGGTGTTGCAGGAGCAGGTCAAGCAGTGCAAACAGACCCTTCAGCAACTGGTGCGTGCCGCCGAAGCCAACCGGCGTATGGCCGTTGAGCAGCAGCCTGCCACCCGCTGGCTGGACGAATCCCTCAACCGCTGGCATTTGATGCGCCCGGAAGTGAGCTACCGCTTTTACCAGTTGGGCAAGGGCGAGGTGCCGATGCTGGCCCCGCCACCGGACCTTACCCAGGCGCTGCTCAACCTGCTCAACAACGCGGCCGACGCCTGCCCCGATGGCCTTGAAGTCAACCTGGACTGGGACAGCACAGAAGTCTGTATCAGTATTCGCGACCACGGCGCAGGTGTGCCGCTGGCGATTGCCGAACAGATCGGCAAGCCGTTCTTTACTACCAAGGGCAAAGGTTTCGGCCTGGGTCTGTTTCTGAGCAAGGCCAGCGTCACCCGTGCGGGTGGCTCGGTAAAGCTCTACAGTCATGAAGAAGGCGGTACGCTCACCGAGCTGCGCCTGCCCCGAGATACGCGAGGAGAAGAAGCATGAGTGACGAAGACATCCAGGTCGAAGGCGAAGAGCTGCCGCACCTGTTGCTGGTCGATGACGACGCGACGTTCACCCGTGTAATGGCGAGGGCCATGAGCCGTCGTGGTTTTCGCGTGAGCACCGCAGGTTCAGCCGAGGAAGGCCTGGCGCTGGCGCAGCAGGACATTCCTGAATACGCCGCGCTGGACCTGAAAATGGATGGCGATTCAGGTTTGGTGCTGCTGCCCAAGCTGCTGGAAATGGACCCGGACATGCGTGTGGTGATCCTCACCGGTTATTCGAGCATTGCCACGGCGGTCGAAGCCATCAAGCGCGGCGCGTGCAATTACCTGTGCAAACCGGCTGATGCCGATGATGTGCTGGCGGCTCTGCTGTCCGAACACGCCAACCTCGACACGCTGGTCCCCGAGAATCCGATGTCGGTGGATCGCTTGCAGTGGGAGCACATCCAGCGCGTGCTGACCGAGCACGAGGGCAATATTTCCGCCACAGCCCGGGCGCTGGGCATGCACCGCCGGACCTTGCAACGCAAGTTGCAGAAGCGCCCCGTGCGGCGTTAATGAAGGTTTTTTCATAGTGGTCGTGTAGGCGTTTTTTTGCTTCATTGTGATCAGGCATCGTACTTTCAAAGAGAGCGAGCCTGACCTACATGAATCGCAATGCTGAATATTCTGCCGTCAACGACACTGTGAAAGGGGCGTTTCTACGCCGCGTCTGGAAGCTGATAACGCCGTATTGGCGCAGTGAGGAAAAGGTCACCGCCTGGCTGTTGCTGGTTTCGGTGATTGCGCTGTCGCTGTTCAGCGTACAAGTGTCGGTCTTCTTCAACAGCTGGTATCGGGATTTTTACAACGCGCTGCAGAATAAGGACCTGGCTGCCTTCACCCACCTGATCCTGTACTTCAGCGGTATCGCCGCGATCGCCATTCTGGCGGCGGTCTATCGTCTGTACCTGACCCAGTTGCTGACCATTCGCTGGCGTCGCTGGCTGACTGAACAGCACTTCGCCCGCTGGCTAGCAGACAAGAACTACTACCACCTGGAGCAGGGCGGATATACCGACAACCCCGACCAGCGTCTGTCCGAAGACCTCAACGAGTTCACCACCAGCACCCTCAGTCTGGGGCTTGGCTTGATGAGTGCGGTCGTCAGTCTTGTCTCGTTCTCGGTCATTCTCTGGGGCGTGTCGGGCAGCATCGAACTGTTCGGGGTCACCATACCCGGCTATATGTTCTGGGCGGCCCTGCTTTATGCGCTTATCGGCAGCCTGTTGACGCACTGGATCGGCAAGCGGCTGATCCCGTTGAACAACCAACAGGAGCGCTTTGAGGCGGACCTGCGTTTTGCTCTGGTGCGTGTACGGGAAAACGCCGAAAGTATTGCCTTGTCCGAGGGCGAGCGTAATGAAAACCAGCGCCTCAGCGGGCGCTTCATGATGATCTGGAATAACTTCCGTGCATCCATGAAAGTCCAGAAGCGACTGACGTTCTTCACATCGGGTTATTCGCAGATTGCCCTGATCTTTCCTTTCATCGTGGCTGCGCCGCGGTATTTTTCGGGCAAGATCGAGTTGGGTGATCTGATGCAGATCAATTCGGCATTCGGTAATGTGCAGGAGAACTTCAGTTGGTTCATCAGCGCCTACAGCACGCTGGCCTCATGGCGCGCCACCTGTGACCGCCTGCTGAGCTTCCGTCAGGCCATGACTGATCATGAAGCGCAGCAACCCGCCATTGAAAGGGTTCACGCTAACGACACACTGGACCTGCGTGGCCTGGAATTGAGCCTCGCAGGGGGGCGTCAACTGTTGAGCGATGCCAATCTGCATATCGGTCCGGGAGAGCGAGTGATGCTCAGTGGTCGCTCGGGCAGTGGCAAAAGCTCGTTGCTGAAGGCTTTCGGTGGGCTATGGCCGCACGGTTCGGGCCAGATTTGCGTGCCCACAGGGACGGCGCTGTTCCTGCCGCAACGGCCTTATCTGCCCATCGGCACCTTGCGTGAGGCAATGAGTTATCCACAACCTGCGCAACGCTACCCGGCAGAACGCTTTGCAGAGGTGCTGAACCAGTGTCGTCTGGAGCACCTGATACCGCGACTGGATGAAAGTAATCACTGGCAACGCTTTCTGTCGCCCGGCGAGCAGCAGCGAGTGGCGTTTGCTCGCGCCTTGCTGGTCGCGCCAAGCTGGCTGTATATGGATGAGGCCACCTCGGCCATGGATGAGGATGACGAGGCTGCCATGCACCGCGCAATCATTGATGGCCTGCCCGGTCTGACGCTGGTCAGTATCGGACATCGCAGCAGCCTCAAACGCTTTCATGGTCGGCATGTGCGTATCGAGGGCGCAAAACTGCTCGAGCAACCGACACCTGCAGCGGTTTGAGGTTGACGCTGTTGGGCGGGTGGCGCTTTTGAGGGTGTGATCATACAACCGCTGAGCTATGATTAGCCCATGTTTAGCAGTCCAGAGATCGATGTTGGATGGAAAATCAAAGCGCTCCGCCCCGCGCCCGTAGAAAACACCGCAGCCTCGCGCAGGAGTTGGTGACTGAGCTGTCCGAGCGAATTCGCAGCGGTCAGCTCAAGCGTGGCGACAAACTGCCTACCGAATCCGCAATCATGGAAGAGCAGGGCGTTAGCCGCACCGTGGTACGCGAGGCGATTTCGCGCCTGCAAGCGTCCGGTCTGGTCGAGACCCGCCACGGCATCGGCACCTTCGTTCTCGATACGCCAAGCCCCAGTGGGTTCCGTATCGATCCGGCCACCATTGTCACTCTGCGTGATGTGCTGGCTATTCTCGAGTTGCGTATCAGCCTGGAAGTCGAGTCGGCCGGGCTGGCAGCCCAGCGGCGCAGTGACGAGCAGTTGGCGGCGATGCGTTCGGCGCTGGACGCGCTCAATGAAAGTGCCGCACACGCCACGGATGCGGTGGCGTCTGACTTCCAGTTCCACCTGCAGATTGCGCTATCGACCGGCAATCGCTATTTCACGGACATCATGACCCACTTGGGCACCAGCATCATCCCGCGCACACGGTTGAACTCTGCGCGTCTGGCCCATGATGATCAGCAGCACTACATGGACCGCCTGAGCCGCGAGCACGAAGAAATTTTCGACGCCATCGCCCGTCAGGACTCCGATGCGGCCCGCGCCGCCATGCGCCTGCACCTCACCAACAGCCGCGAACGCCTGCGCCACGCCCACGAAGAAGCCGAGTCGCAGCGGGCCTGACGATTAAAGAGGACGCAGAGCGTCCAGAACGGCATGCGACGCGGAGCGTCGCACGATAGGTTAGGTGGATTGAGGTTTAACGTTCCTCACGCTCCAGCGTGGGAATGCCTGTCGTGACGCTCTGCGTCACAAATCTACGCAGCATCGCGTGAGCCAAAAACGGCCCCCGGTCCTCTCCCTCTGAAAAAACCCGAAAATCCCTGTTGAGTGATTTTATTATCAGTTGTACGATGACTTACGACATCGGCGCTGACCCGGTGATCCTCTAACAATTATGTCCTCCAGGGTGTTCGAATAATGAATCCACAAGAACTGAAGTCCATCCTCTCATCCGGTCTGCTGTCTTTCCCGGTTACCGATTTCAACGCTCAGGGCGACTTCCATCGCGCGGGCTATATCAAACGTCTCGAGTGGCTGGCTCCGTACGGCGCCAGTGCTCTGTTCGCCGCAGGTGGCACAGGTGAGTTCTTCTCCCTGGCCGCCAGCGAATACTCCGAAATCATCAAGACTGCCGTCGACACCTGCGCCACCAGCGTGCCAATCCTGGCCGGTGTAGGCGGTCCGACCCGTCAGGCCATCGAGTACGCTCAGGAAGCCGAGCGTCTGGGCGCCAAAGGTCTGCTGCTGCTGCCGCATTACCTGACCGAAGCCAGTCAGGACGGCGTTGCCGCCCACGTTGAAGCGGTGTGCAAGTCGGTGAAGATCGGTGTGGTTGTCTACAACCGTAACGTCTGCCGCCTGACCCCAACCCTGCTGGAGCAACTGGCCGAGCGTTGCCCGAACCTGATCGGTTACAAGGACGGTCTGGGTGATATAGAGCTGATGGTTTCGATCCGCCGCCGTCTCGGCGACCGCTTCTCGTACCTGGGCGGCCTGCCGACCGCTGAAGTCTATGCCGCTGCCTACAAGGCGCTGGGCGTGCCGGTTTACTCGTCTGCGGTCTTCAACTTCGTGCCGAAGCTGGCGATGGACTTCTACCACGCCATTGCCCGTGACGATCACGAGGCGGTCGGCAAGTACATCGACGATTTCTTCCTGCCGTATCTGGAAATCCGCAATCGCAAGGCCGGTTACGCCGTGAGTATCGTCAAAGCGGGCGCAAAAATCGCCGGCTACGACGCAGGCCCGGTGCGTGCGCCATTGACTGACCTGACTCCGGACGAGTGCGACATGCTCGCCGCGCTGATGGACAAACAAGGCAAGCAGTAACACCCCCAGGACAAAACCGCTGAGCGATCAGCGGTTTTGTCGTTGGAATGCATGACCCTTACAGGTGGTAGCTGTCGTCGCCGCGACACTGCCAAGGGGCCTGTAATGCAACGCCCAAAAACAGCTTTACCCGCGTAAAAAAATAATCAGTGGGAGCTCTACCATGCAAAAGTCCAAGCCGACGCACGTCCGCTATTTGATTCTGTTGATGCTGTTTCTGGTCACCACGATCAACTACGCCGACCGTGCCACCATCGCTATCGCTGGTTCCAGCATCCAGAAAGACCTTGGCATCACTCCGGTCACTCTGGGCTATATCTTCTCCGCATTTGGCTGGGCCTACGTGGCCGGTCAAATCCCCGGTGGCTGGCTGCTCGACCGTTTCGGGTCGAAGAAAGTCTACGCCATGAGCATTTTCACCTGGTCGCTGTTCACCCTGCTGCAAGGCTATGTGGGTGAGTTCGGCATTTCCACCGCCATCGTCGCGCTGTTCATGCTGCGCTTTCTGGTCGGGTTGGCTGAAGCGCCTTCCTTCCCGGGCAACGCCCGCATCGTCGCCGCCTGGTTCCCGACCGCCGAGCGCGGCACGGCCTCGGCGATCTTCAACTCGGCGCAATACTTCGCCACCGTTCTGTTCGCTCCGCTGATGGGCTGGATTGTCTACACCTACGGCTGGCAGCACGTGTTCGTGGTCATGGGCGCAGTCGGTATCCTGTTCTCGATGATCTGGATGAAGGTCATCTACGGCCCGCGCAATCACCCGATGATCAACGAGGCCGAGTTCGAGCACATCTCCAGCAATGGTGCGCTGGTCGACCTGGATCAGGACAAGGGCAAAGGCAAGGAAAAAGCAGCCAGCAGCGGACCGAAGTGGGATTACATCCGCCAGTTGCTGACCAACCGCATGATGCTGGGTATCTACCTCAGCCAATACTGCATCAACGGTATCACCTACTTCTTCCTGACCTGGTTCCCGGTGTACCTGGTTCAGGAGCGCGGCATGACCATCCTCAAGGCGGGCATCATTGCCTCGTTGCCAGCTATCTGTGGCTTCATTGGCGGCGTGCTGGGCGGAATCATCTCCGACTACCTGCTGCGCAAGGGCCACTCGCTGACCTTTGCCCGCAAGGCGCCGATCATCGGTGGCCTGCTGCTGTCCACCTCGATCGTGACCTGCAACTACGTTGATATCGAATGGGTGGTGGTAGGCTTCATGGCCCTGGCATTCTTCGGCAAAGGCGTCGGAGCACTGGGCTGGGCTGTCATGTCCGATGTTTCACCCAAGCAGATTGCCGGTTTGAGCGGTGGTCTGTTCAACACCTTCGGTAACATTGCATCGATCACCACTCCGATCGTGATTGGTTACATCATCAGCAGCACCGGCTCGTTCAAATGGGCACTGGTGTTCGTGGGCGCCAACGCGCTGCTGGCGGTAATCAGTTACATTTTCATCGTGGGTGAAATCAAGCGTGTGGAATTGAAAGAGCCGCCTGCCAAGGGGCCATTGCTGAACGACTCGGTCAGCGACCTTTCCGAAGCGAAATCCTGAGGAAACCGTGATGAACCTGATTCAACATGCCGATTCGCCGCGCTATATCCGGCTGCATCCGCTGGATAACGTCGTGGTCGTGGTCAACGACCAGGGCGTGCCGGCCGGAACCGAATTCGACAACGGCCTGGTGACTGTCGATAACGTCCCGCAGAGCCACAAGGTCAGCACCGTTGACCTGGCCGTGGGCGAGGCCGTGATTCGTTATGGCCACACCATAGGCTATGCGCTGCAACCGATACCGCGTGGCAGCTGGGTCAGGGAAGGCCAACTGCGCATGCCCTCGGCACCTGCGCTCGACAGCCTGCCGATGTCCGACGCGGTGCCCGAGAAACAGGCCCCGCTGGAGGGTTATACCTTCGAAGGCTATCGCAACGCTGACGGCACCGTGGGTACCCGTAACATTCTGGGTATCACCACCACCGTGCAGTGCGTGACCGGTGTGCTGGACCACGCGGTCAAGCGCATCCGCGACGAGCTGTTGCCCAAGTACCCGAACGTCGATGACGTCGTGGCCCTGACTCACAGCTACGGCTGCGGCGTGGCAATCACTGCCACCGATGCCTATATTCCGATTCGTACTGTGCGCAATCTGGCACGCAACCCGAACCTGGGTGGCGAGGCGCTGGTGATCAGCCTGGGCTGCGAGAAGTTGCAGGCCGGGCAGGTCATGCATGAGGGCGACAGCTCGGTGGACCTCAGCGAGCCTTGGCTGTATCGCTTGCAGGATTCCAGTCATGGCTTCAATGAAATGATCGAACAGATCATGGAACTGGCCGAAACACGTTTGAAAAAGCTGGATCTGCGGCGTCGCGAAACGGTTCCGGCGTCGGAGTTGATCCTTGGCATGCAGTGCGGCGGCAGTGATGCGTTTTCCGGCATCACCGCCAACCCGGCGCTGGGCTACGCCTCGGATCTGTTACTGCGTGCCGGTGCGACGGTGATGTTTTCCGAAGTAACCGAAGTGCGCGACGCCATCTATCTGCTGACATCACGCGCGCAGGACCAGGAGGTCGCGCAGGCTCTGGTGCGGGAAATGGACTGGTACGACCGTTACCTGGCCAAAGGCGAGGCTGATCGCAGCGCCAACACCACGCCTGGCAACAAGAAGGGCGGGTTGTCGAACATTGTCGAGAAGTCTCTAGGGTCTATCGTCAAGTCAGGCAGCAGCGCCATCAATGGCGTGCTCGGCCCTGGTGAGCGGGTCAATGGCAAGGGGCTGATCTTCTGCGCTACGCCTGCCAGTGACTTCGTCTGCGGTACGTTGCAATTGGCGGCCGGTATGAACCTGCATGTGTTCACTACCGGACGCGGTACGCCGTATGGTCTGGCGATGGCACCGGTGGTGAAGGTCTCGACCCGCACCGAACTGGCTCAGCGCTGGCCTGACTTGATCGACATAGACGCCGGACGCATTGCCACAGGACGCGCAAGCATCGAGGACCTGGGCTGGGAGCTTTTCCACTTCTATCTGGATGTGGCCAGCGGCAAGAAAAAGACCTGGACCGAGCACTACCGGCTGCACAACGACATCACGCTGTTCAACCCGGCACCGATTACCTGACGGGAGTGTGACGCGGAGCGTCACGAACGGCATTCCCACGCTGGAGCTTGAGGAACGATGTGCAGAGGAATACGCCTATCGTGCTCATGCTCTGCTTGTGTGTGCCGTGCTGGACGCTCTTGCCTCTGGGCTGAGCACCCGGTCACAATCCGAAAGATTCTCTGAACTTTAGGCCGCTTTCCAGCATCTTCTACAGTAGGGCAGCCGGTCTGGCTGCCTTCGTTGATGGTGCAGGAGATTTCAAATGGGTTGGATATCGGAAAATCATTTGTGGCTGTTTGCAGCGCTGACTGCTCTGATCGTGATTTCGGACATTTGGGCAGTCATGCGTATTCGCAAGAGCAAGACACAATCCAGCAACAAGCTGATGTGGATCATCGTTGTTGTTGCCGTGCCGATTGCTGGCGTATTGGCCCTGCTGGTCGCTGGTCCGCGCCATGTGGACACGCCTGCCAGACCTGAGCAGCAAAGCACCAAGTACTGACCCCGCCTTCCGGAAATACCCCGCTCATGAGTGTGGGTATTTCTCTTGCAGACCGCTCATTCCTGTTTCACAAACCTTCTTTTCACAAAGATGGGCTTGTGGCTGGCAAAAATAAAAATCTCTGCAATTCTTCTGTCATGGTGAGGTGTTTACATGCTCGCCATCCAGACCCGAACAAGGAGAGAGCACATGTCGATCATTACCAAGTGGGCGTTGCAGGCGGTTGCATTGTTTGTGTTGGGCTGGGTGGCAACGACGACAGCGAATTGGAGCAACAATACGGCCAACGGTACAGGCAATGATCGCTTGGCGGAGCTGAGCGCTGGTGTCCTGAGCAGTCCGGTCCTGACTGCTTCTTCGTCGCAAACAGTGCGAAGCGAATAACCCGGCCTGATCCATGGAGGAGTGCTGGTACTTTTCTACAGGCAAAAAAATGGCCCACAACGGGGTGGGCCAAATGGGATTCATCAAAGGAGTGGGGTCAATTTACGCAGCCGGACGTGAAGAGGATGTGAAACGGATGTCATGGAAACGAGAAGTGGTTCGATAATTCAAGCGGCGTGGTGACGGGGTGAAACAGCGTCGCCGGTTGCGTGGCAACGCTGTGTCGAGTGATTCGCGGGGATGGAGTCGGTCTAGCGGGCGGCCGCCTGAACGCTTATTTCGGCGGCTGCGCGGCGTGTCATGTGCGGCAGCGAATGAGGCGCGTCGATTCTGGATTTCATGCGGTCGGCAAATTCTCTGGCTTCCTGCCAGCTCCGGCATTTGACCGGATAGTCGTCCAGTATTACAACCCAAGCGTCGCCATATACACCTTCTTCAATTCGGATGAGCATTGTTGGCATCTCCTTTCAGTGAGGGTAAGTCTGTGCCGGGTCATCGGCGCTGAAGCTGACGCACGAAATCCTGCGCCGAAAATCGGTGTCTCGCTACAAAAAATTACAATTCCCGATGAGTGCGCACGGCCTGCAGGCAAACCGGCTCTGCGGCTTTCGAGACTTTGTTCGTGGGCAAGCCTGACTCAGAAATGTGACAGGCTGATGGATAGGCGCCGATCAGAACACCAGCTTGAAGCCGATCATGCCCAGCATGATGGCCAGGAAAGGCCGCAGCAGGTCGTCGGAAACGCGGCCCGCCATGTGGCTGCCCAGGTAAATGCCCGGTAATGAACCCATCAGCAGCCAGCCCAGCAATTCCCAGTTCATGTTACCCATGCTCGCGTGGCCCAGACCTGCAACCAGCGTAAGAGGGACGGCGTGGGCGATTTCCGTGCCTACCAGACGCCGGGTCGGTAGCAGAGGGTAGAGGATGAACAACGCCACGGTACCCAGCGCGCCCGCACCAATGGACGTCAGTGCGACCATGGTGCCGAGGATCAAGCCGGTGATGACGGTCAATACTGTCAGGCTCGTACCGCTGAAAAACGAATGTCCATCCCCGCGACCATGAGCGAAGGCCAGCAGCTTTTTCTTGAACAGAACGGCCAGGGCAGTCAACAGCAGTACAAAGCCCAGCGCCTGCTTTATGATCGCGTTCAGGGCCTCAGGTGCGGTATGCAGTGTGCTCAGGAACCACAGCGTCAGCAGCACGGCAGGGACGCTGCCCAGGGTCAGCAGACCGGTGACTTTCCAGTCGATGTTGTCATTCTTGCGATGTACCAGAACCCCGCCGGATTTGGTAATCGCTGCATATAGCAGGTCCGTGCCGACCGCCGTGGCCGGGTTGATCCCGAACCACAACAGAATGGGCGTCATCAGCGAGCCGCCGCCGACTCCGGTCATGCCAACGATAAAACCGACTACCAACCCTGCAACTACAAACCCCAGACCACCCGCTTCCATAACCAACCTATTCAAGCAAACGCATCAGGCAAAAAGTGGCGGGCAGCATAACGGCTTGTGTTGCAAACGGTTATGAAGAAGTGTTCTAAGGTTATAACCGTTTGTCGCGGATGATAGCGGCTTCGGCGGCCTCAGTGACCGTTTGCAGGCGGCGGTCCGGGCCTAGCCAGTTGAGTACGGCGTCGGCTTCCATAGGTTTGGAAATCAGATAGCCCTGCCCCTCATCACAGCCCCATTGCTTGACCAGGCGGCGAATTTCGTCTGTCTCGATGCCTTCGGCCACCACGCAATAACCCAGCTTCTTGGCAAGGCCGATCAGCGCCTTGACCAGACGCTGATCGGTCTTGTCAGACGCCAGATTGCGAATCAGCGACTGATCGAGCTTGACGGTGGTCGCGGGCAATTGCCGCAGGTAGTTCCAGTTGCTGTAGCCCGTACCAAAGTCATCGATCGCCACATCCATGCCCATCTGACGCATGCGTTCCAGTTGGTGACGCACTTCGGCCGGGTTGTGCATCAACGCGCCCTCGGTGAACTCCAGCTCAAAGCGTGTGGGGTCGATCTTGTGCTGGCCCAGCAGGCGAATCATCCGGTCAGTGAAAGCCGGGCCGGTAAGGTCTTCCGGGGTGACGTTGATCGCAATACGGAAATCGAAGCCTTGTTGCTGCCAGCGGGCGGCCTGCTCGATTGCGCTTGTCAGCACCCACAGACTCAGCGGACGCATGAGTGCGGTTTTCTCGGCCAGCGGTACGAATTCGGCAGGTCCGATGGGACCGAGCGTCGGGTGGTTCCAGCGCAGCAAGGCTTCTACCGAGGTGCACACACCAGAGGCGAGGTCGATGCGCGGCTGGTAGACCAGGCGCAGTTGATCATGCGAGTGGACTGCGCTGGTCAACGAACTGAGCAGTTTGAAAGCACGTTGCTGGGCGGCATCGAAGTGCGGCTCATACATCGCCCAGCCCAGATTCCGGTCGCGGGCATCATCGGCAGCGCTGATGACCATGCGCATCCAGTCCGGCTCTTCGGTCGGGTCGCGGTTCAGGGTGACAACCCCCAGACCCACCTGCATCTGCACCGGGATGCCCCGGCATTCTACCGGTGTCTCGAAGTCTTCGAGAATGGTACGAAACAGATGATCAGGCGCTCTTTCTCCGGGCAGCAGAAAGCCGAAGCGGGTAGGGCTGACCTTGTACAGCGAACAGGTTGGCGGCAGCAGATGCTCCAGGCGGCTCTTGATTTCTGTCACCAGATCCTGAGAGAAGCTGTAGCCAAGAGCCTTGACGATATCGTTCAGGAACGCAGAGGTGATCATGTCCACCACGACCAACTGATAATCAACGCTTGATAGCAGTGCCTGATGGATGTCTTCCTGCAGGCGTGACCGGTTGTACAGGCCGGTCGGCTGGTCAATGAAGCAACTGAGGCGCAAGCTGACTATGCGCTTCATGACCAGTGAGGCGAAACGCTTGAGCATCTGCATCTGATGCTCGCTCATCGGTTCACGCGGCTTGGTGTCGATCACGCACAGGCTGCCCAGAGCGATGCCGTCATCGGTAATCAGCGGGGCACCCGCGTAGTAGCGAATATCGGGGTGGCCGGTCACCAGGCTATTGTTCATGAACCGGTCGTCGAGGGTCGCATCCGGAATTTCAAACAGCGAGTCGGAAAGGATCGTGTAAGCACAGAAGGAGACGTTGCGTGGCGTTTCCTGGGCATTCAAACCCACTCTGGCGCGAAACCACTGACGGTGTTCATCGACAATCGAGATCAACGCAATCGGCGCCTGGAAGAAATCGGCGGTCATCGCCACGATTTCATCGAACACGTCGTCAGAGGTGTTTTCAAGTACGCACAGCTCCCTGATGCGCAACAGACGTTGCGTTTCATTCAGCGGAATGGGGGCACTGGCGTTCATAAAATTCTCGATGGGTGTTCGGTGATGACTATATGACATCACGGAGCCGACTTTAACAGATGAAAAAAATTCAATTACAGGCGAGGTACAGGTTGATCGGCCGCAGACGGCTACTTTTTAAGCGCTATCGGTCGCGCAGCCCCATAAGATAAAGGGCCTGCTCGTTTGTATGCAGAGTGTTACAAAAAATGCCATTCGTCGTTTGGTTACACATCAGCAAAACGGTCATGGCTCGGTATCAACGAAGCCGGCTTTCACTGTGCTCTTCATGTGCGGTTTATCTGCCCAGGTACGAAAAATGGACATCAAGGTTCGATCCGCACGGAGAGCAGACGCTGACGCCATCAGTCGAGTGGTGCTGGCTGCCTTGCGCACCAGCAATGCCAGGGATTACCCGGTCAGTGTGATCGAGCGCGTGCAACTGAGTTTCAGCCCGTCTGCCATTGAGCGGCTCATGCAGCAACGTCGGATGTTTGTGGCGGTGGCGGTGGCGGAGGTTGTCGGAACTGCCAGCCTGGAGGGTCAGGTTGTGCGCTCGGTGTTTGTCGACCCTGACTGGCATCGTCGGGGCGTCGGGCGTTTGTTGATGGCAAAGCTGGAACGTGTCGCCCTGGAGACTGATATAGGGCTGCTGATTGTGCCGTCATCCTTGACTGCGCAGGAGTTTTACAAGGCGCTGGGTTTCAGGTTGGTACGAGAGCATCAGGAAGGGGAGGAGCGCACATTGATCATGGAACGGCAATTGCGCACCTGAGGCATTCCATGCCTTAAGCAGTGACTTCCTGCATTTCCTGCAGTTGGTAGTGCGCGTAAAGCGTGCTGGCGATCAACGTGCAGAAGACTTTCAGGGTATCGAGCGTATCGGCATCGTCGAGTGGCGTCGGCAGGTTGTCCAGACCGCACAGCGTGCCGAAGAAGTCTCCGTTGGGGAAAATGATCGGCAACGAGAAATAGCTCTGAAAGCCATAGAGTTTCGGGATGGGGTGCTCTGCGTAGACCGCATCCGTGGCAACTTCGTTGATTACGATAGGACACTTATGCTGGCGCAATTCATTGCACAGCGTGGTTTCCAGTTTGAGCTCGTGACCGGCCTCCAGTCCGAACTTGATCTCGTCGTACACAGCACATGCCGTCCAGCTGGTTTCGGTTACTTTGGCAATTGCCGCGAATCTCAGGCCGGTCAGCCGGGTCACCAGCCTTAAAAGGCTGGAAGTGGCCTCGATCTCACTGATGACTGCCAGCTCTGCTGAAGTCAATTTGTTGTTCAAAATGCGTCACCCTGGTCATAAAAGCACTGATGCAGCCTTGGCAGTACGCCTGACGCTGCCGATCTTGTGCAGGAAGTGATCGTGCCATACCTGATCGTGGCTTACATAAAATATTGTGTTCCTCGCCTCCAACTATTTAACGAGTTTAATGCCCTTGTCAACGTTAAGGACTTACCCAAGAGGTGTGTACTAGTACATGTGTACTATAGGGATCCTATTTTTGCGTTGATAAAATCGCAGGTTTGCCAGCGCATGGAATGCCTGAAAACACTTTGCAGGTGTATGCAGGCAGTTTCCCCTTCAAACGGGTTGACCGGACCCCCTTTACTGCGAGCATTGAACACCATGCACAAGACGACCCTGGGCTTCACGGTTGCCATGATTTCTACGCACTTGTATGCAGGTGGCTTTGCGCTTAACGAGCAAGGTATAAGCGGCATGGGCACAGCGTTTGCGGGCCGGGCCTCTGCCGCCGAAGATGCCGGCACGGTATACGGCAACCCTGCAGGCATGGCGCGTCTGGCCGGCCAGCAGGTCACCGGTGGCGCTACCTTTATCGATGCATCGACGGATATCAGCCAGGTGAGTGGACGTTCGAGCGGCAGCAACGATGGCGACATGGTGCCATTCAAGGCCATCCCGTTCGGTTTTTATACTCGCAGGCTGAATGAACACTGGGCCATCGGCCTTGGCGCGTACGTGCCGTTCGGTCTGGCGACGGATTACGAACGCGGTTTTCAAGGGCGCGCCTTTGCCAGCAAGAGCGATGCAAAAGTTCTGACCCTGCAACCGACATTGAGTTATGCCTTCAATGACAGGGTATCGGTGGGCTTCGGGCCGACCATCAATCAGTTTGCCGGCTCGCTGGAGTCGGACCTGACGCTTAACCCGGCCATCGCCGACAGTAATGTGAAGGTGAAGGGCAAGGATGTCGCGCTGGGCTTCAATATCGGCGTTCTGGCCAGCCTGACTGATACCACGCAGGCTGGTTTGACCTACCACTCCAAAGTGCGCTACGACCTGGATTGCCACACCGAGGTTGCCACAGGTGCCGGTACGCCAGCCCAGTTGCTGAGCAGCAATCGCTATGACTGCTCGCTACAGGTCGATACTCCTGAATCCTACGAATTGTCAGTCACCCAGAAGCTCACCGATGCCTGGACACTTTATGCGGGGACGACCTGGACGCGCTGGAGCCGCATGAAGGACCTGAGTTTCAGCACCGAGAACATCAGCCCTGCGCGTGGAGGGATACTTGCTGCGTCCTTGTCTGGCGCTATCGCTGGCGGGCTGGACTGGCACGATACCTGGGCCTATGCGCTCGGCACATCGTATCGACTGGATTCACACTGGTCGTTGCGTACCGGCATCCGTCTGGATCAGTCACCGACCAGCAATACCAATCGCTCGCCACGCACACCGACCGGCGACCGTACGATCTTCAGTGTGGGGGCGGGTTATGACGTCAGCAAAGAACTGACCCTTGATGTTGCCTACGCCTATCTTAAAGAAGAAAGCGTTGATGTCAGCCGTGCCAATGCGCTGGCCAGTTACAGCGCGCGCTATCAGAACCGCGCCAGCTTTTTGGGCGTGGGGGCGACTTACCGTTTCTGAGAAAGTTGTCAGTCTGCAGAAGCAGTACATCCTTACTGTTACTAGTACATCCGTACTATGGCTGGCCCTGGTTCGGCAACTTAAGCTAATGCGCTGAATAACACCCTGACTTGTTGATGGCAGACGACGTTTTTATAACGTCGCCGGCCGCGCGTGCGCGACCGTAACAGGTCTTGCAGTGGTGTAAACGGATCACTCACAACAGACTTTGTTTTCAGAGGGAACGCGCATGGGTATTTCTCGCCATTTGGCAAACATAAGGGGGTTGGCGGCGATTACGCTGGTCACAGTAACCATGACGGCCTGTTCGACCGGTGGCGGCAACCCGCTCGATACCCTGACCGGTGATTACAAATATGCGCCTGACTATATAAAAGCCAACATCATTGCCCGCAAGTCGACCAAGGAACAGATTCGCCAGGCGTTTGGTGCGCCTTATTCGGCACAGGACAATGTTTCCGATAACAGCTCTGAGTGGTACTACGACCGTAACGAATCAGGTCTTAACTCATTGACCAAAATGGCGGTCAAGTACTCCAACCGATACGGTTCCGGAGACGCGGCATCCACCTTGCTTCAAGGGCAATCGCGTATGGGCGATGCGCAGGAAATGATAGGCGACGCAAGCACACTGAGCGGCACGCAAGCTACCGGAAGAAAAGCGTCGATTACGCGCATTTTCATCAAGTTCAAGGGCAATGTGGTTGAGCGCTTCACAACTGATTGACCACAGCTCGCTGCCCAACGTCTGCAAGCAACACATTCCAACGACTGTCAGTACACCGCCGAACCGGCCTTGAAACTCAGCAACAGCGAGCGCAGTTCGACCGGCCTTACCGGTTTTGATAGAACGGGGATATCCGGATCGTTCAGCGTCTGCCGGACGTGCTGAAGCTCATGGCCGGTAATCACGATGGCGGGTATGCGCCTTCCCTGCAGCCCGCTCAGGTAGGCAATGCAGTCGGCGCCCGAGGCCGTACGATCCAGATCGAAGTCAGTGACTACCAGATCACAGTCGACACTGATCTCGGGGATGCTGCTGAAGGTCTGTACCTCGCAGCCCCATCTGCGCAGCAACATGGCGGTGGCTTCAAGCACGTTGCGATTGTCTTCGATCAGCATGACGCGCAGGCCGGAAAGCAGGCGGGTATTCCAGTTGATTTCGATGTTGTTCACCGGCTGGCTGGCGGCCACGGCTTTCAGGCCGCTGACGGTTACCGCAGTGCCGCGCTCGGGCACTGAACTGATATTGACCCGCAGATTCATGAGCCTGGCGATACGGCTGACGATACTCAGCCCCAGGCCAACACCTTCAATGTCGCGGTCACGCTTCTCGCGGACGCGATAGAACTCGTTGCACAAGTGCGGCAAGTGCTCGGCGGGTATGCCGCGGCCCCGATCATAAACACCAATGCTGACTGTGCCTTTTTGCCGGCGACAGCCAATCAGAATCGGTTTGCCCGGCGCGTATTTGAAAGCATTGGAGACAAGGTTCTGCAACAGCGTGCGCAACAATGCCGGGTCGGTCCAGACGTGATGGTTGCCGCTGTGTACGCGAATGTCCACGCCAGCCCAGGTGGCAGCCTCGCTGTTCTGAGCGGCCAGCCCGTTGAGCAGTGCATCCAGGTCGACTGATTCGGGGCGCGGTGCGACTTCGCCCTGATTGAGGGTGTAGATGTCCAGCAACGAACGAAACAGTTGTTCTACCGCACTCAATGCCCGGTCGATGTTATTTACCAGACGTTGTTCGTTATCGCCCAAAGCCGCATCGCGCAGGCAGGCAGTAAACAGGCTGATGGAGTGGATCGGCTGGCGCAGGTCATGACTGGCCTGTGCCAGAAACCTTGACTTGGCCTGATTGGCCGCCTGGGTTTCTTCAAGGGCCATGTGCAGTCGGCCAAGCAGAAAATAGACAAACAGTGGCAGGACCAGCATGGTCAGGATCATCATGACGGCCACAGCATGGTGTTCACGCAGAAACGGCGTGAGCACGATGATGATCATCAACGAAATCATGGAAAAGCCGGTTGCCAGCAGCAGGTAGTTGCGACCGTAGCGCATACCGTAGCCGACCGTCATGCTCAGCATTACCGAGTACACCGGCAACATGGCCTCGCCGCCAACCGAGATCGTTACGATTCCCGCCAGATTATCGGTCACCAGGGCAAACAGACGTCGTCTGCCGGAGGCACCCGGGCGCTGGGCAATGCGTATGATCAGCCCCACCGTGACGACGCCGAAGCCCATGCAATAAGCCAGGATCACAAACAGCTTGTTCTCTGACATTTCACCCATCCCATACGCGATCAGTGCGTAAAGGATCGATGTGGCAATGACCGCCATGCGCAGCAGCGCCTGAGTCATTTCCAGATCTATTCGTTGGGGCAGTAGTGACATGACGGCTACCGTCTCAGTGCTGTTTGCCGGCCAGGCTGGAAAACTGTGCAGCGGCGGCCGATCGGGTGGGCACACCAAGCGCCTTGAGCAGGCTGGAGACATGAATACGCACGGTAAAGGGTGAAATACCCAGATCCCTGGCGATTTCCTTGTTGGTTTTTCCCGACGCCACAAGCCCCAGTACTTCTCTTTGACGTACGGTCAGATGGCTGATTGCGCCAGAGTCCAGATCGCTCAGTAACGAACCTTCGGGCTTGTACTTGACCACCACTTCGCCATCGCGGATGGCGATGATGGATTCGGCAATTTCCAGGGGGTCTATATTTTTGCCGATGAAGCCATCCGCACCCTGAGACATGACCTGTGAAATGGTGTCCAGATCATCGACCATCGAGACGACAATGATTGAAGTGCGTTTGAACTCGCTGCGCAGGCTGCCGATGGTCTGCATCGAAGTGAGCCCCGGAAAGCGCAGGTCTAGCACCAGTGTGTCGACCTCATCACCCCGGCGTGCGAGGGTGAGTACTTCATCCAGATTGCCTGCTTCTTCAATAATCGCTTCGGGTATCAGCCGCTCGATAGTACGCAGCATGCCCTCACGAAACAGCGGGTGGTCGTCGGCCACAATGATTCTGCACGGCATACCTCATACTTCCCGTATTCAAGTAGCGCGCATCATACCTGATAGCAGGTATTTGTATCGTTAATGAAACACATGAAATGCAACTTTAATGACAGCCGAGTGCTGGCATTTTGTTATTTTTTTTTTGCCAGAAATGGCACTAGCGCTATGAAAAGGTGCAGCAGACGAATCCGCTGCCCTGCCGCCATGCCTGATAGTTATGGATCCCGTTTCGCATTATGTCTTGAAGCGCAGTACAAGATCATTCAAGTTGACTGCCAACTGCGAAAGTTCGGTACTGGCAATCAGTGTTTGCCGGGTGCCTTCGCTGCTCTGTACGGCCAGATCACGGATGCTGATCAGACTTCTGTCAACATCACGTGCTACATGCGCCTGTTGTTCCGATGCCGCAGCGATCTGCAGGTTACGGTTATTGATTTCCAGTACCGAGTCGGTGATCTGGCGCAGCGATTGTCCGGCGTCTTCTGCCGTCTTGCGAGTGCTGTGGACTTCCTGAGTGCTCTTCTGCATGGACTCGACTGTGGCCGAAGAACCGGCCTGAATCGCCGAGATCATCTGTTCGACTTCCTGAGTGGACGTTTGTGTGCGATGTGCCAGCGCGCGTACTTCATCAGCCACCACGGCAAACCCCCGGCCTTGTTCACCGGCACGCGCGGCTTCGATGGCTGCGTTCAATGCCAGCAGGTTGGTCTGCTCGGCAATTCCGCGAATCACGCCCAACACTTTGCTGATGTCCTGTGCCTGGCCGGCCAGGGCCGTGACTTGTGCAGAGGAGCCCTCGACCAGGCCGGTCAGGTTGTGCATGGCGGTCAGGGTTTCGGTCACGCGCTGGTTGCCCAGGTCGGCAGAGAGGCTGGATTGTTGGGCGGCCTGGGAGGTAGACGTAGCATTACGAGCGACTTCTTCTACGGCAGCACTCATTTCGTTTACAGCAGTGGCGGCCTGTTCGATTTCGCTGTTCTGTTGTTGCAGTGTACGGTCGGCGCTTTCGGTGATTGACGTCATCTCGACGGCAGCGGTACTTAATTGGGCGGATGCGCCGGAAATCTCATGAATGGTGGTACGCAGGTTCCCCGACATGGTGTTGAGGGCCGTCATCAAGCGTGATGCTTCGTCGCTGCCGGTAATGCCCAGTTGCCGGGTCAGGTCGCCTGCGGCGATGTCTTCTGCCAGTTTGAGGGAAGCGTTGAGCGGATCGACAATACTGCGTGTCAGGGTAATCGCCAGAACCACAGTCAGAAGGGACGCTGCAATAACAACGGTCAGCAATACATTGACGCTGTGGTTGTACACGTCGGTGGCATCTTTTCCGGAGCTTACGGCTTCTTCAGCGTTGTGCCCACGCAGGGTGGTGAGTTTTTCCTGATAGGCATTGGCGCGCTGAACCTGTTCTGCGTTAGCAAAGGAAACAGCTTTCTCATGATCGGAACTGTCCAGGGCGATGATCTGTTTCACGCCGTCGATGTAGGCCCCCATCTTGCTGTTGGCGTCTTCGAATTGCGCACGGTCGGCTTCGCCCGAAATCAGATTTTTCCGATAAAACTCGCTGTTCGACCTGAGCGCCTCTATCGCTTCCCGGGCTTTGGCTTCTGCTGTGCTGTGCACGGCAGGATCGGTACTGGCGAGCATCCTGATGCTTTCCAGACGAGCGTGAAGCAGGGCGATCTGAATGTCGTCGACGACCTGAATGCTGGGCAACGAGTTTTCTTCGATGTTCTGCTCGGCCGTGCGCAGATGGTCGATCTGCACGTAGGAGAATCCTCCGAGGCCAATCAGCAGCAAGGTAATAACGCCAAAAAACAGGGATGCCCTGCGTGAAATATTCAGCGATCTGATGTTCATGGTTGCCTCCAGCGGCAAAACAGGCGGAAGGGCAATGCGTTCCTTTCCGATATCTGTTTTTCTGCTGACGCCTGAGGAGCTTTAATTAATCGCGATGAAAGTTATTTCATGATGGACATAATGCCATGTGGGTTCTGTTAAGGAAACTCTGAAAAAGACTTCCTAATTTGGCAAAATCTCCGGACACCAGTCGCCG